>JAZKHL010000130.1:0-20451 GCA_040385365.1 Pseudomonadota bacterium | reverse complement strand
GTCTGATGCAGAACGACATCAAGCGGGTCATCGCCTATTCGACCTGTTCGCAGCTCGGCTACATGTTCTTCGCCGCCGGCGTGGGCGCCTACCAGGCGGCCATGTTCCACCTGTTCACCCACGCCTTCTTCAAGGCCCTGCTGTTCCTCGGCGCCGGCTCGGTCATCCACGGGATGCACCACGAGCAGGACATGCGGAAGATGGGCGGGCTGTGGAAGCTGCTGCCCGTCACCTATGCCGTGATGATGATCGGCACGATCGCCATCACCGGCCTGGGCATCCCCGAGATCGGCGGCTTCGCCGGCTTCTACTCCAAGGATTCGATCATCGAGAGCGCCTATGCGGCGGCCTCCAGCGGCCACTCGCCGGCCGGCTATTTCGCCTTCTTCGTCGGCATCTTCGCGGCGGGTCTGACCAGCTACTATTCGTGGCGTCTGATCTTCATGACCTTCCACAACAAGCCGGCGTGGAAGGAAGACGAGCACGCTCACGCGCATGGTCACGACGACCACGCCGCGCATCCGGCGCGGATCGAAACCCACTCTGAACCGCTGGAAGACGATCATCACGCCCACGACGATCATGGCCATCACGGCCCGCTGAAGCCGCACGAGAGCCCGTGGGTGATGCTGGTTCCGCTGATCCTGCTGTCGGTCGGCGCGGTCGCGGCGGGCTTCGTCTTCGCGCCCGACTTTATTGGCCACCACGAAAACGAGTTTTGGCGCGGCGCAATCTTCAACGGCGCGTCCAACCACGTCCTGCACGAGAGCCACGAGGTTCCGACCTGGGTGAAGTGGTCGCCGCTGGTGGTGACGCTGCTGGGGGCCTTCGCCGCCGTCTACTACTACGTTTTGCGCGAGGGACTGGCCAAGCGGATGGCCGACAAGCAGGGGCCGCTTTGGGCCTTCCTCTACAACAAGTGGTATTTCGACGAGTTGTACGACGCAGTCTTCGTGAAGGGCGCCAAGGGGCTCGGCGATCTGTTCTGGAAGATCGGCGACGTGAAGATCATCGACGGGCTGGGGCCGAACGGGGCCGCCTGGGCCTCGCTGAAATCGGCCGCGCGACTGGCCAAGATCCAGTCCGGCTATGTGTACCACTATGCGTTCGTGATGCTGCTCGGCGTGGCCGGTCTGCTCGCCTTCGCCATCTACGCCTGGGGCGCATAGAATGGGCGCGATCCCCAATATCCTGAGCGTGGTCACCTTCCTGCCGCTGGTCGGCGCTGGCCTGATCCTGCTCGGCCGGCTGGCGTCCAAGTCGAACGAGGACGCCATCGCCCGCTGGGGCGCATTGATCACCACGCTGCTGACGCTCGCGGTCTCGACCTCGCTGGTGCTGCAGTTCGACAGTTCGAACCCGGCTTATCAGTTCGTCGAGAACTACGTCTGGTTCGCGGGCGCCAGCTATCATCTGGGTGTCGACGGGATCTCGATCCTGTTCGTCCTGCTGACCGCCTTCCTGCTGCCGATCTGCATCGCGGCTAGCTGGAAGACGATCGAGACGCGGGTCGTCGATTACATGGTCGCCTTCCTGGTGCTGGAGACCCTGGTCATCGGCGTCTTCACCTCGCTGGACCTGTTCCTGTTTTACATCTTCTTCGAGGGCACCCTCGTTCCGATGTTCATCATCATCGGCGTTTGGGGCGGGGCGAACCGGATCTACGCCGCCTACAAGTTCTTCCTCTATACCCTGCTGGGGTCCGTCCTGATGCTTCTGGCCATGCTGTGGATGGCCAACGAGGCCGGCACCACCAGCATCCCCGAGCTGAAGGCCTTCGCCTTCACGCCCCAGGCCCAGTCGATCCTGTGGCTGGCCTTCTTCGCCTCGTTCGCGGTGAAGATGCCGATGTGGCCGGTGCACACCTGGTTGCCCGACGCCCACGTTCAGGCCCCGACGGCAGGCTCGGTCATTCTGGCGGGTATCCTGCTGAAGCTCGGCGGCTACGGGTTCATCCTGTTCAACGTGCCGATGTTCCCGGATGCATCGGTTCTGTACCGGCCGCTGGTCTTCACCCTGTCGGTGATCGCAATCGCCTACACCTCGCTGGTCGCCTTCCGTCAGACAGACATCAAGAAGCTGATCGCCTATTCGTCGGTCGCCCACATGGGCTTCGTGACCATGGGCATCTTCGCCGGCAACGCCCAGGGCATGCAGGGCGCCATCTTCCAGATGCTGAGCCACGGTCTGATCTCGGGCGCGCTCTTCCTGTGCGTCGGCGTCGTCTATGACCGGATGCACACGCGTGAGATCGCCTTCTACGGCGGCCTGACGAACCGGATGCCCTGGTACGCCGCCATCTTCCTGATGTTCACCATGGCCAACGTCGGCCTACCGGGCACCTCGGGCTTCATCGGCGAGATGCTGACGATGACAGGCGTCTATCAGGCCTCGACCTGGGCCGCTTTCGTGGCCGCGACCGGCGTCATCCTGTCGGCCGTCTATGCCCTGACCCTGTACCGCAACGTCATGTTCGGCGAGATCACCAACCCGGCCCTGGCCGCGATCAAGGACATCGACCTGCGCGAGCTGGCGATTTTCGTCCCCCTGATCGTCGGCACGATCTGGCTGGGCGTGCAGCCGGGTCTGGTGCTGGATTACACCTCCGCTTCCGTCGACGGCGTGATCAACGCCTGGCGCCTCGCGACCGGCGGGTGAGAGAATAATGCCTGACCTGTCCTACGCTCTGAACCTCGCCGCCTCGGAGCTGACGCTCGCGATCGGCGGTCTTGTCCTGCTGATGCTCGGCGCCTTCATCGGCGAGAAGTCGGCGCGGCTCATCTCGATCCTGTCGGTCGCCGTGCTGATCGCCGCCGCCGCCGTCGCCGCGACCGGCCCGCTGGGGACCGCCTTCAACGGCGCCTATGTCGCCGACCCGTTGGCCATCTATGCCAAGGTCGCAATCTACATCGCTTCCGCCGTGGCCGTGATCCTGGGCGGCGGCTGGATGCAGCGCGCCGGCATCGCCCGGTTCGAGTTCCCGATCCTCATCGTTCTTGCCGCCGTCGGCATGGGCATGATGGTGTCGTCGGGCGATCTGATCTCGCTCTATGTCGGCGTCGAGCTGCACTCGCTGGCCCTGTATGTGCTCGCCGCCTATCACCGCGACGACCTGAAGGCGTCGGAAGCGGGCCTGAAGTATTTCGTCTTGGGCGCCCTGTCGTCTGGCCTGCTGCTGTACGGCGCCAGCCTGATCTACGGCTTCTCCGGTTCGATGCGGTTCGAGGACATCGCCGCCTATGCGACCGCCAATCCAGGCCCCGGTCTGATCTTCGGCCTGGTGTTCCTGATCTGCGGCCTGGCGTTCAAGGTTTCGGCCGCGCCGTTCCACATGTGGACGCCGGACGTCTATGAGGGCGCGCCGACGCCGGTCGTGGCCTTCTTCACCACCGCGCCCAAGATGGCGGCCATGGTGCTGTTCGCCCGCACCCTGTCGGAGGGCTTCCTGCAGGCCCACGACCAGTGGGCCCAGGTGCTGATCCTGATCGCGCTCGCCAGTTTCATCGTGGGCGCCTGGGGCGGTCTGGCGCAGAAGGACATCCAGCGTCTGCTGGCCTATTCGTCGATCGCCAACATCGGCTATGCCATTCTGGGCATCGCGGCGGGCACCGAACAGGGCCTGCAGGCCATGGTCATCTTCATGACCCTGTACATGATCGACACCATGGGCTTCTTCGCCCTGATCCTGTCGCTGAGCCGGAACGGTCGTCCGATCCGTCAAATCTCGGACCTCGCCGGGCTGAAGAAGGACCGACCGGTCACGGCCCTGGCCATCACCATCCTGTCTCTTTCCGTGCTGGGCATGCCGCCGCTGTCGGGGTTCTGGGCCAAATACTACGTCTTCGGCGCGGCGGCCTCGGCCGGCTACTGGATGGTGGCGGCGGCGGGTCTGGTGGCCTCGGTCGTGGCCGCCTTCTACTATCTGCGGATCATCAAACTGATGTGGTTCGACGCGGCCCCCGAAGGAACTGCGGCGACCGACAAGGCTCCGGTCGAGAGCCAGTGGATCGGCTGGGCCTGCGCGGCCTTCAGCTTCCCTCTGGTCATCGTCGGCCTGACCTGGCTGGAGCCCCTGACCCGTATCGCGGCGACCGGGTTCGGAGCGGGGTAGGGCGGTGACGCCGCCCATCCACCTGCTCGACGCGATCGATTCCACCAATGCCGAGGCGCGCCGTCGCGCCGAGGCCGGTGAAACCGCGAGCCAGTGGGTCGTCGCGCGTCGTCAGTCCGCCGGTCGCGGTCGGCGCGGGCGCGAGTGGAACAGCGACACCGGCAACCTGTTCGCCACCCTGCTGACGATGACGCAAAAGCCGCCGGCCGAGGCCGCTCAGGTCACATTCGTGGCGGCGCTGGCCGTGGCCGACCTGCTGGACGCCTTCGCGGTGCCGAGGACCGTCTCGATCAAATGGCCCAATGACGTTCTCATCGACGGGGTGAAGGCCTCAGGTATTCTGGTCGAGTCCGGGACCCATGCATCCGGCGCGCTTTGGCTGGCAGTCGGCATCGGCGTGAACCTTGCCCATGCGCCGGAAGGAACGGAGCGTCCCGCGACCAGCCTCGCCGCCCACCTGCGATCCGACATTGCCTATCCGCCCACGATCGACGCCGCTGCGACCGTGCTGGCCGCGGCCTTCGCCGTCTGGCAGGCGCGTTGGGAGAGCCTGGGCTTCCAGCCGATCCTCGATGCCTGGACCACGCGCACGAAAGGGCTCGACGGCCCCTGCGTCGCGCGGCTGGGGCATGAGACGGTCGAGGGCGTCGCCGACGGCGTCGCTGCCGATGGCGCGCTGCGTCTGCGCACCGCGGACGGCTCGCTGCGCCTAATTTCGGCGGGGGATGTGTTTTTTGGGGCGGCGGCATGACGACCACGCCAACCTCCGTCATCCTCGGGCTTGTCCCGAGGATCCATTCCAGCCGACGCGCGATCATCGAAGCTATTCGCTGCCGCCGACTGCGCTTGCCGACCTTCGTCCGTGCCGATCTGCGCATGGACCCTCGGGACAAGCCCGAGGGTGACGGGTGTGCGGTGTTGGCAGTAGGAGTGGCCGCCTGATGCTGCTCGCTATCGAACAGGGCAACACCAACACGCTGTTCGCGGTCCATGACGGCGAGAGCTGGATCGCGCAGTGGCGCACCGCGACCGAGGCCAGTCGCACGGCCGATGAATACGCCGTCTGGCTGACGCAACTGCTGGCCATGCGGGAGATCGCCTTGGCGTCGCTGACGGGGTGCATCATTTCCAGCGTCGTGCCGCAGTCGATCTTCAACCTGCGCAATCTCGCCCGTCGTTACCTCAGCGTCGAGCCGTTGGTCATCGGCGACAATGTCGAGCTCGGCATCCCGGTACGCATCAAGAAGCCCAGCGAGGCGGGGGCCGACCGGCTGGTGAACGCCATCGGCGCGCATCTGGTCTATCCCGGCGACCTGATCGTCATCGACAGCGGCACCGCAACCACCTTCGACGTCATCGCCGCCGATGGAGCCTTCGAGGGCGGGGCCATTGCGCCCGGCATCAACCTGTCTCTTCAGGCCCTGCATGAGGCGGCGGCCATGCTGCCCCGCATCGCCATCCAGAAGCCAGACGCCGTGATCGGCAAGGACACCGTGTCCAATATGCAGTCCGGTGTCTTCTGGGGCTATGTCGGCCTGATCGAGGGCATGGTTCACCGCATCAAAGCCGAGTGGGGCAAACCCATGACGGTCGTCGGAACCGGCGGCGTGGCCAGCCTGTTCGAAGGCGCCACCGAAAGCATCGACCGGTTCGACCCGGACCTGACCATCCGCGGCCTGCTCGAAATCTGGCGCCGCAATACCCATCTGACGGACACATGACAAAACCCAACGCAAACGACGAACTCGTCTACCTGCCGCTCGGCGGCTCGGGCGAGGTCGGTATGAACCTCAACTGCTACGGCTACGGCCCAGAAGACGACCGCCAATGGATCATCGTCGACGTCGGCGTGACCTTCGGCGATCAGTCCACGCCCGGTGTCGACATCATCGTGCCGGACCCCGCCTTCCTGGAAGGTGAGAATATCCGCGGGATCCTGCTGACCCACGCACACGAGGACCACATCGGCGCTCTGCCGTGGCTGTGGGAGCGGATGAAGGCTCCGCTTTACGCCACGCCCTTCACTGCCTTTCTGATCCGCGAGAAGCTGCGTGACCGTGGCCTGCGCGACGTCAAGATCATCGAGGTGCCGATGGGCGGCCATGTCGATCTGGGGCCGTTCGCGGTCGACTTCATCACCATGACCCACTCGATCGCCGAGCCCAGCGGCCTGAAGATCGCGACGCCCCTGGGAACTGTCTTCCACACCGGCGACTGGAAGCTGGATCCCGCGCCGGTCATCGGCAAGCCGACCGACGTCGCCTCGATCACCCGCATGGGCGACGAGGGCCTGCTGGCCATGATCTGCGATTCGACCAATGTTTTCGTCGAGGGCGAGGCGGGCTCGGAAACGGAAGCTCAGAAGGGGCTGATCGAGTTGATCGGCAGCCTGAAGACCGGCAAGATCGCCGTCGGCTGTTTTGCTTCCAACGTCGCCCGCATGGTCAGCGTGATCAAGGCGGCGGACATGGCCGGGCGCCGCGTGGCCCTGGCCGGCCGCTCGATGCACCGGATCACGGCGGCGGCGAAACACGTCGGCCTGTTCAATGACTCCAAGGCCATCCTGTCGGAGGACGAGGCGCGTCACTGGCCCGCCGACGAGATCCTGTATCTGTGCACCGGAAGCCAGGGCGAGGATCGCGCCGCCCTGTCGCGCGTCGCCGACGGATCGCACCCCTTCATCAAGCTGGGCGCGGGGGATCACTGCCTGTTCTCGTCGCGCGTCATCCCCGGCAACGAACTGGCCATCGCGGAGCTGCAGGACCGGCTCGCGGACCGGGGCGTGCGCCTCTACACCGAGAAGGATCACCCCGGCATCCACGTCTCGGGCCACCCCTGCCGCGATGAGATGCGCCAGATGTACGCCTGGGCCCGGCCCCGGATTTCGGTTCCCACCCACGGCATGCGCCGCCACCTGATGGAGCATGCGGCCCTCGCCCGCGACCTGGGGGTGCCGGAGACCGTGACGCCCCGCAACGGGGATCTGGTGCGCCTGGCCCCCGGCAAGGCGGTCATCATCGACGAGGTGCCGAACGGGCGCCTCTATGTCGACGGCGGCATGGTCGTGACCGAGAAGGGCGAGGCTCTGCGCGAGCGTCGCCACGCCTCGACCAACGGCGTGCTGGTCGTCAGCTTCGCGATGGACAAGCGCGGCAAGATCGTCAGCGACATCGACGTGCGCGGCATCGGTCTGCCCGGGGACGAGGTCACGCCGCTGGGCGACGCCCTGGACGAGCTGGCCGAACGCGTCGAACAGGCCGTCAACAGCCTGAAGGGCGAGGCTAGAGACGACGACATGGTGGTCGAACAGGCCGTCGGGCGGGTGCTGAAAAAAGCTAGCCAGCAGATCTGGGACCGCCGTCCGATCGTCGAGACGGTCATTCTGAGGCTGTGACATGATCGGTCGGTTGAACCACATCGGCGTCGCCACGCCCTCCATCGAGGCCAGCGTCGCCCTGTATCGGGACATGCTGGGCGCAACCGAGGCGGGCGAACCGTTCGACCTGCCGGCGCAGGGCGTGCGCGTCTGTTTCATCAACCTTCCCAACAGCCAGATCGAACTGATCGAACCGCTTGGCGACGACAGCCCGATCCATGGTTTTCTTGCCAAGAACCCGAAGGGCGGCCAGCACCACGTCTGTTTCGAGGTCGAGGACATCCTGGTCGCACGCGACGAGATGCGGGCGAAGGGTGCGACCCTGCTCGGCACCGGCGAGCCCCGCATCGGCGCCCACGGCACCCCAATCCTGTTCCTGCATCCCAAGGACATGGGCGGCGTGCTGATCGAGCTGATGGAAACGCCCAAGGAGGCCCACTGATGCCCATCGGCCCCGTGACCATGTTCGCCATCTACATCGTCGTCTGGTGGGTGGTGCTGTTCGCCGTGCTGCCGCTCGGCACATCGGCCGAGACGCACGAGCCGCCGACCGACGGCAGCCAGTGGGGCGCGCCGAAGACGCCGAACCTGAAGCGCAAATTCATCACCACGACCTGGGTCGCGCTGATCCTGTGGGCGTTCGTGATGTTCCTGGTCTTCATCGGCTGGATGCCGTTGCCTGACCTCGCGCCGCCCGGTGTCTAGGCGGCGGGTCTGACCGCCTAGCTTTCGCCCCTCTGTCCCGGCTAAAGCTTTCCACCCCTGACGCCTTACGAATCCGAGACGCCCATGCGCCTGTCGCGCTATTTCCTGCCGACCCTCAAAGAGGCGCCGTCCGACGCCCAGATCGTCTCGCACCAGCTGATGCTGCGGGCCGGCATGATCAAACAGGAGGCCGCCGGCATCTACGCCTGGTTGCCGCTGGGGCTACGCGTCCTGAACCGGATCGAACAGATAGTGCGCGAAGAACAGGAGCGAGCGGGGGCGGTCGAGCTGCTGATGCCGACGCTGCAACTGGCCGACCTGTGGCGCGAGTCGGGCCGCTATGACGCCTATGGCCCTGAGATGCTGCGCATCACCGACCGGCACGAGCGCGAGCTGCTGTACGGACCCACCAACGAGGAGATGATCACCGACATCTTCCGGGGCTTCGTGAAGAGCTACAAAGCCCTGCCGCTGAACCTGTTTCACATCCAGTGGAAATTCCGCGACGAGCGCCGTCCGCGCTTCGGCGTCATGCGCGGGCGCGAGTTCCTGATGAAGGACGCCTATTCCTTCGACATCGACGAGGCGGCGGCGCGGCGGGCCTATAATCGGATGTTCGTGGCCTATCTGAACACCTTCGCCCGCATGGGTCTGAAGGCAGTGCCGATGCGCGCGGACACCGGCCCGATCGGCGGCGACCTGAGCCACGAGTTCATCGTCCTGGCCGACACCGGCGAAAGCCAGGTGTTCTGCGACAAGGCCCTGGTCGAGATGCCGGCCCCCGGTCCCGACGTCGATTGGAACGACTTGCAGGCGATCGTCGACGGCCGCACCTCGCTTTACGCCGCGACCGAGGAAATGCACGACGCCGCCCAGTTCGAGACCCAGACGGCGGAGGGCGACCGGCTGACCGCACGTGGCATCGAGGTCGGCCACATCTTCTATTTCGGCACGAAATACTCCGAGCCGATGAAGGCCAAGGTGGCCGGGCCGGACGGTGTCGACACCAATGTGCACATGGGTTCCTATGGCGTCGGGGTGTCGCGTCTGCTGGGTGCGATCATCGAGGCCAGCCACGACGATGCCGGCATCATCTGGCCTGACGCTGTGGCTCCGTTCGACGTGGTCGTTATCAACCTGCGCGCCAACGACCCGTCGGTCTGTGAAGCCTGCGAGGCGGCGGTTGACGCCCTGGAGAAGGCCGGGAAGTCGGTGCTCTACGACGACACCGACGAACGTCCGGGCGGAAAGTTCGCCACTGCCGACCTGATCGGCATTCCCTGGCAGCTGGTTATCGGTCCCAAGGGCGTAGCCGAGGGCGTGGTCGAGCTGAAACGACGCGCCACCGGAGAGAAGTCTACCGTGCCACTGGATCAGGCGATGGAGCGCATCGGTTGACCGCCACGCCTCTGGGCGCTCCGCCCAAACCCGCCGGCGCATTCTCCGCCTGGGAGATCGGCCTGGCGCTCCGCTACCTGCGCGCCAAGCGCAAGGAGGGCGGGGTCGCGACCATCGCCATCATCAGCTTCATCGGCATCATGCTGGCCGTCGCCGTGCTGATTAGCGTGATGAGCATCATGGCCGGCTTCCGGAACGAACTGCTGGGCCGGATGCTGTCCTTCAACGGGCACATGTATGTGCAAGGCGAAGTGCTGAACGCGGCCGACCGCGACGCCGTGGTCGATCGGCTGAAGGCCGTGCCTGGCGTCGTCAGCGTCAGTCCCCTGACCGAGAACCAGGCCCTGGTTCAGGCCGCGGGCCAGACGACGGGCGCGGTGGTGCGCGGCCTTCGCCCCGGCGATCTCGGCACGATGCAATATGTCTCGTCGAGCCTGTCCGACCGGGCGCGGGGCAGTTTCGGCGACGGCGCCTACGGCGGCGACAATGTCCTGATCGGTCAGGCGCTTGCGGACCAGCTTGGCCTACGCGTCGGCGATCCAATCACCCTGTATTCGCCCACCGGCGCCGACAGCGCTTTCGGCAATCTGGGCGGTTTGTCCAAGACCTACGTCATCGGCGGCACCTACTCGTCGGGCACGGCCGACTACGACCGTCTGTTCATCTTCATGCCGCTGGAACAGGCTCAGCTGTTCTTCGGAAAGGAGGGGCTCTGGGACGTCATCGAGATGAAGGTGCGCGATCCCGACCGTGTCGCCGAATATCTGGATCCCGTCGCCGCAGCCGCTGGGCCGGGCGCCTTCGTCCAGGACTGGCGCGACCGCCTGGCCGCCTTCTGGGGCGCTCTGAAGGTCGAGCGTGTGGCCATGTCGATCATCCTGGGCCTCGTCGTCGCCATCGCGGCGATGAACATCATCTCGGGCATCGTCATGCTGGTGAAGAACAAGGGCAGGGACATCGCCATCCTGAGGACCATCGGGGCCAGCCCTTCGTCGATTCTGCG
Source organism: Pseudomonadota bacterium (assembly GCA_040385365.1). Lineage (GTDB taxonomy): Bacteria > Pseudomonadota > Alphaproteobacteria > Caulobacterales > Caulobacteraceae > Brevundimonas. The sequence continues at coordinate 9,858 of JAZKHL010000130.1, read as the reverse complement.
CGTCTTCTTCATGGCCGGGGCGACCATCGGCGTGGCGGGAACGCTGGCCGGGCTGACGCTGGGCCTTCTGTTCTGCCTGAACATCGGCCCGATCCAGCATTTCCTGGAAGCGATCACGGGGGTGCAGCTATTCAACGCCGACGTCTACATGCTCGACGCCATCCCCGCCGAGGTCGATCCAACCGACGTCTTCTGGGTCGCGCTTTGGTCGCTGGTGATGAGCTGTTTCGCCAGCCTGCCGCCGTCGTGGAATGCGTCGCGGATCGATCCGGTGGAGGCGCTGCGTTATGAGTAGTTCTCACTCCGTCATCCTCGGCCTTGTGCCGAGGACCCATTCTTCCGTCGTAAGGGCATTCGCGTTCGCGGCGGGCTCGTCGGCCTGCCATGACCTCCCAAGCCTCGGTCTGTTGACCCATGGGCCCTCGGGACAAGCCCGAGGGTGACGGCGAGTATGAATAACCCCGTCCTCTCCCTTCGCGGCGTGACGCGCACCTACACCACAGGTCAGGGCGACCTGACGGTGCTGAAGGGCGTCGATCTCGACATCTTCCCCGGCGAACTCGTTGGCCTGATCGGCCCGTCCGGCTCCGGCAAGTCGAGCTTGCTGCACGCCGCTGGTCTGCTGGAGCGTCCGACCTCGGGCGAGGTCCGCATTGATGGAGAGGATGTCGGCGTCCTCGATGAACGCGCGCGGACCCGGCTGCGTCTCAGCCGCGTGGGCTTCGTCTATCAGTTCCACCATCTGCTGCCGGAGTTCGACGCCCGCGACAACGTCGCCTTGCCGATGCGCATCGCCGGCTATTCGGAAGAGCAGGCTCGCACCCGAGCCGAAGCCGCCCTCGGCTCGTTGGGGCTCGGCGAACGCACCCGTCACCAGCCGGCTCAGATGTCGGGCGGGGAGCAGCAACGCGTCGCCCTGGCCCGTGCATTGGCCAACAGTCCGCGCCTGCTGCTGGCCGATGAGCCGACCGGCAACCTGGATCCGGCCACCAGCCAGTCGGTGTTCGAAACGCTGCAGAAGCTGGTCAAGGAGACGGGCGTCGCCGCCCTGATCGCCACCCACAACATGGAGCTGGCCGGTCATATGGACCGCGTCTTCGCGTTGAAGGACGGCCATCTGGAAGAGCGCCAGGCCGAAAGCCGGGAATACTGACGCAGCGGCGTTCGCGGTCTTCACCTGCGGCGCTTGCGGGATTATGAGCGGCGGATGACCTCCGAAGACGTCCTCAACGAGTTCCGTGCCGCCCACGCCTTGCGAGAGGGCCATTTCGTTCTGTCGTCCGGCCTGCACAGCCCGGTGTTCCTGCAGAAGAACCTGGTTTTCATGGACACAGCCCGCTGCGCGCGGCTGTGCAAAGCGTTGGCCGAGAAGATCGTCGCCGCCGTCGGCCCGGTCGATGTCGCCATCTCGCCGGCCGTCGGGGGCATCATCCCCGGCTATGAAACGGCCCGTCACCTCGGCGTGCCGTCCATGTATGTCGAACGCGAGGGGGGCGCCTTCAAGCTGCGTCGCGGCTTCCAGGTCGAGCCGGACCAGAAGGTCGTGATGGTCGAGGACATCGTCACCACCGGCCTCAGCAGCCGCGAATGCATCGCCGCGATCCACGCCGCGGGCGGCACGGTCGTCGCCGCCGCCTGCATCGTCGATCGCTCGGGCGGCCGGGCCGACGTGGGCGTGCCGCTGATCGCCCTGGCGACGCTGGACGTGCCCGCCTGGCCCGCCGACGCCCTGCCGCCGGAGCTTGCGGCTTTGCCGGTCGAGGATCCGGGCAGCCGGCGGCTGGCCAAATGACCATCCGTCTGGGTGTCAACATCGACCACGTCGCGACGGTGCGGAACGCCCGAGGCGGCGCCTATCCGGACCCTGTTCGGGCGGCGCGCGAGGCGCTGGACGCCGGCGCGGACGGCATCACCGCCCACTTGCGCGAAGATCGCCGCCATATCTCCGACGCCGACATTGACCATCTGTCGGCCCTTCTGAATAGCGAAGACCGTCCGCTAAATCTCGAGATGGCCGTGACGCAGGAGATGCTGGCCATCGCCCTGCACCATCGCCCCCACGCCGTGTGCTTGGTGCCCGAGAAGCGAGAGGAACGGACGACCGAGGGCGGGCTCGACGTCGTCGGCGGGCATAACTGGATCACGCCCTTCGTCGGGAAGCTGAACGAGGCGGGTTCGCGGGTGTCCCTGTTTATCGGTGCGGATCCGGCCCAGATCGAGGCCGCCTATCGGACCGGCGCGGCGGTGGTCGAGCTCCACACCGGGGCCTACTGCGACGCCGTCCGTGAAGACCGGCCTGAGGATGCCGCCTCCGAACTGGCCAGCTTGACCGCCGGGGCAGCGCAGGCTCACGCGCTGGGGCTCGAGGTCCATGCCGGTCATGGCATGGACTACGAGACCGTGTCCGCCGTCGCCGCGATCCCGCAGATCATGGAACTCAACATCGGCCATTTCCTGATCGGCGAGGCGATCTTCGTCGGTCTGGGCCCTGCCATTGGTCGAATGCGAGCATTAATGGATCAGGCGCGCGAGCCGGTCGCGCCATGATCATCGGCGTTGGTGCGGATCTGTGTGACATCCGACGCATCCAGACCTCGCTCGACCGGTTCGGGGACCGCTTCAAGACCCGGTGCTTCACCGAGATCGAACGCATCCGCTCGGACCGCAAGCCGGACGCGGCGTGGAGCTATGCCAAGCGATTCGCCGCCAAGGAGGCCTGCGCCAAGGCGCTTGGCACCGGGATGCGTCGCGACGTCTACTGGAAGGACATGGGGGTGGTGAACATGCGTTCGGGCCAGCCGACCCTGGCGCTGACCGGACCCGCGGCCGACCATCTGGCTCGTCTGACACCTGAGAACCACACCGCCGTCATTCACCTGACGCTGTCCGACGAACACCCATACGCACTCGCCTTCGTGGTGATCGAAGCCTTGCCGATGGCGTAATCAGACTATACCCGTGCCGGACCAACATAGACCGCGTCACAGCGGCCGGGGACAGGCTTTCAGACGATGAGCGAAGAGCACAAGCACGACCCAGAGGTCGATGGCGTGGAACCGGTGACGGCCGACCCCCTCGAGCCTCATGCAGAGCCGGCGCCGGAGCAGCCGCCAGCCGGCCATGTCGATAACGCCGAGGCCGCCTTCGCCGCGTCCGAAGCTGATCTGCCCCTTCAGGCGGTTGCCGACGAAGAGCATCACGAACCCACGCCAACCGAGCCCGATCTCGGCCTGGCCCCCATCGTTCCCGCTGCGTCGGCAGCGACGCTCGCCTCCAGCAGCGATGCGCCTCGTCCGATCTGGAGCGATGCAGGCGACGCCCCCTTCGACGACAAAAAGGAAAAGATTCCCGGCCCTGCCAAGGTCCACGCCCACGATGACGACGATGACGACGGCGGTTCCGCCGGCTCCGAGACGCTGGAAATCGTCAAGACGGTCGTCGTCGCCCTAGCCATCGCCTTCGTGCTGCGGGTGCTGCTGTTCCAGCCCTTCACCATTCCGTCTGCCTCGATGGAGCCGAACCTTTACGAGGGCGACTATATCGTCGTGTCCAAATGGGCCTACGGCTATTCCAAGTTCTCGTCGGGCCTGCCGATCAACCTGCCGCTGGGCGATGACCGCGTCTTCGGCCGCGCGCCCAACCGGGGCGACATCGTGGTGTTCAAGCTGCCGCGCGACGACAAGACCGACTACATCAAGCGCGTGATCGGCCTGCCCGGCGACCGCATCCAGATGATCAACAACAAGCTGCACATCAACGGTCAGCCGGTCGGTGACGTCGTGGTCAGCGAAGGTGAGATCGCCGACATCTTCGGTCCGCGGTCGGTCACCCAGGTTCGCGAGACCCTGCCCAACGGCAAGACCTTCATGACCCAGGACTTCGGACCCGGCGGCGATCTGGACGATACGCCGGTCTATGAAGTGCCTGTCGGCCACTACTTCATGATGGGCGACAACCGCGACAACTCGATCGACAGCCGCGTGGAACAATCGTCCGGCGTGGGTCTGGTGCCCGATGAGAACCTGGTCGGCAAGGCCGAGATCATCATGTTCTCCTGGGAGCCGGGGGCATCGCTGCTGAACCCGGTCAGCTGGTTCCGGAACGTCCGGCCCAGCCGCTTCTTCCGCATCCTCGACTGATGGCCAACTTACGCGCCGAGGCGGTGGCCGCGTTGGTCGACCGCCTCGGCCATGTCTTTCGCGACCCCGCTCTGCTGGAGCGGGCGCTGACCCATTCCAGCGTGGGGGAGGGGGCCGACAAGGCCGCCGGGAAGCCCGCGCGCCACAACGAGCGGCTGGAATTCCTGGGCGATCGGGTGCTGGGCCTTCTGGTGGCGCAGCGACTGCACCACGACTTTTCGGCGGCGGACGAGGGCGAGCTGTCGTCGCGCCTGCACGCCCTCGTCGACAAGCACGCCTGCGGGCGGGTCGGTGAACGTCTGAAAGTGGGGGACGCTCTGCGCCTGTCGCCCGGCGAGACCAAGACCGGTGGTCGTCGCAAGGAAGGCGTCGTCGCCGACGCCGTCGAGGCGCTGCTGGCGGCGGTCTTCCTGGACGGAGGCCTCGACGCCGCTCGCGCCATGTTCGATCGCGCCTGGGCCGAGGAGCTTGCCGCGCCCGCGCCGCGCGCGCTGAACAATCCCAAGTCCGCTCTGCAGGAGTGGGCGCAAGGCCAAGGGCGTCCGCTCCCTGCCTATCGCGTCACTGGCCAGACCGGATCCGACCATGCCCCGACCTTTACCGTCGAGGTCTCCATCGAGGGCGTCGAACCCTTGACCGCGCCGGGACGTTCGCGTCAGGACGCGGAAAAGGCGGCCGCGACCGCCATGTTGCAACGAGAAGGCGTGATTTGACCGAGCCAACCCACCCCCGCGCGGGCTTTGCCGCCATCATCGGCGCGCCGAACGCTGGCAAGTCCACGCTGGTGAACCGGCTGACGGGGTCAAAAGTCTCCATCGTCACCCAGAAGGTCCAAACGACGCGCTTCCCGGTGCGCGGCATCGCCATGTCGGGCGAGAGCCAGATCGTGCTCGTCGACACCCCTGGCATCTTCACTCCGCGCCGTCGCCTGGATCGGGCCATGGTCGCCTCCGCCTGGGGCGGGGCTCAGGATGCGGACATCGTGGTCCACCTGATCGACGCGGCATCGCACATCGCCTCTGACGGCAAGGACGGCACGCCCGCCGACCGGAAGTCCGCCGAGGACACCGAGACCATCATCGCCAATCTGAAATCCACCGGAACCCAGGTCATCCTGGCGCTGAACAAGATCGACGGCATGCGCCGCGATACCCTGCTGGCCCTGTCCCACGCCCTGTTCGAAACCGGCGTCTATTCCGAGGTCTATATGATCTCGGCTCTGTCTGGGGACGGGGTGGACGACCTGAAATCGCGCCTGGCCCTGTCGATGCCGGAAGGCCACTGGCTCTATCCCGAAGACCAGTCCGCCGACGTCCCGATCCGAGTGCTGGCGGCCGAGATCACACGTGAAAAGGTCTATTTGCGCGTCCACGAGGAACTGCCCTATTCAGCGGCGGTCGAGACCACAGCCTTCGACGAAAAGGCCGATGGTTCGGCCCGGATCGAACAGACCATCTATGTCGAACGCGAGAGCCAGCGCCCGATCGTGCTCGGCAAGGGGGGGCAGACCCTGAAATGGATCGGTCAGAAATCGCGCGAGGAACTGACCGAGTTGCTGGACCGCCAGGTCCACCTGTTCATCACCGTCAAGGTCGATCCGAAGTGGCAGGACAGCAAGGCGCTCTATGCCCAGTTCGGCCTCGACTTCAACGCCTAGCCGGATCACCCCGTCATAATCTGATCAATTCCCGGAATGACGAAAATGGGATCGATGCCTGGGGTGACGAATCATCCGTAGGCGTTACCAAGCCTCGATGTTCCACGTTCCGCGTACCGCCGGGAATCACCCCCGGCTCTTTCTCGGCCTGATCGCCTGCGTCGTCGTGATCGGGGGGGCGGGGCTCGCCGCCGCCTTGACCAGCACGCAACCGCCCACCGCGTCGTCGCGGCTCGCCGCCCTGCCGCCGCGACCGCCGGTCTCGGTCGTCGAGAACCTGCCGCAGCTGACGGCCCGGCTCCAGCGCGAGGCCGCCGCCGGTCGCTTCATGGGAGGGGTTCTGGTCGCTCGCGGCGATGAGGTCCTGTTCCGTCAGGCTTACGGAACCGCCGACGTGGCGACCGGCGCGCCGCTCCAGATCGGTTCGCGATTCCGTCTCGCCTCGATCTCCAAACAGTTCACCGCCGCGGCGATCCTGAAGCTGCAGGATGAAGGCAAGCTGACGATCGGCGATCCGGTCTGTCGCTGGATCCAGCCATGCCCCGCCGCCTGGGCGCCGCTGAAGATCCACCACCTGATCAGCCACACCTCCGGCATCCCCGACCTGATGGCGAGACCCGGCTGGGGGACGCGCCGCGTTACTCCCGCCACGATCGACGAGCTGACCGAGGATTCGAAAGCCTTTCGTCTGTCTTTCGAGCCGGGCACGAAGGTCCGGTACAACAACGCCGGCTTTAACCTTGCCGCCGCCATCGTCGAGAAGGCCAGCGGCATGGCCTTCGCCGACTACCTGCAGACCGCCTTCTTTGATCCGCTGGGCATGACCGACACCGGCGTGGACGACAACAGTGACCTCGGCATCGTCACCGGCCATGCCAATTTTCCCGCCGGCCTGACCGCTCAGCGCCAGCCCAACGTCTCGATCGTGGCCGGGGCCGGCGCCCTGTATTCGACTTTGGACGACATGCTGGTCTGGGAGCGCGCCCTTCACTCGGGCCATGTGCTGAGCGCCTACAGCTACGCCCAGATGATCGCCGACCATTCTCCGGCCGATCAGCCCAACGAGCGCGGCGGCCGCCCCCATCGCGCCTGGGGTTACGGACTGATGTCCAATCGGCTGGGAACGCGCGTCTCGCCAGCGTTCCAAGACTGGGAGATTTATCACACAGGCAGTTGGTCCGGCTTTCGCAACATCGAGACCTGGCAGCCCGACAGCCGCGTCTCCGTGATCGTCCTGACCAACAACTATCACCAGCAGCAGCAGGTTCTGTTGATCTCGCAGCAGGCGATGGCCGAGGCGCTCGGCCATCCCTTCCCAACCGGGCTGGCGGACTAACGCAGGATCGGAAACACCGCGCGAACCCGCGAATCGCGAAGCCACAACCCGCCCCACATGACCAGGCCCAGATAGACGCTGAACAGGGTGTGGCTGAACAACGGGTTGTCGACCCGCAGGTTGGTGGCAAGCGCCCCGCCCAGGTAGGCCATCATCAGCACCGCGCCGAACAAAGCCGTGCGCGGGATCAGATACAGCACCAGGCAGCTCAACTCGATGATCCCGAGCAGCAGCGTCTTGTCCGGCGTCCAGCCGCTGGGACCCATGTTCGCCGCGACCACCTCGGGCATGAAGAATTTCGGATAGATCGACGCCCCGAGCATGAACAGGGCGAACAGGCCGGTCAGGACACGACCGAGCCAGACCATGGGCGAAGCTTTCATCGTTCAGTCTCCTCTTGCGGCGTCCGCCGCCGCGAAATGGGCCATCTGGTCGGCCCGCGCCTTCTCGAACGCGGGTCGCGCGGTGATCTTGGCCACATAGGCCTCGGTCGCCGGGCGATCGCCGAAGGCGCGGACGGCCGGAACGCGCAGGACATCCGCCATCAGCAGGTCGGCGACGGTGAACCGGTCGCCCGCCAGCCAGTCCTGTTTCTCGAATACGCGCTCCATGTGGTCGAGTCGGTCGTTCAGCCAGCCTGTCAGCGCCTCGCTGGGCTGTCCCGAGATGCCGAGGAACCACCAGGGCACGGACGCCATCTCGATCGAATTCAGGGCGGCGATGACCCACTGTACGGTCGCGGCCTCGCCGGCGGGATCGCGCGGCATCAGGATTTCGCTCTTCCGGGCTAGATGCAGCAGGCCGGCCCCGCTCTCGAACGTCTCCACGCCATCGTCCTCCAGGAAGGGGATCTGCCCGAAAGGCTGATGCTCCAGATGCTCCGGCCCCCGCGCGGCGAAGGGCAGGGAGCGGACGGCGTACGCCAGTCCGGCTTCCTCGCAGGCCCACCGGAGCCGCAGGTCGCGCACGAAGCCGCGCGGACCCTCTGGCACCCATTCGAAGGTCCAGATGGTCAGGTCGGTCATCACGCGGTCGCCGGGGCGGACGGCTTCCAGTCGGCCGCGGGCATGATGTTGACCATCCACGGGATGCCGAACTGGTCGGTCAGGCTGCCGAAGCCCGGCGACCAGAAGGTTTCGGCGAAGGGCATTGCGGCCGTCCCGCCTTCGGCCAGGGCGTCATAGGCGCGCTGACCCTCGGCGAAACTGTCGAAATGCAGGGTGACGTCGAAGCCGTTCTTTGGCTCGTTGATCTTGGTCGCCCAGTCGGAGTGCATATCCGATCCCATCAGGGCCTGATCACCGACTTGAAGCCAGCAGTGCATCAGCCAGTGTTTCATCTGGGCCGGCATGCCGATTTCGGGGGGCGCGTCGCCATACTCCATGGCGGCGGTGATCTTGCCGTCCAGGACCTCGGCGTAGAAATCAAAGGCTTCGCGACAGTTTCCGGCGAAGCTCAGGCTCGTGACGATCTTCATAGTCGTCTCCTCTGTGTTGAGTGATCAGTCGGGGTTGGAGGCCAGCCAGGCGTCCAGCCGATCCATGGTCGAGGTCCAGCCGTGGGTGTGGCCGGTCTTGCTGCGTTCGGACTTCAGGCCTTCATGGGTGAAATCCATCCGGGTCTTGCCGTCGGCCGTCTCGTGCAGATCGACGGTGACCAGGGTATCGGCCGGGGGGCCGTCCTCGTGGCTCTCGTCCCACCGGAAGGTGAAGACCAGCCGGCGGGGTTCGTCGATCGCGCGATAGACCCCGCCCTGCCACAGGTCTTCGCCCGTTTCGACCGATCGCAGGCAGGCCCGCCACTCGCCACCGACCCGCAGGTCGTTGGTCCCCGACACCATCGGCCATTCGACCGGCCCCATCCAGTTGACCCGCATCTCCGGCCGGGTCCAGGCGGCCCAGACCAGCGGCCTGGGGGCGTCGAACGTTCGTGTCATGTCCAGCCGATGCGGCGCCATCGGCGGCAGATCGGGCAGGGCGGCCTCTACGAGGGACATCTCACAGGCTCGGCAGCAGCGCGTTCAGTTGGTCGGCGACCGTGCCCCAGCCTTCCTGGAAACCCATCGCCTCATGCTGCTTCATCGTCGCCTCGTTCCAGTGGCGGGCGGTGGCGACATAGCGGGTCTTGCCGTCGGGCAGGGGGGTCAGCGCGACCTCGGCCGACATGAACGGCATCCCGGCGGGCAGCCAGCCCTTCACGAAGGCGTCGGTGGTGATCCAGCGGCGATTGGGCTCGACGAGCAGGAAGACGCCGTCGTTCGGCATCACCTCGCCGTCGGGGCCATGCATGGTGAAGGCGAAGCGGCCGCCGACCTCGGGCTCGATGACCGGATCGGTGATCGACCAGGGCTTGGGGCAGAACCACTGGGCCAGGATTTCCGGCGTCATCCAGGCCTTCCAGATCTTCTCCGGCGTGCCGTTCATGATCCGCTCCAGCACCAGGGCGTGGCCGTGCGCGCCGGTGGCGACGCAGGGATCAGCGGTTTCAGTTTCTTGGGCCATTGGGGTCTCCCTTCTGGATTTTCTTCAAATAAGCGTCGAGACGGTCGAAACTGGAATCCCAGTATCGTCGGTAATGCTCCAGCCATTCGGCCATGCCCTTCATGCCCATCGGCTCCAGGCGGGCGGGGCGCCATTGGGCTTCCTTGCCCCGGCTGATCAGGCCTGCTTTTTCCAGCACCTTCAGATGTTTGGAGACGGCGGGCAAACTCATGTCGAACGGCGCCG
>JAZKHL010000129.1:0-13951 GCA_040385365.1 Pseudomonadota bacterium | reverse complement strand
GGCGGGCGACGCGGAAGCTGAACAGGCCGTCGGTCCAGTGATGGACCCACAGCACTTCCAGCTCATGGAAGGCGGAGGGCTTCGGCGGCGGGGGCGCAAGGACGGCGTCGGTCATCGAGGGTGTCTTTAAGGGGCGTCGAGGCGCGGCGAAAGGTCGTGCGCCGTCGCACGCGCGTCAGACGGGCGCGGAGCGGGCGAAAAAATGTCGGTGACGGGGATAGAAACGCTCGTTAGCGTCGTGGCCATGCGCACAGTTCTGCTTGTTTCCGCCCTCGCCCTGACCGCCGGTTCGGCATGGGCGCAGTCTCCTGATCCCGCCGTGCTGACGCCGGAGCGGGTCTTCGCCAATCCCAGCCTGAACGGGCCGGTCGCCCAGGGGGTCAGTCTGTCGCCGGACGGCGAACTGGTCGCCTTCCTGCGGGCGCGCGAAGATGACGTCTCGGTCCTGGACCTGTGGGCCGCGCCGACGGGAGCCGGCGAGCCGTTCAAGCTGATCGACGCGCGGGCGCTGGTCCCCGACGCCGGCGAACTGTCGGAGGCCGAAAAGGCGCGGCGCGAGCGGATGCGTATCTCGCAGCGCGGCGTGGTCGAATATTCGTGGGACGAGCAGGGCCGCTACATCCTCGCTCCGCTGGAAGGCGACATCTTCCTGGCCAGCCGGGAGGGGGGTGAGGTCCGCCGCCTGACCGAGACAGAGGCCGACGAGATCGACGCCAAGGTGTCGCCGGAGGGGAACTACGTTTCCTTCGTGCGGGATCAGGATCTTCTGGTCCTGAACCTGGCGACCGGAGACGAGACGGCCCTGACCACGGATGGCGAAGGGCTGATCACCTGGGCGACGGCGGAGTTCATCGCCCAGGAGGAGATGGATCGCGACACCGGCTACTGGTGGAGCCCGGACGAGAAATTCATCGCCCTGCAGAGGACCGACGAGAGCCCGGTCGACATCGTGCCACGGCTGGACATCACCGGCGGCGGCGCCAGCGTGGTCGAGCAACGCTATCCGCGCGCAGGCCGACCCAATGCGGTAGTCGAGCTGTACGTGCAGGACGTGCTGGCCGCACGCCGGGTCAAGGTCGATTTGGGCGAAAACACCGACATCTATCTGGCGCGCGTGAACTGGTCTGCCGACGGGCGGACGCTGTACGTCCAGCGTCAGTCGCGCGATCAGCAGCGGCTGGACCTGCTGGCGGTCGATCCGACGACGGGCGCGTCGCGCGTGATCGTGACCCAGAGGTCCGACGCCTGGGTGCCGCTGAGCAATGATTTCAAGGCGCTGGAGGACGGAACCTTCATCTGGTCTTCGCAGGAGACGGGCTGGAAACACCTGTATCTCTACAGCGCCGAGGGCCGACGCATCCGGGCGATCACGCGCGGCGACTATCCGGTCAAGAGCCTGAACGGCGTCAACGCCGAGACGGGCGAGGTCTTCTTCACCGCCTCGATGCGGGACGGCGAGGAATATCCGATCGAGCAACAGATGTTCCGCGCCAGCCTGCGTGAGACGGTCAGGCCGGTCCCGGTGACGCCCGAGGGCGGCTGGTGGTCGGCGAGCATGAACCCGACCGGCACGGCCTATGTCGGCAACTATACCGACCCGACGACGCCGACGCGGTCGGGGCTTTACCAGGCCGACGGGACGTTCGTGCGCTGGATCGAAGAAAACGCGCTGGACGCGGACCATCCCTTCGCGCCGTTCGTCTCGCGCCGGCCGGTGACGGAGTTCGGCACGCTGAGGAGCCATGGCGAGACCCTGGTGTGGCAGATGTCAAAGCCGGTCGATTTCGATCCGTCGCGCACCTATCCGGTGGTGATGCAGGTCTATGGCGGGCCAGGCGGCGGCGGGGTGCGACGAGCCTGGCTGCCGGCGACCACTCAACTGTTGACTGAGGCGGGATACATCGTCTTCCGCCTGGACAACCGGGGCGAAGGCGATCGATCCGCCGCGTTCAAGGAAGCGCTGTATCTGAAGATGGGACAGCCTGAGATCGAAGATCAGGTTCTGGGTGCGAACTACCTGAGATCATTACCTTATGTTGATGACGCGCGCATCGCGATGATGGGCTGGTCCTATGGCGGGTTCATGAGCCTTATGGCGCTGACGGAGCCCGAGATGGGGCTGGCCGCCGCCGCCGTGGGCGCGCCGCCGACCGAGTGGAGCCTCTATGACACCCACTACACCGAGCGCTTCATGTCGACGCCCCAGGCGAACCCGGAAGGCTATGCGGCGTCGGACGCCATCCCTCGTCTCGACAACCTGACGGGGCGGATGCTGCTGATGCATGGCATGGCGGACGACAACGTCATCCTGGAAAACTCGACGCGGGTCATCGACGCGCTTCAGGCGAAATCGATCCCGTTCGAACTGATGCTCTATCCCGGGCAGCGGCACGGCGTACGGGGCAACGAAAGGCAGCTGCAGCAATGGCGCATGTATCTCGACTTCTTCGACCGAACCATCGGATCGCGGGCGCCGTCGGCGGACTGATCCTTTCGGCGCTGACAGGGCCTGCGTTCGCGCAGGACCTGGCGCCGATGCTGGCGGAACAGACGGCCCAAGCCGAGGCGCATTGTGAGGGCGTGGCAGCCGATCTGATGTCGCTGTGTCTTCGCGACGCGACGACATCGCACGCGGTGATCCGATGGGCGACCGAAGTCGGAGAGCCGACGGCTATCCCAATCCTGCTGAAGGACAACATCGAGACGGCCGACATGCCGACGACGGCCGGGTCCCTGGCCCTGGCGAACAACGCCACGGGGCGGGATGCGCCCCTGGCCGCGCGGCTGCGAGAGGCGGGCTTTCGGATCGTCGGAAAGGCCAACCTGTCGGAGTGGGCTAATATCCGCTCGACCCGCTCGATCAGCGGATGGAGCGCGGTCGGCGGACTGACTCCCAACCCCTATGACAATGCCCGGACCGCGTGCGGCTCGTCATCCGGTAGCGCGGCCGCGGTCGCGACGGGTCTGGTTCCCGTGGCCATTGGGACCGAGACCAACGGGTCCATCGTCTGTCCGGCCTCGGTCAATGGCGTGGTCGGGTTCAAGCCGACAGTGGGTCTGGTCAGTCGGACCCGGATCGTGCCGATCAGCCATTCGCAGGATACGGCGGGGCCGATCGCGGACACGGTCGAACACGCGGCGCTGGTCCTGAACGCCATCGCCGGCTCCGATCCTGCCGACGCAGCGACGGCCGAGGTGGATGCGAACAAGGTCGACTATGTCGCCGCGCTGGACGCAGGCTCGCTGGGCGGGGCGCGGATCGGGGTGCTGCGGTTCCTGGCAAACAACTTTTCGGACGACACGAAGGCGGCGTTCGAGACTTCGCTGCAAGCCATGCGTGACGCCGGCGCCGAACTGGTCGAGATCACCGAGGGGCCGGACATGCGGGTCATCGGCGGCGCTCAGCTGACGGTGCTGCTGACCGAACTGAAGGTCGATCTGAACGCCTATCTGGCCTCGACCGACCCGGAGCAGGTTCCGACGCGGACGCTGGCCGAGGTCATCGCCTTCAACGCCGCCGAGCCGCGCGAGACCGTGCTGTTCGGGCAGGAGCTGTTCGAGCGGGCCGAGGCGACGGGAGGCCTGGACGATCCTGCCTATGTCGAGGCGCGGGCGACGTCGCTGCGGCTGTCCGGCGTCGAGGGGATCGACAAGATGATGGCCGACAATCGCGTCGTCGCCCTGGTCTCGCCGACGACGTCACGCGCCTGGACCAACGACCGCGACGACGACGACAACGGGCAGGGGTCGGCCAGCACCCTGGCGGCGGTGGCGGGCTATCCGCACCTGACCGTGCCGATGGGCTTCGATCGCGGCATGCCGGTGGGGATCAGCTTCATCGCCGGGGCCTGGCAGGACGCGACCGTGCTGTCGCTGGGCTATGCGTTCGAGCAGAAGACGATGGCGCGCCGCGCGCCGGGGGAGACGGGGCGATGAGGACGCGGATGACCGCGGTCGTATGTGCGAGTCTGGCCGTGTTGGCGCTGGGCGGCTGCGCGAGCGCCGCCGACGAGGGACGAGCGCCATGGGTTTACCCAGAACACGATACTGTGGCGCGGACGGCGGCCGGCGAAAACACCTATAGCCCGCGCTGGGCGGCACGAATCCTGGATCAGGACCGTCGCGCCTATCCCGGGGCGCCGCACGGACTGAACAGCCTGATCCTCGTGGCTGACTCCAGGAGCATGCCGGCGCCGCAGGCGGGCGTGCCGTTGGCCGGTGTGCCGATCCTGCTCAAGGACAATATCGAAACTGCCGACATGCCGACGACCGCCGGGTCGCTGGCGCTACTGAACAATGCGCCGGGGCGGGATGCGCCGCTGGTGGCGCGGCTGCGGGCGGCGGGGGCGGTGATCCTGGGCAAGACCAATCTGTCGGAGTGGGCCAATATCCGGTCGTCGAGCTCGGTCAGCGGCTGGAGCGCGGTCGGGGGGCTGACGCGCAATCCGCATGCGCTGGACCGGAATACCTGTGGCTCGTCATCCGGCAGCGGCGCGGCGGTGGCGGCGGGGCTGGCGCCGGCGGCGATCGGGACGGAGACGGACGGGTCGATCACCTGTCCGGCGGCCATCAACGGCATCGTCGGCTTCAAGCCCACGGTGGGGATGGTGTCGCGCACCCACATCGTCCCGATCAGCCATTCACAGGACACCGCCGGGCCGATGACGCGCACGGTCGAGGACGCCGCCATCCTGCTGTCGGTCATCGCCGGCAGCGACCCCGCCGATCCGGCGACGGCGGAGGCGGACGCGAGAAAGACTGACTTCCGTGCCGCCCTGGACGCCGGGTCGCTGCGCGGGGCGCGGATCGGCGTGGCGCGGTTCATGGCGGGCTATTCGAGCGGCACGGACCGGGTGTTCGATCAGACGCTGCAGGCCCTGCGTGACGCCGGTGCCGTGCTGGTCGAGATCACCGAGGGACCGGACGCGGACGCGATCGGCGAGGCGGAGTTCACGGTGCTGAAGACCGAGCTCAAGGCCGACCTGAACGCCTATCTGGCCTCGACCGAGCCGACCCAGGTGCCGACGCGCACGCTCGCGGATGTGATCGCCTTCAACGCCGCCAGCCCGCGCGAGATGGGGCTGTTCGGGCAGGAGACCTTCATCGCTGCGGAGGCGACCAAGGGGCTGGACGATCCGGAATACATCACGGCGCGGGCGACGTCGCTGAGGCTGGCGGGGCTTGAGGGGATCGACCGGCTGCTGAGGCAGAACGACGTCGTCGCCCTGATCGCCCCGACCAACGGCCCCGCCTGGTCGATCGATGCGGTGAACGGCGACCACTATCTGGGCTCGGCCAGCCAGCTGGCGGCGGTGGCGGGCTATCCGCACCTGACCGTGCCGATGGGGTTCGTGCAGGGGCTGCCGGTGGGGCTGAGCATAATCGGGGCGAAGTGGGACGACGCGCGTATCCTGTCGCTGGGCTATGCCTTCGAACAGGCGACACATGCGATCCGGCCGCCGACCTTCGCACGGTCGGCGGATGAACTGCCCGACCTGGGACCGCTGTTGGCCCCGCTGGAACGCTGACGGTACGACACCCGGCATCCGCGCGTGAACCGTGTGCCGTGTCGGGCGAGGATCAACCTTTGATGGAGGCATCGATGATCGTGGGCGCACTTTGGCTGGTTCCCGCCGTCCTCGCTTTGGCGGGCTGTGCCTCGACCGACGGCGGCCTGGACCGTGCCCAGCACATGGCCTGTGTCGAGCAGGCGCGGACCGGGATGGTCGAGGCCCGGCCCGGCAATCAGGCCTTCGCCGCCAATACCCAGTCGGCGATCGCCGGGCAGGACCCGAGCGCGGCATTGAACCGGTCGGCCAGGGCGGCGCGGGGTCAGGCGTCGGTCTATGATCGCTGCATGGCGGCGGACGGCTATCTGTCCTGATCGGGTCGTGCGAATGCGCTCTGTCGCATCGCCGACCTAGGAACTGAGCGCGAAGCGGCGCAGTTTGTGCCGCATGGAAAAACTGTTCGTCCGTTTCGCCACCCTGACCGCCAAGGTCGCGGGCAAGCCGTGGACCTTTATCGGGTGCCTGATGATCGTGTTGATCTGGGCGGTGTCGGGCCCGATCTTCAAGTTCAGCGAGACCTGGCAGCTGGTCATCAACACCGGCACGACCATCATCACATTCCTGATGGTGTTCTTGATCCAGAACACCCAGAACCGCGACGGGGCGGCGATGCAGGCCAAGCTGGACGAGCTGATCTATGCGGTGAAGAAGGCCGACGCGCGCTTCATCGGCATCGAGCACCTGACCGAACAGGAGCTCGACAAGATCCTGGAGGAGGTCGAGAAGCGCGGTCTGGACGTCCAAGCAGGCAAACCGGCGCGGGCGATCAAGGGCAAGCCGGCGGTGCGCGCCGAGGATGTCGAGGCTGCCCAACCCAGGGCGGCGACACCGCCCGCCGAGCGCAAACCCGCCACGAAATCGAGGGCCAAGAGCGCGGCATGAGCGACCTCATCGCCAACCTGTTCGGCACGGCCGCGGCAGCCTGTTCGATCACCAGTTTCGCGCCGCAGATGATGAAGATCTGGAAGGAGCGGGATGCTTCGTCCGTGTCGCTGAAGACCTATTCCCTGACGGTGACCTGTTTCGTGCTGTGGGTCGTCTACGGCGTGCTGACCACGGCTTGGCCGGTCACGATCGCCAATGCGGCGGCGCTGGTGATGGCGTCGGGCGTCTTGATCATGAAGTGGCGGTTCCGGGACGGGGATCCCGAGGATGCCTAGCCTGCGAGGCTGTTCAGCCAATCCTCGAGATGGGTGAAGCCGTCGCCGTCGGAGTCCGATGCGTCGTCCGCAACAGCCGGGTCCAGCCCGTGGGCGGTTTCCCAGGCGTCGGGCATGCCGTCGGCGTCGGTATCGATCCAGGGCGTTCCGGGGGCCAGGTCGGGCCAGCCGCCGACATCTGACTGGCGATTGATGATCCGGCCGGTGCGGTCTGCGACGCCGGAGAGGATGCGGGTGTCGACGGCGTCGCGCGCATGCGAGGCGCCGGCGTGGGCCAGGACGGCGTTCTCGGCTTCGGCGGCGGTCTGGGTCGCACCCATGGCCCAGGCGGGCAGGGCGCTCAGGCGGTAGCCGGGGCCGTCGTCGCCGGTGACCGGAGCCCAGGGATCGGTTGGGACCACGCCGTCCACGCTGTTGGCGTCGAACCAGGCGTGGGCGACGGAGGATTCCTCTTCGAAGATCACTGCGCCGGTCGAATCCGGGCCGCGACGGTAGGCGTTGGCCACGAAGGCGTAGGTCGAGATGGTCGCCGGCTCCTTGTCCGAGTTGTATCCGGCGTGACCCTGGCCCCAGTCATAGAAGACGTTGTTGGTGAACTCGAAAGAGGGGCCGACCGGGTCGATGTCGGGCGTCAGATAGTTGCCGGGTCGGGGCATCCGGGCGCGGTGGGCCGCCCACAGATTGTGATGGAAGGTGAAGCGGGCCCCGCGATTGCCGCGCACCAGGGAGCCATAGCCGTGATCGCCCTTTGAGTGGGTCGACAGGTTCAGGCTCTCGGCGATGATCGACCACTGGACGGTGACGGCGTCGATGACCCGGTCGCGGCTGCCGATCGACAGGGTCTCGTCCACAGACCATGAGGCGGAGACGTGGTCCAGGATGATGCGGCTGCCTCGATCGATCGTGATGGCGTCGGCCTGCACGCCCTGCACGTCGCCCAGACGCGAGCGGATGTAGCGGATGACGACGTCGTCCGCCGAGATCAGCAAGGGCTGGCCGCGCAGGGTGATCCCGCCGCCCGGCGCGGTCTGACCGGCGATGGTCAGGCGCGGCTCGCGGATGCGCAGGGGCGTCGACAAGGTGATCGTGCCGCCGATGTCGAACACGACCGTGCGCGGGCCCTCGGTCTCGACGGCGGCGCGAAGGCTGCCCGGACCCGAATCGTTCAGATTGGTGACCCGCAGAACCGCACCGCCCCGTCCACCGAGCGAGAGGCGGCCGGCCCCTTGGGCGCCGGGGAAGGCGACGGCCTCCGAAGCTTGGGCCGCGCCAGGCGCCTTAGCCGTGGCGCAGCCCGCGCCTGTGGCGAGAAAGACAGCCGCCAGACCTGCGTGACGGAGGCGGCTTGCAAGATCGGGGTTCATCAGGTTAGGCTCGCCGTTGATACCGGTGTCAGGGCGCATGTCGTCCGCAAATGATACCGGTGTCAATCGGTCACGGGGAAGGCTCCGGATCGGACAACGAGAGATCGGCGACAAGCCGGCGGCTAAAAATTCCTTGGGAGGAGGCACTATGTATCAGTTTCAAAAGGGGCGCCCTTGCGCGCTCCGTTCCGGCCTCGTGGCCGGCGTGTCGGGTCTGGCGATGGCCATGACGTTGGGCGTCGTCGGCGCGACGGCCCAGACGGCGCCGCAGAATCAGCCGGACGAAGTCGACGAAATCATCGTCACCGGCTTCCGGGGCAGCCTGAACGCGGCCCTGAACGTCAAGCGCAACGAGGCCGGCGTGGTTGACGTCATCGTCGCCGAGGACATCGCCGACTTCCCCGACTTGAACCTGGCCGAAGCCATTCAGCGCGTGCCGGGCGTGTCGATCGACCGTGATGGCGGCGAAGGCCGTTCGATCACCGTGCGCGGCCTCAGCGCCGACTTCACCCGCACCCGCATCAACGGCATGGAGGCCCAGGCCACCACCGGCGGCAGCGACTCGTCGGGCGGCGCCAACCGAGGTCGCGGCTTCGATTTCAACGTCTTCGCCTCCGAGCTGTTCAACTCCATCACCGTGCGCAAGACGGCGGCGGCTGAGACCGAAGAAGGCTCGCTGGGCGCGACCATCGACCTGCAGGCCACGCGCCCGTTCGACTACGACGGCTTCACCGTCGCGGCGTCGGTGCAGGGCGGCTACAACGACCTGTCCGAGACCACCAACCCGCGCGGCGCGCTGCTGCTGTCCAACACCTGGAACGACGGGATGTTCGGGGCGCTGATCTCGGCGGCCTATTCCGAGCGAGACCTGTGGGAAGAGGGCTTCAGCTCCGTGCGCTGGGCCCCGGCCGCCGCGCCGGGCACGTCCAACTCAGGCGGCTTCTGCTCGCCGCTGGGCTTCTCGACGCAGAACCCGACCAACTCGGCCGCCAACGGAACGACGGCGACGACTTGCGCCACCGGCGTCGCCCGCCCGGCCAATACGGCGCAGAACAACGCCGCCTATACCTTGGCGAACCAGGCGGGCGTCTTCATCCCGCGTCTGCCGCGCTACGGTCGCCTGACCCACCATCAGGAACGTCTGGGCGTCACCGGCGCCTTCCAGTTCGCGCCCGACGACGACACGGTGCTGAGCCTGGACGTGCTGTATTCGAAGCTGGATTCCACGCGCCAGGAAGACTTCCTGGAGGCGCTGTCGTTCAGCCGCAACGCCGCCGCCGGCGGCCAGACCCAGATCGCGGTGCGTGATGCGGCGGTCGAGAACAACGCCTTGGTCTACGGCGTCTTCGACAACGTCGACGTCCGCTCCGAGCAGCGCTTCGACGAACTGTCGACCGAGTTCACACAGGTCAACTTCACGGCCGAGCACACCTTCTCCGACACCGTGCGGGGCAAGTTCTACGTCGGACGCGCCCAGTCGGAGTTCTCCAATCCGGTGCAGACGACGGTCACCCTGGATCGTCAGAATATCCAAGGTTACTCGTTCGACTTCCGCAACAATCCGAACACGCCGGTCATCAACTACGGCTTCGATGTCGCCAATCCGGCCAACTGGCAGTGGCGGGACGTCAGCCTGGGCACGACCCTGGCCGCCCTGCCGCGCTCGGAAATCCGGCTGCGGCCCAATGGCGTGGACACCACGTTCGAAGCCATCTCGGGCGATCTGGAGTGGGACGTTCATGACTGGCTGACGCTGAAAGCGGGCGTCAACGGCAAGACCTATCTGTCGGATTCCTATGAGTTCCGCCGGACGGACGAGACGGTGGTTCCAACCCTGCCGGCGGGCACGACGGTCGCCAACATCTCTAACATCCTGACCGGATACGGCGACAATCTGGTGCCGGCAGGGACGGCGACGTCGTGGGTCCGTCCCGACCTGAACGCCATCGCCAGCCTGTTCAACATCTACTGCAACTGCAACACGGGCGTCGCGGGCGGGGACTTCACCCTGACCAGCATCACCAACGGCAACGCGCGGGGCGGCAACCGCACGATCGAGGAAAATGATTTCGCCTATTACGTCCAGGCGGACTTCAATACCGAGGTCCTGGGCATGCCGCTGCGGGGCAACGTCGGGGTGCGCAAGGCCTACACCGAGCTGATCGCCGAGGGCTATTCCTCGTCCGGCGGTGGGACGCGGGTGCGTGGCGAGAACACCTATGACGACACCCTGCCGTCGTTGAACCTGGCACTTGAGCCGTTCGAGGACTTCATCGTCCGCTTCGGCGCCGCCAAGGTCATGGCGCGTCCGCAGATCGGCAATACGCTGGCCGGGACCAACTATCTGGTGCCGACGACGTCGCTGTCGACCACGGGCCCGAACTTCACGGCCTCGATCGGCAACGTGAACCTGGAGCCGTTCCGGGCCAAGACCTACGACCTGAGCCTGGAGTGGTATTTCGCGCCGGAAAGCCTGTTGTCCTTCGCCTACTTCTACAAGGACATCGACACCTACATTCAGATCATCCGTCAGGATCTGCCCTATACGACCCTGACCGGCCTGAACCCCTCGGCCTTCGATCCGGCCTTCTGCACCGGCGTCTGCTCGGGTTCGACCGTCTTCCAGCTAACGTCTGCGGTGAACACCGAAGGCGGGCCGCTGAAGGGCTTCGAGATCAGCTATCAGCAGCCGTTCCGCTTCCTGCCGGGGCTGCTCGAGAACCTGGGCGTTCAGTTGAACTACACCCACGTCGAGAGCGAGATCGACTACTGCAACGACGCCCTGTGCGCGACCTTCGTCACCGACGACCTGATCAACCTGTCGCCGGAAGCCTATAACGGCACCTTCTACTATGAAGACGACCGCTTCTCGGCGCGGATCTCCGCCTCGTACCGCGAGCAATATCTGCAGAACGTCCCGGGTCGGAACGGCAACCAGATCGAAGGCAAGGTCGAGACCCTGAACTGGGACGCCTCGGCCTCCTTCAACCTGACCGAACAGATCAGCCTGACGTTCGAAGGGCTGAACCTGACGGACGAGGAGAACCACCAGTTCGTCGGCGACGACACCCGTCAGTCGACCTCCGTCTATCACCACACGGGCCGCCAGTATTATCTGGGCGCTCGCTACCGCTTCTAGAGCTTGATCGTTCGAGGTGGGACCGCGCCGCGGTTCCACCGAGAGCGTGAATCACGCTCTCACCAACAGCCTTCGTTCTCTCCTGAACGCAGACCTGGGCCGGCGTCGGAAACGACGTCGGCCTCTCTTTTTTGGCGTCAGGTGAACAGGGCGACGACCCAGTGCCAGGCGGCTAAGGCGGTGTCCGCGCTGCTGAGGAACAGCCGCGAGATCAGCTCCCACGCCGCCCAGACGAAGATGCAGAAGCCCGCCACGCCGGCCCAGGCGGCCAGGATCAGGGCCCCGTCGCGCTGCATCAGGCCGAATCCGAACAGGGCCACGAACAGAGATGGGAACAGGTTTCCCCCGAACAGCGGCAGCATGACGATGATGGTGAGCAGGGTGGTCACGATGCCGATCAGAATCTCCGAGACCTCGCTGCTCATGATGCTCAGACGGGGGCGGGACATGCGCTCTATGAACAGGAGCGGCTTGCGCACCTTGGAGATGGTGGCCCGGTAGTTCACGCGGGGCAGGCTCGAGTCCAGGGCCCAACGCGGCATCCATAGCTGATCGCGACGCAGCACCAGTTGCAGGCAGATCAGCAGCATTGGCGCGCCCAGGATGGTCGTGGAGCCGGGGATGGGCGAGGCGATGGCGTTGATCAGGCCGAAGAAGACCATCAGGGCGCCAAGACCGCGCTCTCCGAACGCATTCACCAGTTCGCCGAGATAAAGTTTGGGATCGTCCTTGGCGCCGATGTCCTCGAGGACCCGCGAGAAGGGCCGAGCGTCGCTCTGATAGTCGTAGTCGGGCATCAGGCGATCGAACTCGCGAAGGTTTGAATGCGATTTAGGCCGCCTGAGCTAACGCCGCCACTTAACATTCGGTCAGGTCTAGAAGACCCGCTGGAAACCGTCGATGCCGGCGGAGAAGCCAGCCACGACCAGTCTCCACGCGAAGATCAGAACGGCGACGGTCAGGGCGGTCATGACCCAGCCCAGCAGCACGGCCAGACCGTCCCGCTGCATGATGCCCAGCGAGAAAAAGCCGATGGCGATCGCGGGGATCAGATTGCCGCCGAAGACGGGCAGAACGAGGATGGCGGACAGGATCAGGCAGGCCAGGCCGATCAGACCCTGTCCCAACCGCCCGGTCAGGAAATAGAGCCGGGGCTTGGACAAGCCTTCCGAGAAACGGATGATCTTCATCATACGGCCGCTGAGATGGCGGAAGGTCTCGCGCTTGACTGACGCACGGCCCAGCCACGTCGGCAGCCATAGGGCGTCGCGACCCCAGGCCAACTCGGCCGACAGGAACAGCAGCGGAGCGCCGGTCAGGGTCGTGCCGCCCGGCGGCCAGGGCAGCATGTTGACGATGGCGAACAAAAGCATGACCGCGCCGAACGCCCGCTCGCCGAATGCCTCGACGATCTCGCCGAGATGAAGCTTCTCACCGCCGTTCGCACCCAGCGTCTCCAGGGTGTCGGAGAAGCGGATCGGCCGGCCGGTCGAGGTTGTCGTCAGGCTCATGCGGTTAGCGTAGCGCGGCACGCCCGCGCTGTCGTGGTGGTCAAGTCGAGCTCAGTCGCGGTCGACATGCTCGGGCTTGCCCTTGCGCTTGGTGTGGGCGAACGCCTCGAGCTGTTTCTCGCTCATCGACATCATCGACCTGGATGCGCCCTTCAGTTCGGACTTGGGCGTGTCGCCGCGCTTGGCCGACAGAGCGGCGCCGGCGGCTTTCTGTTGGGCGGCGGATTTGGCGGGCATGGGGTGGTCTCCTTCCGTGGAAGGAAAAGCGCCGCCCGCCGACCGGGTTCCTAGGCCCCCAGCAACTCCCGCCCGATGAGGAAGCGCCGGATTTCGTTGGTGCCGGCGCCGATGTCATAGAGCTTGGCGTCGCGGACGAGGCGTTCGACCGGCCAGTCCTTGGTGTAGCCGGCGCCGCCCAGGGCCTGGACGGCTTCGAGGGAGACCTTCACCGCGTTCTCTGACGCCAGCAGGATGGCGCCGGCGGCATCGTAGCGGGTGGTGAGGCCGGCGTCGCAGGCCTTGGCGACGGCGTAGACGTAGGTTCGGGCCGAGTTGAGCGCGACGTACATGTCGGCGATCTTGCCCTGCATCAGCTGGAAGGAGCCGATCGGCTTACCGAACTGTTTGCGGTCGCGGACGTAGGGAAGGACGACGTCGAGCGCCGCCTGCATGATACCCAGCGGTCCGGCGGCGAGGACGGCGCGCTCATAGTCCAGGCCGCTCATCAGGACGCCTGCGCCGCCGCCGACGGGGCCCATGACGTTGTCTTCGGGGATTTCGCAATCCTCGAACACCAGTTCGGCGGTGTCGGAGCCGCGCATGCCCATCTTGTCCAGCTTCTTGGAGACGCTGAAGCCCTTCATGCCCTTCTCGATCAGGAAGGCGGTGACGCCGCGAGAGCCGGCCTCCGGGTCGGACTTGGCGTAGACGACCAGGGTGTCGGCGGAGGGAGCGTTCGTGATCCAGAATTTCGTGCCGTTCAGGACGTAGCGGTCGCCGACCTTCCTCGCCTGGGTGCGCATGGAGATGACGTCGGAACCGGAGCCTGCCTCGGACATGGCCAGGGACCCGACGTGTTCGCCGCTGATCAGCTTGGGCAGGTATTTCGTCTTCTGCTCGGGCGTGCCCCAGCGACGGATCTGGTTGACGCAAAGGTTGGAGTGGGCGCCGTAGCTGAGGCCGATCGAGGCTGAGGCGCGGGAGACCT
>JAZKHL010000128.1:0-7297 GCA_040385365.1 Pseudomonadota bacterium | reverse complement strand
CACGTCATCGCCAGAACGCAGGTCAACGGAAACTACCACGAACCCAAAGCCCTCAAACCCACCGCAAGAGCCCTCGCAAGAAAACTCGCGGCAGCAAGGTAGAGGCGACTAAGGGCGGGGCGTATCCAGCGTCGCTTCGATGACGTCGCAGACCCGGTCTATGTCGTCGTCGCTCAGACTGCTGCCGGAGGGCAGGCACAGACCGTTGGCGAACAGGCCTTCGGCCACACCGCCGCCGACCATCAATGCGTTCCCGAAGACAGGCTGCAGGTGCATCGGCTTCCACACCGGGCGCGCTTCGATGTCGGCGACGTCCAGAGCGCGGCGCAGCGTTTCCGGTCCGCACGTGAGCTCGGGGCCCAGCTGCATGACGGTGAGCCACCGCGTGTGACGACACCCGGGCGCTTCTGGGGCGAAGGCGACGCCCGCGCGGTCGCCGAGCCGGGCCTGATAGCGCTCGAAGATGGCGCGGCGACGCGCGACCTTGGCGTCCAGCGTCTCCAGCTGTGCGGCGCCGAGCGCGGCGGCGAGGCTGGTCATGCGATAGTTGAAGCCGACTTCGGCGTGTTCGTAGTGGACGGCCGGCACACGAGCGGCCGCCGCGAGCGACCTGGCTCGCAAGATCAGGGCGGCGTCGTCGGAGGCCAGCATGCCGCCGCCGCCCGTCGTGATGATCTTGTTGCCGTTGAAGGAAAAGGCGGCGCAGGACGCGCCATGACCGGCGTGGCGGTCGTTCAGTTCCGCGCCCACGGCTTCGGCCGAATCCAGGATCACGGGCACGCCGTGCGCCTCCGCGACCATGCGGATCGCCTCGATATCGCAGCACTGGCCGTAGAGGTCGGCCGGAACGATGGCGCGGACGCGGAGCCCTTCGGTGCTGGCCAGGGCGAAGGCCTGCTCAAGCAGTTCGGGGTCGAGGTTCCAGTCGGCGGGACGGCTGTCGACGAAGATGGGCCGGGCGCCAACATGGACGATCGGGCTGATCCCGCCGATAAAGGTCAGGGTCGGGGCGATGATTGCGTCGCCGGGCTTCAGGTCCAGCATCGTCAGCGCCAGATGCAGGGCGGCTGTCCCAGAGGATACGGCCGTGGCGTGGGCCAGTCCGATCCGCTCGGCGAAGGCCTGTTCGAACGCCTCCACCACCGGCCCGGCCGAGGACACCCAACCCGCGTCGAAGGTCTGAAGCAGGCGCGCGCGTTCGGCGGGTCCGAGATCGGGGGCGGAGAGGGGAATGCGCGCGGGGCCAGTCACAGGCGCAACAGACGCTCGGCTCGCGATTCACGCAAGGCGGGCCGGCGGAGGATTCAGCCGCTGGTGCGGATCAGAAGGGCGTCTGGAGCGCGCTGGGTGTGCGTCTGTTGGTCGATCATGGCGTGGCCCACGGCGATCACGACGGTGGCGGTCAGAACGGCCGAGGCCAGGGCGGCGACGACCATCCGCGCCCCCTGCGCCAGCTGCCGATCTTCGCGGTCGTGTGGGTTCTGATGCATGCCGCTCCCCCGAGTCCAAGGCAGGCTCAGGGACCACAACGGACGGTGGGACGCAAGTCGCTGAACGGCGTGCGTTAAACATATTTTCGGCCGGCGCCGCTGGGACGCCGGCCGATGGTCGAACGGTTAGGCCCTGTCGCTTATCCGGTGAAGGGCCGGATCAGGATTTCGACGCGACGGTTCTGGGCGCGGCCTTCGACCGTGGCGTTGGAGGCGACGGGGACGCGCGAAGACTGGCCGGCGACGAACAGGCGTTCACGGATCACGCCGCGACCGATCAGGGCGTCGGCGACGGCCAGAGCGCGACGCTCCGACAGCGGTTGGTTGATCGCGTCACCGCCCGAGGAATCGGTGTGGCCGACGACGTCGACGACCGAGCGATCGTATTCCTGAAGCACGGCCGCCACGTCCGACAGGACGGCGTCGAAGCGGGGCTCGATATTGGACTGGTTGGTGGCGAAGGTGACGTCCGACGGCATGCGCAGGACCAGGTTGTCGCCCTGGCGCGCCACGCCGACGCCGCTGCCGCTCAGTTCGGCTTCAAGCGCACGCTGCTGGCGGTCCATGTAATTGCCGACGGCCGCGCCGCCCAGGGCGCCGACGCCCGCGCCGATCAGGGCGTTGCGACGGCCCTGCTCGCCGTCCGAGGTGTTGGTCAGGTAACCCAGGACCGCGCCGCCCAGCGCGCCGTAGATGGCGCCCGTGCCGGTGTTATTGCGCTGCGGGGTCGAGGAATAGGGGTCCATCGTGGTGCAGGCGGAAGCGCCCAGCATGGCGACGGCGCCGAGGCCGCTGACGATCAGGTTCATACGCATAAGGGGGATCCTTTCGAGATCAAGCTGCGCCGTAAACGCGATGCATACGGTGAAGGTTCCGGCCTGACCCCAGGATGAACGAGCGGGGAAAATGCGCGCCTCGCGACCCGAAACTGCCAATTTGCGACGCCAGGGGGTATGACGTCTCCCCGGCGGTCCCTCGACGCATCGCCGTCCGTTCTCGAAAGGCTCGCCCTGTGACATCCACCCTCGACGCGGCCCCCTCGGTCGCCACCCAAGGCATCAAGCCTGTTTCGATGTCGCGCTACGACGCCGACTTCCAGGGCTTCGCCGACGATCTGGGCGCATCGTTCAAGCGCTACGGGTTCGCTGTGATCGCGGACCATGGGCTGGATGAAGACGTCATCAAGGGCGCGATCGACGACGCCAAGACCTTCTTCGCCCTGCCGGAAGACGTGAAGCGTCGCTACCACCAGCCGGGCACGGGCGG
This sequence comes from Pseudomonadota bacterium, assembly GCA_040385365.1. GTDB lineage: Bacteria > Pseudomonadota > Alphaproteobacteria > Caulobacterales > Caulobacteraceae > Brevundimonas. The sequence continues at coordinate 4,541 of JAZKHL010000128.1, read as the reverse complement.
GGCGCGCGGCCTGACGCCGTTCGGGGTGGAGGCGGCCAAGGACGCCAAGGCCGTGGATCTGAAGGAATTCTGGCACACGGGGCGCGAGTTGCCGGAGAGCCATCCCTATCGCAAATACATGCGCGACAACCTCTGGCCGACGGAGGTGCCGGGGTTCCGCACCCACTTCTATGCGATGTTCGAGGCGCTCGACACGCTGGGGCGCAAGGTCCTGAGGGCCATCGCCCGCTACATGGACCTCGGCGACGACTTCTTCGAGGACAAGGTCGAGCTAGGGAACTCGGTGCTGCGGATGCTGCATTATCCGCCGGTGCCGGCGGGCTCGGCGGGCGTGCGGGCCGGCGCGCACGAGGACATCAACGTCATCACCCTACTGCTGGGAGCCGAAGAGGCCGGGCTTCAGCTGAAGGACGCGGACGGGCAGTGGCTGGAAGTGGCGCCGCCGCCGGGGGCGCTGGTCGTCAATATCGGCGATATGCTGCAGCGGCTGACCAATCACGTCCTGCCATCGACCAGTCACCGGGTGGTCAATCCCGCGCCGGAGCGAGCGAGCTTCGCGCGCTATTCGACGCCGTTCTTTCTGCACTTCAATCCGGACTTCGTGATCGAGACCCTGCCGTCGACGATCACGGCCGAAAACCCGGATCGCTATGTCGGCAAGTCGATCATGGCCGAGGACTTCCTGACCGAGCGGCTGAAGGAAATCCGGCTGCTGTAGTCAGGCGGGCTCGACGACGTCCGCCGCCACCGCACCGGGGTTCTTGGCGAACTGGCCGCCCCGGCGATAGCGCCACAGATAGGACGGGGCGATGGCTTCCAGACCGGTCGGCTCGATGCCGAGCGCATCCAGGCCCTCGGCGCCCTGCGAGACCACGTTGTCGACCTTCAGCATCAGCACCTGATCCCGCGTAAGGACGGGCGGAATGCCGATCATGGCCGTCAGCCCGGCGATCCGGCCCATGGCGGCGGCGGCGAAGACGGGGATCGGGGCCAGCAGACGCGGCTGGCCGGTCTCGCGTCCGATGTACTGCAGGATGTCCTTGAAGCTCCAGACTTCAGGCCCGCCCAGTTCGAAGGTGCGGCCGGCGGCGTCGGTGCGCACCACGGCGCGGGCGATCGCCTCGGCCACGTCGCCGACATAGACCGGCTGGAACTTCGTCTTGCCGCCGCCGATCAGGGGCAGGGCGGGCGACATCGCGGCCATGGAGGCGAAGCGGTTCAGGAAGCCGTCGCCGGCGCCGAATACGATGGAGGGCCGCAGGATGACAGTGTCGGGCATGACGGCGCGCACCGCGGCCTCGGCCTCGCCCTTGGTGCGGCCGTAGTCGGCCTCGGATGTCGCATCGGCTCCGATGGCCGAAATCTGAACTAGACGGCCGACGCCGCCAGCGACACAGGCCTCGGCGATATTGCGCGAGCCCTCGACATGGGACCGGGCGAAGCTGGCCGAGCCGCCTTCGAACAGCAGGCCGACCAGGTTCACGGCGGCGTAAGACCCCTTCAGGGCGGCGGCGACGTCGGCGGGGCGCGTGATGTCGCAAAGAACGGGCTGGATTTGGCCCGGATCGCCTAACACGCGCAGGTCTTGCGCCAGGGCGGGCTTGCGAACCGCGACGCGGACGCGCCAGCCGCGTTTGGCCAAGGCGCGAACGGCTTGCGTCCCGACGAAGCCGGAGCCGCCGAAAACGGTGACCAGACCGGGCGTGGATTCGGACATGGAGGGCTTCTCTCGAAATCGCGCGAAGGGCCGCATCAGGCCTTCTGGCGCGGGGATAGACGATGGGCGGTGAGGTCGCAACGCGGGGCGGGGCCGCACAGGTCAAAACCGCTGTTGACCCACCGGTTTCGCTGCCTTACAGGTCCGCGCCTTCCGGTCGGGAACGCGTTTCGACGCTGGCCTCCGGAGCCCAGGTGGCGGAATTGGTAGACGCGCTGGCTTCAGGTGCCAGTGATAGAAATGTCGTGGAGGTTCGAGTCCTCTCCTGGGCACCAGTTTCGAAAGGCGTCGCACGATCCGTGCGGCGCCTTTTTCGTTTCCGGGGCCGCCCCTCGCGTCGAACGCCACGCTGGTTTAGGAAACCCCATGACTGTTTATCTGCATGAAGGCGACTTGCCCGACGGCCTCGATCTGGGGCCAGAGGTCGCCGTCGATTCCGAGACCATGGGCCTGCGGTTCCGGCGTGATCCGCTGTGCGTGGTCCAGCTGTCGGCCGGCGATGGCGACGCCCATGTCGTGCGGTTGAACCGCCCAGCCTATGACTGCCCGAACCTGAAGGCGCTGATGGCCGATCGGGACGTGCTGAAGATCTTCCATTTCGGCCGGTTCGACATCGGCATGGTCGAACTTCATCTCGGCGTCGAGACCGGTCCCGTCTATTGCACCAAGATCGGATCCAAGCTGGCGCGGACCTATACCGACCGGCACGGTCTGAAGGACGTGGCGCGCGAGCTTGCGGGGATCGACCTGTCGAAGGCGCAACAGTCGTCCGACTGGGGCTCCCCCGAGCTCAGCCAGGCTCAGCTAGATTATGCGGCGTCTGACGTTCTGCACCTGCATGTGATCATGCGACGGCTGAACGAGATGCTGGTGCGCGAAGGGCGGATGGAGCTGGCCCAGGCCTGTTTCGACTTCCTGCCGACCCGCGCGCGCCTGGATCTGCGCGGCTGGGACGAGATGGACATCTTCGCACACACCTGATGACCCAACTGGACCCCGGTCAGGACAGGAAGCTCGCCGACGAGGCGAGGCTGGCCGCCGAGGCCGGACGCTGGCGTTCGCGTTCGCGCCGGGTGCAGTTGTATCGCCGGTTGCTGCCGATCCTGATCGTGGTGCTGGCGGGCGGGGCCCTGACCTGGACCGTGTTCCGCACCGTCATGTCCGGCGTCGAGCGCGAGGCTAGCGAATCCAAGGAAATCCGGCTCGACAACGCGATGTTCCACGGTCAGGACGCGGCCGGACGATCCTTCATCATCGGCGCCGAGGGCGCGGTGCGCGATCCGGCGACCGGGCGGTTTCGCCTGAACGGTCCTGCGCTGAAGCTCAATCTCGGCGGCACCAAGGTGACGGAGATGACAGCCGACGCCGGGATCTATGATCAGAATGGTCGCACCGTCACGATCGGCCCAAACGTGCGCATTTCGGACGGCGGATCGGGCTTCACCCTGACGACGCCGGAGGCCGTGGTCGACACCGCGACCGGCATCGTCACGGGCGACAAGGGCGTGCAGGGGCGCGGGCCGCTTGGAACCATCTCCGCTTCGTCCTATGTGATCCGGGACCAGGGCGAGCGCGTCGAGTTTCGGGGCGCGGGCGACAACAAGGTGCAGGGCGTGATCAACCCCGCGCGATCCGGCAGGTGACCATGTCGAAGACCAGACTGTTTCTTCTCGCGGCGACCACTGCGGCGGCCATGGCCTTGCCCGGCGTCGGCGGCGCTCAGGTAGCCGGCTCGGCGTCCGACGCCCCGGTCGCCTGGGGCGGCGACCTGTTCGAATACACGCCCAACGGTTTCACCCTGACCGGCCGGGCCGAAATGACCCAGGGCGGCAACCGTCTGCGGGCCAACCGCATCACTTTCGTCACGCGCAACGGCGACCTGACCCAGGCGGAGGCGAACGGCGAGGTCTATTTCGTCACGCCAGAACAGACGATGCGCGGCGACCGCGCTGTGTACGACCTGGGCACGGACGTGGTGACGGTCACCGGCGACGTGATCCTGACCCAGGGCCAGAACGTCGTCACCGGCGGCCGGCTGACCTACAACGTCTCGACCGAGGCGGCCCGGATGGAGGGCGGCGCGGCGGCCCAGGGCGGTCGCGTGCGCGGCGTCTTCTATCCCGAAAGCCAGAACTGAGCCCCCGGGCCCGGTCCGACGCCTGAATGGCCAGGAAAGAGCTTTCCGCGCTCAATCTCGAAGACCGCGAGGCTCCGGCCGTCGCGCCCGTCGCCGCGCCCGCGCGGGGCCTGCGCGTCCAGAACATCGCCCGGGCCTTCGGTGCGCGTCAGGTGGTCTCCGACGTCTCCCTGACGGTGCAACGCGGCGAGGTGGCGGGGTTGCTGGGCCCCAACGGCGCGGGCAAGACCACCTGCTTCTACATGATCACCGGCCTGATCCCGGCCGACAGCGGCTCGATCTGGCTGGACGGCGAGGATATCACCGCCCAGCCGATGTACCAGCGCGCTCGCATGGGCCTGGGCTATCTGGCGCAGGAGGCCTCGATCTTTCGCGGCATGACGGTCGAGCAGAACGTCATGGCCGTGGTCGAACTGCGCGAGACCGGCAAGGGGATCGCAACCGAGACGACGCGCCTGCTCGAAGAGTTGAACATCCAGCACCTGCGCCACGCTCCCGCCACCGGCCTGTCGGGCGGCGAGCGTCGCCGGGTCGAGATCGCGCGATCCCTGGCCGGCAAGCCCAGCTTCATGCTGCTGGACGAACCCTTCGCCGGCATCGACCCGCTGGCCATCGCCGACATCCGCCAGGTTATCCGCTATCTGGCGGGCGAGGGGATCGGCGTCCTGATCACCGACCACAATGTGC
>JAZKHL010000127.1:0-5977 GCA_040385365.1 Pseudomonadota bacterium | reverse complement strand
CGACCCCCGGTTTTGGAGACCGGTGCTCTACCAGCTGAGCTAAGCTCCTAGACAAAACAGAAGCGCGCCGCGGGCGGACCCGGCGGCGCGACCTGTTCGCCAGACCGGGGGCTATGCCTCAGGGCGGAAGCGATTTCAAGGCTGTTCCGACCCGCGAAAGCCCTTCCCCCGCTTGCGGGGGAAAGCGGTCCGTCTTCGAGCGGAGCGAGAACAGGACCGATGGGGGAACTTTCCTGTCGACAGTGAGGGAGCCAAGCCAAGCAAGACTTCCCCCATCGGTCCTGCTCGGCTTCGCCGAGAACGGACCGCTTTCCCCCATGAAGAATGGGGGAAGGGCTATCTCATCAGTGATCCAGATGCGCCGCGACCGCTTCGGCCTCGTCCTGCTTGTTCACGACCTGTTTGAACAGCAGCTTGTCGATACGGCGGTCGTCCATGTCGATGACCTCGACCTCGAACCGGCCCAGCTGCAGCGTCTCGCCCTCATCAGGCACGCGCGACAGGTGATGCAGCACCAGACCAGCGACGGTGTGGAAGCCCTCCTGCTCGCCGAAATCCTCGCCCAGCACGTCCGACAGTTCGTCCAGGTCGGTCTGTCCGTCGACCAGCCAGGTGCCGTCCTCGCGCTGACGGATGCTGACGTCGGCGTCGTCGTGACCCTCGTCGAAGTCGCCGGCGATCATTTCCAGCAGGTCCGTCGCCGTCACCACGCCTTCGAAGGCGCCGAACTCGTCGACCAGGAACGCCATATGGACCTTCGACGCCTTCAGGATTTCCAGCGCCTTCAGCACGGAAGTTGACTGCGGAATGAAGGCCGGCGTCTGGACGTGTTTCTCGATATTGAACTCGCCATTGTCCAAGAGGCTGTCCAGCAGGTCCTTCTTGTGGACGACGCCCAGCGGGTTATCGACGTCGTTCTCCTTGGCCACGACGATGCGTGAATAAGGGCAGGTGCGGACCTCTTCGCGCAACACCTCTTCGGTATCGTCCAGGGCGACCCAGAACACCTCGTGGCGCGGCGTCATGGCCACGCGGATCGGTCGGTCGCCCAGACGCAGGATCTCTTCGATCATCGTCTGCTCTTCAGGCTCGATCAGACCGGCGGAGGTGCCCTCCGCGATCATCGTCTCGACCTCTTCCTGGGTCACGTCGGACCCGTCCCGGTCCTTGACGCCCATGATCTTCAGGATTCCCGAGGTCGAGGCGGTCAGCAGCGACACGAACGGATGCAGCACGATCGCCAGAGTCGAGATCGGCGCCGCCATCTTGGCCGCGATCGATTCGGGGAAGATGAGCGCCAGCCGCTTGGGCACAAGCTCGCCGACGATCAACGACACATAGGTGATGCAGATAACCACCAGGGCGGTCGAGAATATCTGGGTGTACTGCGCCACCGCCGGAAACGAGACCGTCAGGATCTTGTCCAGTTCGCCCGCGATCGTCGCTTGACCATAGGCGCCCGCCAGAATGCCGATCAAGGTAATCCCCACCTGAACCGCAGACAGGAAGTGCGTGGGGTCTTCGGACAGTTTCAACGCGGCCTTGGCGCCGCGGTCTCCGCGCTCCGCCCGGCTTTGCAGTTTGGATCGGCGGGATGAAACGACCGCCAGCTCGGTCATGGCGAACAGGCCGTTGAGCACCACGAGGAGCAGAACGACGACAATGGCGATGAGTAACATCTAGGGGGGAGAAAACCGGCGCGGCGCGACAGTCGGCGTCCGCCATGTCGATCTAGCGGAATGTGGCGGCTTTCGCCACGATTTCCTTGAACACGCCGTCAGTGGGTCCGACCCGCCTCGACTGAGCCGTAGGCGCCGGTCTGGCCATTGTCGGCCGTGGCGCAGGCGGACACCCCGATGAGGGTGCCGATGAACAATCCGATCCGAAGCGCGCGTCGCATGTGGTTACCAAAATCCTAACGTCCCAAGGCGAACGTAGGCGCTGGTTCGGGGTTCCGCGCAAGGGCGCGCCCCTGCCGGTTGTGAGGAACGGTAAACGGGCCTGCGGGTTGGCTAAATCCAGTCGCCCGAAAGTAGCCCGAATGATCCGCCTGTCCGTCGCCTCCGCCCTGCTCGCTTCCGTGTCGCTCGCCGCCTGTGGCGCGCCGGATCCCGAGACGCAGACGTCCGCCCCCTCGACCCAGGCCAATGCGGCGGCGTCACCCGCACGGGGCGCGACCGGCGAGCTGTCGCCGCAATCGATCGAAGCCGCTGTCTGGCGCGCACCTGAAACGACACCGGCGCCGGCGACCACGCCCTCCCTCGCGCCGACAGCGCCGGGCGCCGACGGGTCCACGACCGCCACCACGACCCCGCCCCGTCCCGAGATCATCCGCGCCCAGATTCTGCTGGATCGCGCCCGCTTCTCGCCCGGCGCCATCGATGGGCTCGGCGGCGAGAATACGCGCCAGGCCGTCGCCGCCTTCGCCGAGGCCAATGATATGGCGTCTGACGGCACGCTGACGGCTGAGGTCTTCGCCAAGCTGACCCAGGCCGCCGCTCCAGTCACGACCGCCTATACGATCATGGCATCGGACGTCGCCGGCCCCTTCATCGCCTCGGTGCCCAAGGATCTGGAGGCCCAATCAGAACTGGCCGCGATGAGCTACACCAGCCCTCTGGAAGCGCTGGCCGAGAAATTCCACGTCACAGAAGCCCTGCTGACAGCCCTCAACCCCGGCGTCGATTTCGCCCGCGCGGGTCAGGCGATCGTGGTCCCGGCCATCTCCGCACAACCCCTCTCGGCCGAGGTCACGCGGATCGCGGTGAACAAGGCCGAAAGCTCCGTCCGCGCCTTCGACGCGCAGGGCAACCTGCTGGCCTTCTATCCCGCCACCATCGGCTCCAGCGAACGCCCCGCCCCGACCGGGCGCGTCACGGTCGTCGGCGTCGCGCCCGAGCCGAACTACACCTACGACCCCTCGCGACTGACCTACGGTACGGCGAACCGAAAGTTCGTGGTCGCCGCCGGGCCTAACAACCCTGTCGGCTCGGTCTGGATCGACCTGTCGCGCGACACCTACGGCATCCACGGCACGCCGGACCCGTCCAAGATCGCCAAGACCGCCTCCAACGGCTGCGTTCGCCTGACCAACTGGAGCGCCGAACAGCTCGCGGCCTCGGTCAAGCCGGGCGTCGAGGTGATCTTCAGCTAATCTCTCTACTCCTCGTCATCCTCGGGCTTGTCCCGAGGATCCATCTGTCGGCCGCAGAGGTAATAGCAGTGAGGCATTGGTCTTGCTGATCCTCAGACCCCGACCCGGAACAATGAATCCTCGGGACGAGCCCGAGGATGACGTGTGCTATTGAAGCTCCACCGCCCCCAACGCCGTCCCGCCCCAAAAGCCACATTGATGCCGATCGAAGAAGCTCGGATCGACCCTGTCGCCTTCGGGATGGAACACGACGACCGGCCCACCGCCGTCGCTGACGCGAGGCCAGAGGGCGTCGAAGTCCGCGTCGTGCCCGAACCCGGCCCATAGGCTCATCATCCGCTGTGACAGCGCCCGCTGCCCAGGCGTCCACCGGCGGGTGTCAGCGAACAGCCAGGTGGTCCCGAAGACGGAGGCCAGCTCACTCGCGTGATATGCCCCCATGTCCAGCCCGGTGACCCAATCGGGCAGCAGGAACGCCGCCTCCCGATCAGCGAACTCATAGCCATGCACCGGCACATGCCGGGCCAGCACCCGTCGCAGCGCATCGGACGGACAGGCGAAGCGGCTGTCGGTAAAGCTCTGCGCGATCGCCGCAGCCGGCCCCTCAGGCCCGACCGGATACCGTTCCAACGCCCGCTCGCCGTCCGCGCCGTATAGCCAGACCGTCTCCTTGGCGTAGCGATCCATATCGCGAACCTCGACGGCGAACAGTCGCCCCTCATCGGTGTTGGTGCCGACGATGACCGGCACCCGGGTGAATTCCCCTGAAGCGAAGGCCTCGGCCGGGCTGACAGGCACGGTAGCGTCCGTGTGGACCGGCCCCCACGATCCCGGCCCGTTGATCCCCGCCCTCAACGACGGGGCCCGCGCGATGCGCCAGGCCGGCGTCCGTCTCAGACAGGCCACCCCATCCTCGTCTGCGCACCCCAGCCGCTCCGCGAAAGGCGGCCCGCCTGCCGCCTGATCCTGCGCCGCGTTCAGAGACTGCGGTTCCAGGCATGGCCCGCTCTGCAAGATGACCCGATGGAACAGCCCCTCCGACCCCGGCGACGCCATAAGATAGCAGGCGCTCCATGCGCCCGAACTCTCCGCAAACAGGGTCACGTCCAGCGGATCGCCACCGAAGGCGGCGATATTGTCGTGCACCCAGCGCAGCGCCGCCTGCTGATCCATCAGCCCCCAGTTGCCGCCGACCCCCTCCCCTTCGGCCTCGAAGCCCGGATGCGCCAGCCAGCCCAGCGCCCCCAGCCGGAAATTGACCGTCACGACCACCCGATCCTGCTCAGCCGCCAGCCGACTGGGGTCGTAGTTCGCCCCCGATCCGATCGTGAACGCCCCGCCGTGCAGGTAGACCATCACCGGCCTGCGCCGATTTTCACCCTCAGCCTGATCCGCGATGGAGGGCCCATAGACGTTGACGAACAGACAGTCCTCGGACCCGACGACCAGCCCGCCGCCTCCACCGAGGATGGCCTCGCGCCCCAGCGCCTGGGTACAATCCGATCCCAGCCGCGTCGCGTCGCGCACGCCCGTCCAGGGCTCTACCGGCCGAGGTCCTCGCCAGCGCAGATCGTCGGTCGGCGCGGCTGCATAGGGTATGCCCAGGAAGGCCCGCACGCCCGCACCGTCCACGCCACGAACCTCGCCGGCCTGCGTCGCCACGCGAACGAACGACCGATCCGACGCGAACCGCACCTGATCCACCTCCCCCGGATGGGTGGCGCAGGCCGCGACAAGCAGCAGCGATAACAGGGCGATCAGGCGAGCCATGGGTCTTCCTAGCGCGCCTTCAGAGCCGCATGCCACGCGGCATAGGGCGTGTTCTTGACCAGGTGTCGATTGAAGTCCGGGGCGCCATCTTCCCACCACGGATCGCCGCGTTCGCCCAGCCCAACCTTGGCGGCCTGCACCCCCTCACGCGCCTTTTGCAGCGCCCGTGCATCCTCACTCGCCAAGGCGGATTTGACGCCGCGCCGCGCCGTCATCAGGGCGTGAACCAGCCGATCACGCTCATGACCCGCCAGCGAGGGGTTCGAGCAGCGCCACAATCGGTCACGCACGATGAAATAACGGTCGTCTGGCGTTCTGAGATACGAGGTCGCGACGCGCTTCAATAGTAGCCGTAGTCGCCCCGGCGCGGCACCCGGTCGTAGCCGTAACGCCCGTCGCGGTTATACCCGCCGAAGCCGTATCCGCAGGGATCGTCGCGCTCCGACAGTTGGTTGCCCAGCAGCCCGCCAGCTAGCGCGCCGATCGCGGCTCCCCGCTCCCGATCGCGTTCGCCTGCGATGGCAGCTCCGGCCAAAGCGCCCAAGGCCGCACCGCTGGCGGTCGCATACTGCCGGTTCTCCGCGTAATCGCGCTCGCAGCGTGAGGCATAGTTATCCGTGGTCGCGCAGGCGCTCAGCAGCATCACGGCGCCGGTGGCGGCGGACAGGGTCCAGACAGCCTTCATCGATAGATCCTCCGATAACCCCCAGGGTCAAACGCCGGGTTCCGTCGGAGCGTTCCAGTCTGCTGATCCCGCGATAACAGACGGACAATTGGAAACGGCCGCCGGGTCCCCCCGACGGCCGTTCCAATCTTCAGATCAGAAAGTCGATTACTCGACGATCTTGGCGACGACGCCGGCGCCGACGGTGCGGCCGCCTTCACGGATGGCGAAGCGCAGCTTCTCTTCCATGGCGATGGGCGTGATCAGTTCGACGTTCAGCTCGGCGTTGTCGCCGGGCATGATCATCTCGACGCCTTCCTTCAGGTGAACGATCCCGGTCACGTCCGTGGTGCGGAAGTAGAACTGCGGGCGGTAGTTGGTGAAGAACG
>JAZKHL010000126.1:0-22251 GCA_040385365.1 Pseudomonadota bacterium | reverse complement strand
CCATCTCCTGCATCGCGATCATGGGGACGACGGCGAAGGCCTCGTTGATCTCCCAAAGATCGACGTCCTCGACCGACCAGCCGGCCTTCTTCAGCGCCTTCTGCATGGCGGGGACCGGGGCGGTGGTGAACAGGCCCGGCTCGTGGGCATGGGCGGCGTGCGACACGATGCGGGCGACGATCGGCAGGTTCAGCGCCTTGGCCACGCTCTCGCGCGTCATCACCAGGGCGGCGGCGCCGTCCGAAATCGACGAAGCGTTGGCGGCGGTGATCGTGCCGTCCTTGCTGAACGCGGGCTTCAGCGTCGGGATCTTCTCCGGCATGGCCTTGCCGGGCTGTTCGTCCTCGGTGACCGTGACGGTGCCCTTACGACCCGAGACCTCGACCGAGGTGATCTCGGCGGCGAATGCGCCGGTCTCGATCGCCTTCAGCGCACGGCTGAGGCTTTCAAGGGCGTAGGCGTCCTGCTGCTCGCGCGTGAACTGATAGGTCTGGGCCGAATCCTCGGCGAAATTCCCCATCAGCTTGCCGGGCGTATAGGCGTCCTCAAGGCCATCCATATACATGCTGTCGACGATGACATCGTGGCCGATGCGGGCCCCGCCACGGTGCTTGTTCATCAGATAGGGCGCGCCGGTCATCGACTCCATTCCGCCGGCGACGATGATGTCTGCGCTGCCCGCCGCGAGGCTGTCGGAGGCCATCATCACGGCCTGCAGGCCCGATCCGCACATCTTGTTGACCGTCGTCGCCTCGACATGCTGGCCCAGGCCCGCGCCGATGGCGGCCTGGCGGGCGGGAGCCTGGCCGAGGCCGGCGGGCAGGACGCAACCCATGTAGATCTGCTCGACCTTGGCCGGATCGAGCCCGGCGCGTTCGACAGCCGCCTTGACGGCGGTGGCGCCCAGTTCGGTGGCCTTCACGCCGTTGAAGACCCCCTGGAATCCGCCCATCGGGGTGCGGGCGAAGGCGACGATGACGACGGGATCGGACATGGGAGGCGCTCTCTATGACTTGAAGCGCATGTAGCGTCGGGTGTCGGGGATTGCGAGTGCTTGGAGTCTCCCTCCCCTTCATGGGGAGGGACGGCGAAGCGAAGCGTAGCCCGGGTGGGGCGGTTTCGTGAGTGCGCACTCACATTTCGGACCCACCCTGATCGCTGCGCGATCGTCCCTCCCCATAAAGGGGAGGGAAATGCCTAGCCTCTGAGCAGTAACGAACCATCTCCGTATGAATAGAACCGATATCCCGTCGCCACGGCGTGGGCATAGGCCGCGCGCATCGTCTCCAGCCCGGCAAAGGCCGAGACGAGCATGAACAGGGTCGATTTGGGCAGGTGGAAATTGGTCATCAGCACGTCGGCGGCTCGAAAGGCGTAGCCGGGGGTGATGAAGATGGAGGTGTCTCCATGAAACGGCTGGATCACGCCGTCCGGCGAGGCGGCGCTTTCCAATAGGCGCAGCGACGTGGTGCCGACGCAGACGATGCGGCCGCCGGCGGCGTGGACGGCGTTCAGGGCGGCGGCGGTCTCGGCGCTGACCTCGCCCCACTCCGAATGCATCTTGTGGTCTGCGGTGTCGTCGGCCTTGACCGGCAGGAAGGTGCCGGCGCCGACGTGCAGGGTGACGGCGTGGGTCGTCACGCCCTTCGCGCGAATAGCGGTCAGCAGGGCGGGCGTGAAATGCAGGCCGGCCGTGGGCGCTGCCACCGAGCCGTCATGCTCGGCGAATACGGTCTGATAATCCGAGCGGTCGCGGTCGTCCTCGGGCCGTTTGGCCGCGATATAGGGCGGCAGGGGCATCACACCGACCTCCCGGATCGCGGCGTCCAGCGCAGGGCCGCTCGAGTCGAAGCGCAGGGTGATCAGGCCATCGTCGAACTTGGCCTCGACCGTGGCCGTTAAGGTCTGGAAGACGATCCGATCGCCTGGCTTGATCCGCTTGCCCGGCTTCATGAAGGCGGACCAGGTGTCGGGAGCGTCGCGGTGGTGCAGGGTGGCCTCGACCTCGACGCTCAAGGTCTGGCCGTCCTCGCCGATGCGCTGGCGTACGCCAGACAGACGGGCGGGGATCACCCGGGTGTCGTTGAACACCAGAGCGTCGCCGGGGCGCAGGAAATCCGGCAGGTCGCGGATGATGTGGTCGGCCAGATCGCCCCCCCGGACGACCAGCAGGCGAGCGGAATCGCGCGGCTCGGCGGGGCGGAGCGCGATGCGGTCCTCGGGCAGGTCGAAGTCGAAATCGGCGGTCTTCATCAGGCGGCGCAAAGGCCATGCGGCCCCTCGTCGGTCAAGTGCGTCCGCTTAGCGGTCTTGGCCGCCGTGGCGATCTTCCGGGGCGATGTAGTGCCGGTCCAAATCTGCGGGATCCATGCGATGTCCGGTGGCGTCGGCGACGACGGTGGTGATGTCCTCGTTGCTCTTGCCGGCGTCGCGCATCTGTTCGATCTCGTCGCTGATCATCTCGACGAACTCTGACACTTCGAAACGTTCCTCTCCGAGACCAAGCGCCTGTCGAAGGCTGCGTTGGGCCTTGATGGCTTCATCAAGGCTGAAGGTCAGTTGGTCGGTCATGGAGAACTCCTGGGCGGAACCAGAGAACCGTCCGACAGACGGGCGGTTGCATCGATCGTGAACCGGACGGCGGAATGCGGGTTCGGATAGGATGCGCATGCTCGATTACTTGCCTTCCGTCCTCATCGGCGCCGTCGCCAGCGCCCGATCCATGACGCCGATGGCGGCGCTGGCCGGTGCGCATCTTTTGCAGCGACAGACGCCGGGGCGGCTGGTGCTGTTGGACAAGCCGCTGTTCACCGCAGGCGCGCTGGCGATGGGCGCAGGCGAACTCTACGGCGACAAGATGAAGTCGGCGCCAGACCGGACGGTGTTCCTGGGTCTGCTGGCGCGGGTGTGCAGCGCGGGCATAGCGGGCGCCGCCCTGGCTCCGCGCGGTCGGGAGCGGCAGGGCGCGGCCCTCGCCGTCGGGACGGCCGTTCCGATGGCCTTTGCGACACTGGCGGGGCGCAAACGGGCGATGGCCCAGATCGGCCAAACTCGAAGCGGCCTGATCGAGGATGCGTTGATCGTCGCCGCAGGCGTGGCGGTGGTGACCTGGGCCGTGGGGCGGCGCTGACGCGAGGCTTTGCGTTGACCTGACCGGGCGCAGGCGGCAAACCCGCCGCCATGCTTCAGAACCTCGAAACCCTCGCCCGCGAGGCCAAGTCGTGGCCGTTCGAACAGGCGCGCGCTCTGCTCGCCCACGTTCTGAAAAAGCGGCTGTCGGACGCCGAGCGGGATGCGGCCAAGCTGCTGATCGACGCCGGCAAGGCGGACGAGGCGCTAGCGACGTTTGAGGCGTTGCAACGGCCCGTCGTGCTGGAGACCGGATATGGGCCGTCGGGCCTGCCGCATATGGGCACGTTCGGCGAGGTGGCGCGGACGACGATGGTGCGGAACGCCTTTCGCGCGCTGACGGGCGATCACTGGCCGACGCGGCTGATCGCGTTCTCGGACGACATGGACGGATTGCGGAAAGTCCCCGAGGGCGTGCCGAATCCGGAGATTCTGCGCGACGACCTGCATCTGCCCCTGACCCGAGTGCGCGATCCGTTCGGAACGCACGACAGCTTCGGGGCGCACAACAACGCGCGGCTGAGGGCGTTCCTGGACGGGTTCGGGTTCGACTACGAGTTCATGAGTTCGACCGAGACCTACAAGAGCGGCCGGTTCGACGAGACGCTGCTGAAGCTGCTCGAACGGTTCGAGGCGGTGCAGGCGATCATGCTGCCGACGCTCGGGCCGGAGCGGCGCGAGACCTATTCGCCCTTCTTGCCGATCAGTCCGGTGACCGGCCATGTGCTGCAGGTCCCGACGCTGGAGCGGAATGTCGAGACCGGCACGATCGTGTTCGACGACCCGGCGGGCGGGCGGACCGAGGTCCCGGTCACCGGCGGCCATGTGAAGCTGCAGTGGAAGCCGGACTGGGCCATGCGCTGGACCGCGCTGGACGTCGACTACGAGATGTCGGGCAAGGACCTTATCGAGAGCGTGCGCGAGTCGTCCAAGGTGTGTCGCGCTCTGGGCGGAACGCCGCCGGAGGGCTTCAACTACGAACTGTTCCTGGACGTCGAGGGCAAGAAGATCTCCAAGTCCAAGGGCAACGGCCTGACGATGGAGCAGTGGCTGCGCTATGGCACGCCCGAGAGCCTGAGCTGGTACATGTTCCAGTCGCCCAAGTCGGCCAAGAGCCTGCACTTTAACGTCATCCCGCGCGCGATCGACGACTATCTGGGGGCAATCGACGCCTTCGGGACGCAGGAGCCGGCCAAACAGATCGACAATGCGGTGTGGTCGATCCACGAGGGCCATCCTCCAAAGGTCGCGAGCCCCGTCAGTTTCTCTCTTCTGCTGAACCTGGTCGGCGTGGCCAATGCGTCGAACAAGGCGCAGCTGTGGGCCTATTTCGCGAAATATCTGCCGGACGCGACGCCCGAGAGCGAGCCGGTGCTGGACGGGCTGATGGACCGGGCGCTGAACTACTACGAGGACTTCGTGAAGCCGACGAAGTCCTATCGCCTGCCTGACGACAAGGAGAAGGCGGCGCTGCTGGACCTGGCCGGGCGGCTGAAGGCGCTTCCGGCGGACACCACGGACGGCGAACTGATCCAGGGCGAGGTCTATGCGGTGGGCAAGGACCATGCGTTCGAGCCTCTGCGCGGCTGGTTCGGCGCGCTCTACGAGGTGTTGCTCGGCGCCTCGCAGGGGCCGCGCTTCGGCTCGTTCGCGGCGATCTACGGGCTGCCGCAGACGATCGAGCTCATCGAGGCGGGCGCGAACGGGCGATTGGCGAAGTAAGCCAAGGCCCCTCTTAGGGCTCAAGCAGCGAGCGACCGCGTCGCGAGCGGTAGCCCCCTTGGAAACATGAACCGAAAATAACGGTGAAGCTCCGGGAGCCTTCATGTGGGGTCGGGCATTCTCCCCTCATCGACCAACCTCGATGAAACGGAGAGAGCCATGTCGAAGACATTGAACACCACCCTGGCCACCGCCGCCGCCCTGGCGGCCCTGGTCACCGCCGCCCCCATGGCGGCCCAAGCCCAGTCCAACGGGATCACCAGCTGTGACGCCCCCGGCGGTCGCCAACAAGCCGGCGCTGCCATCGGTGCGGTCATCGGCGCCCTCGCCGGTAGCCGGATTTCCTCGAATGAGCGTGGGCTCGGCGCTGTCGCCGGCGGCGCTGCCGGTGCTGCGGCTGGTTCCTACATCGGCTGCAACCAGCAACGCGCTCGCGTGAATGCCCAGGGCAGCTCCAGCGGGGCCCAATATCGCGCCTCGTCCAACCTGCGTATCCGCAGCGGCCCGGGCACCAGCTATCGTCAGGCCGGCAGCCTGTCGGCCGGCCAGCCCTTCACCGCCATCGGATCGCAAGGTGAGTGGGTCCAGATCGCCGGTGGCGGCTGGGTCAACGCCAACTACGTCCAGCCCTATTGATCAGGGCGAACTAACGCTCGGCTTGCGGAGCCTCGCTCCCTGAGCGCGCCGGGCGATGGTGTTGGAGAGGGCCGTCCCAACTGGGGCGGCCCTTTCTGCTTGAGCCTTTACTGACTGACCCAGAGGATGCGGGCCATCCAGTCGATGTCCTTCTTCGGTACGACGCGTGGGGAATAGGCCGGGTTGATCGACGACAGGGTGGCGGTCCTTGCGGTCAGGCTGGACAGCTCCTTGGCCAAGGTCTCGCCGGTCAGGGTCCGCACGACGACGCGGTCGCCGCGCCGGACGTCGGTTCGGTCGCGATCCACCAGCACGCAGTCGCCCTCGCGATACAGCGGCGCCATCGAGTCGCCGACGATGCGCAGGCTGAACAGGCTGGCCCCCGGCACCGGTAGGTCGGTCTGATCCCAACCCTCGCCGGTCGGCAGTCCCGCGTCGTCGAAGAATCCATCCGCCCCAGCCTGGGCCATGCCGAGCAGGGGGACCGTCGTCGGTCGCATCGGCGCGTCCTGGGCCAGGGTGGCGAAGTCGGCGAGCGATGCGCCCGTGGCTTCCAGCGTTCGGGTCAGGCTCTCGGTCGAGGGCCAGCGCGGACGCCGCGCGGCGCTGAACCGTTTGGACGGATTGAACGTCGTGGGATCCAGGCCGGCACGTTGGGCCATGCCCGACGGCGACAGACCCTCCCGCGCCGCCAGCGCGTCGAGGGCCTTCCAGAGCTTAGCATGAGAGAGGGGCATGGCGCCTGTGAGTCGTTTCGCACCACTCTAGACAGGAATATTAGCCTATTCCAGTCCGGCGGCGCGACGCTCCTGCCACGCCCAGAACGCGCCGACGCCGATTGCGGCGAGGATGCCGTAGCTGGCCAGATTGAGCACGGTATAGAAGGCGCCCATGCCGGGTCGCAGGTCGAACAGGATGACCAGGTGGCTCATCACGATGATGAGCTGGAGCGAGGCCGCCCAGATCGGCCAGGCGCGCCGGAATTTCCACGCAATCGCCCCGAACACGAACAGCATCGCCGTATCGAGAGCGAACAGGGACGGCTGCCAGTTGGCCAGCAACGCGCTGTCGTCCTGCAGGAGCAGACCCGCCATCCAGCCCAGCAGGTAGGTCCCCATGGCAATCCGCTCGGGCTCGTCGCCCTTGTAGAAGACGAAAATCCCGATCAGCACCATCGGCAGCAGGCCGATCTGGGAATACAGGGTGTCCAGCATGAAATCGCCCCCGCGTCGGGTGACGCGAGGGCGACCATGCTACGAGTCTGGTCTGTCGAAAACCGAAGTCTCCGACATTAACCCGAATTCACGCCACGCGGCGGGGCCGTGTGAGGGTGCGAAGAGACTGGTCAACGCTTGGAGGAATAACCGGGGGCTCTTCGGGCCAATCGTGGTCGGGCTTGTCGAGCGGGCCGACGTTGTAGACGCCGTAACCCATGCGACGGTGGTCCTTGGCCAGTTCGGCGTGGCAGGCGACGACCGCGTCACGCGCTGCGGACAGAGCCGCGATCGCTTCGATGGCCTTGGCCTGAGACACCGCGCCGGCGATGGGCGACGCCTTGAGAAGCGTGCGCGCGCCGATCATGGACTGAACAAGGGTAGTCGCCGAAGTGATCGCGGCATCAACCGCGCGTTCGGTCTCATAGAGGTCCCCAGCGACACTGGCGACGACTTCGTTGCGATCCATGTTAGCCCTCCAAAACAACAGTAATGAAGAAACCCTTAACACGTCTAAAGCGAAGACGGTAGCGCTTCCTTAACCATGGAGGCGAGTCGGCCTGATCCCGGCTGATTGCCCAGCGGCACGTCGTCCTCGGGCTTATCCAGCGGGCCGACGGCGACGCTGTCCAAGCCCAGGCGGCGGGCCAGGGCGGCAAGGGTGTTATGCGTGTCGACCAGGTGCGACCGGGCGGTCGCAAGGGCGCCGATCGAGGCGGCGGCGCCATCGAACGCCTTCTGGCCCGTGACGGCGGACAGATAGGCCTGGGCCCGCGCGGCCGGCAGCATCGCCGCCAGGTTCGCCGTCTCCGTCAACGCGGCGTCGATGGCCGCTTCCGCCGCGTGAAGGCGCAGGGACAAGGCCTGTCCTACAGTGTGTCTGCTCATGGTCGATCTCCCCGTGGCCGAGCGCCACGAAGCGAATCAACCATGAGTAATTAATCATTGCAAGTCGGGGTTGTCTGGATCGAGCGAGAAATGCGCGGTCAGGCTGGCGATGGGCTGGGAGGGATCGTCCTGCCAAGCCTCGGCCAGAACGTGAGCGACCCGTCGCCCGGCGCGTGAGATGCGCGCTTTCGCGTGAACATCCAACGGCTTGCCTGAGCGCAGGTAGGCCGTGGTGACCGTGATCGGCCGCGGCAATCTGAGTCTGGGCCAGATCAACGCAACCTGGGCGATGGCTGTCAGTTCCAGCAACGCCGCCGTCGATCCCCCGTGCAAGGCCGGCAACATCGGATTGCCGACCAGATGATCTGCGAACGGCATGACGACCGTCAGGACGTCACCATCCTGCTCCGTCCGTAATCCCAGGAACTGTGCATAGGGGAGGGTGTCGAGCAAGGCGGTCATGCGGCGTCCTTCGACTTCAGGTTGGCGCCCATGCCACGCCCGCCGTCCGAGTTGATCACATAGGTCGCCTGCGACGCCGCGACCGGATCGGCGGGATCATCCTCAAACGCCCAGGCGCGAACGAAACCGATCGTGCGTGTGACCCGGTAGCAGCGGGCCTCGCTGAGCAGATCCACGCGCGGCCGTGCCGGCCGCATGTAGTCGATCCTCAGATCCAGGGTGGCGATGGGCTGATAACGACCCAGCGCCGTCCAGACCGCCAGCCCGCCGACATGATCCAGCATGGCGGTGACGAGCCCGCCGGCGAAGACACCCGTCTCTGGATCACCGACCAGATCGGGCCGCCAAGGGGTGCGCAGCCGCACCCGGTCGCCCTTGACGCCTTCAAACACGAACCCGAGCGCGTGGGTGTGCGCGGCGCCCGAGGCGAGCTGCGGCATCAAATCGGTCAGGAACGTATCGCTCATCAAATCGTCCTTAACCGGCGCAACCTGGCGCGCGGCTCCAAACCTCTTCCCATATGACAGCTATGATTCGCCCCGAAGACTTGCTGAGACCGACTCCGGCGGGCCTGTATTGCCCGCCGGGCGACTTCTACGTCGACCCGGTTCGCCCGGTGGATCGGGCCGTCGTCACCCATGGCCACTCCGATCACGCCCGGTCGGGGCACGGCGCCGTGCTGGCCACCCGCCAGACGCTCGCCATCATGGCCGAACGCTATGGCGAAGAGTTCACCGTGCTGCGTCAGTCGGTCGAGTACGGGGAAAAGGCCTCTCACAACGGCGTGGAGATCACTCTGGTCCCTGCCGGTCATGTCTTGGGTTCGGCGCAGGCGGTGATCTCGTATCAAGGTCTGACCATGGTGGTGTCGGGCGACTACAAGCGCCGGCGTGACCCGACCTGCGCGGGCTTCGAGCCTGTCCCGTGTCATGTCTTCATTTCGGAGGCGACGTTCGGACTGCCCGTGTTCACGCATCCGCCGGACGTAGAGGAGGTCGGGCGGCTGGTTCAGTCGCTGGGGCAGTTCCCGGATCGCGCCCATCTGGTCGGGGCCTACGCTCTGGGCAAGGCGCAGCGAGTCATCAAGCTGCTGCGCGAGGCGGGATGGGAGCGACCGATCTACGTCCACGGCGCTCTGGAACGGTTGAACCGGCTGTATGAGCGCGAGGGCGTCGATCTGGGGCCGATCCTGCCGGCGACGGGATTGAAGAAGGAAGCGCTGGGCGGGGAGGTGGCGATCGCACCCCCGTCAGCGATCCAAGATCGCTGGGCGCGCCGCTTCGCCGACCCGGTGACGGCCTTCGCCAGCGGGTGGATGCTGGTCAAGGCGCGGGCGCGTCAGAGGGGGGTGGAACTGCCGCTGGTCATCTCCGACCACGCCGACTGGCCCGAGCTGATCGCCACCTTCGAGGAGATCCGCCCCGAGGAAGTCTGGATCACGCACGGCCGGGAGGAGGGGCTGCTGCGCTGGGCCGAGCTGAACGGGATGAAGGCGCGGGCGCTGCGGCTGGTCGGCTATGACGAGGAAGACGACGAGGCGGCGACCGAGCCGGTTGTCCAGCCGGCCTGAGCACAGCGGCGCCGCCGCCTGGGTGAAAGTTTTGAAATTTCCGCGTTCTACGATTTGCGAAGATCGACCGGGTCTGCTCATATTCGGATCGCACCGACGCCATGAGACGCCGTCAGTGTTTGTCAGTGGAAGCGGCCGCAGCGTCGCGCCACACTGCGCTGAACCGGGGATGAGACATGAAAAGCAGGATCAGCGGCTTGGCCGCCGCGCTCACGATCGTTCTGGCGACCGCGACGGGCGCTCAAGCCCAGGAAACTGGGTCGGGGCCTGCGGAGCTGACGCCCGAAGAGATCGCCGCGACCGTCGACCAGCTAATAGATCAGATCGAGCCCTTCGCGGCCCAGAACAACATCCCCGCCTTCACCGAGGAAGTCCGGCAGATCCTGCAGACCTATCTGCCGGCCTCCATGGTCGTGGTGCCGGCCGACAAGGCAGCGGATGACAGCTACGAATGGGCCGGCGGCTTGACGTTCGACACCGGCTATGACGTGCCGGAGGACGGCGTGCTGGTCGCCGATCCGGCGCGCGCCATCTATGGCGATGCGCAGGCCTGCTCGGCGGCGAACGGCGGCCGCACGGTCGCGCATTTCCGGCGCATCCGCGAGGGCGTTTTGATCGGTCATATCTGCACCGTCGGGTACGTCGAAGGCGACAAGGCGATGCTGACGACTATGACCCTCGTCGAGGGTGGCGGACGCCGCGCCTGGTCCAACTTCGACGGCTATGCCCGGGTCGTTAATCAGCCGCAGTCGGCGCTGGACCTGATGGAGCCGGTCATCGAGGGCAATGTGGCCCTGGCCGAAGCATTCGATGCGGTGATGATCCGCAACCTGCCTTTGGCCGCTCCGAACCGTCCGGCCGGCGGCGCGGCAGAGCCCTGAGCAAGATGTCAGCGCGCGACGCCACGCTCGCGCTGCTGACCGCCCGCGCGGATGAGGCCAGCGTCTGCCCAAGCGAGGTGGCTCGGGCCTTGGCCGGCGACGGACCCGCGGCGGACTGGCGCGCCGAGATGGCTGGGGCCCACGCCGCGGTCGACCAACTTATGGTGGAAGGCCAGATAAACCTGAGCTGGAAGGGCGAAGCGCTGACTAAGAGGGCCGGCCCCTATCGCATCCGCCGCGGAACGCGGGGCTCGGAGTGAGGCTTAGTCCCAGGCGTGGTCGTCACTGCCTCCTCCGCAACCGGCACGCGATACGACTCGACAGGCCGCAAGGCGTCTGGAACCGTGAGCCCTAGAGCGGGGGCTTCCAGAATGATCGATCGACGTACGGCGCTGAGCGGTGCAGCTGGCCTGGCGGCTTCGACCCTGTCGGGGCCGAGCCTCGCCGCCGGGGCGAGCCGGGTGCGCAAGTCGGCCGCGAGCATGACCGCGACCAGCGACGACGTCGCCGCCTTCGCCGAGGGCGTGCGGCTGATGAAGCGGCGCACCGACGCCTTGTCCTGGACGGCCCAGAACCGCATCCACGCGGAGCGCGCCCAGCACGGCAACCGCCAGTTCCTGCCGTGGCACCGGCTGCAGGTCAGCCATATAGAGCGGATCATCGGCCAGCTGACCGGCCACCCCCGCTTCGCCATGCCCTACTGGGACTGGCAGGAGGAACGCTTCCTGCCGGACTGGGTGCTGGACCCGCGCTCGCCGCTGTACGAGCCGCGCCGCGACCCGCGCGCCGCTCGCCTGGATTTCAATACCGAGCGCTGGGCCCGCAATCCTGGACGCGAGCGCAATGGCCTGGCCAGCGTCACGCGGGACGACTTCACCACCTTCTTCGGCACGACCCGCGCGGCTGGCCGGGTCGAGGCCTATGGCCACAACATCATCCACGAACTGGTCGGCGGCCCCAACGGCTATATGAGCAGTACGCGCACGGCGGCGCTCGATCCGATCTTCTGGCTGCACCACTGCAACATCGACCGGGTGTGGGCGACGTGGGGCCAGAGGTTCGGCGACGCAGCCTGTCCCCGTGACTGGCTGGCGACCCGCACGCGGGGCTTCACCGGCGCCGACGGTCGCGAGACGGGCGAGTGGACCACCTCGCGCCTCACCTCCACCCTGGCGCTGGGGTATGAGTACGACGCCTTCTACGCCCCGATCGTCTTCTCGGCCCCGCCGGGCCTGCGCTCCGTGCCGGCGGGCGCGACCCAGTATCGACTGAAGGCGGAGGCGGCGCCCGGCGAGTCCGCCCTGCGCGTCGAACTGCCGGCCGAAGCCCTCGCCCTGCTGCGCCATCCGACCGCGGAGGTGAAGGTCGAGGGCCTCGGCGTCGTGTCCTATGAGCGATCCGAAAACCTCACCGGGCGCGGCATCCAGACGGTGATCAGCTCAGGCCAGGAGTCCATCGACCTCGGTATCTCGCCGACCTTCGTCCATTTCGGCGGAGAGCACGCGATGCATGACCCCTATGCCGTGATCTTCTCGCTGAACGACGAGGTGCGTCAGCTGGCGGTCGAGACGTCAGGGCCGATGCTCATCCAGTCGAGCGCGCTTGACCTGCGCCCGGAGCGGAGGCGCGCGCCCGCCCAGGGCGTATCCTTGGAGGTGACCCTGACGCTCACCGAATACCGGCGCCCGACCCTCGGTCTGTGACGGATTAGGCCCTCGGTCGCGGGAGGCATGATCGGTCCAGCAAGCTGGACCGCTCCGACCTTAGCGGTTGAAAGTCAGATTCAGGCCTGTCTCCCACGGTCTGCTTTCGACCCATAGCGGACCTCGCGCGGACCTGATTAATTGGCGTGATGGCAACTTGGCTTCAGTTCTTGATCGCCGCCCCCTGCGTGTTGCTCATCGCGCTCGGGATGTGGAAAGCGTCAAACCTGCTCACCCGTCGCGGCATCGTTGTTCGTCCGGTCAGCCTCATGGATCGTGAGATGACGAAAATCGAGCGGCGATTTGCAAACTCGGAGGCCGCAACCCCGGCTTCGCCTGAACCACCGCGGATAGCGGACCTCGGACTTGTCCGTATTCCGGCCCAATCGGGTAGCCGATCGCCTAGGCCGCGCGGTCCTTGGCGACAGGCGTGACCTCGACCTCGGCCGCCGGATCCGACAGGGCCAGGTTCATGGCCATGCGCAGGCGTTCGGGCTTGATCGGCTTTTCGACCACGGCGGCCATGCCGATCGACAGGTAGTGTTTGGCGTCGTCCGGGTCGGCGTTGGCGGTCAGGGCGACGATGGGGATGTCGCGTTCCGGTCCAGACAGGGCGCGGATGGCCTGGGTGGCCTGGACGCCGTCCATGCGGGGCATCTTGATGTCCATCAGGATCAGGTCGAACGGGCGGGCCTGGACGGCTTCCAGCGCCTCGACGCCGTCCTCGGCGGTCTCGGACGAACAGCCGAACATCTCGCACAGGGCCTGGGCGACCACGCGGTTGGTGGCGTTGTCGTCGACGATCAGGATGTGCGGATTGGACTGAAGCTCCAGGTCGGCGAGGGCGGCGACGTTGGACGCCGTGTCCGCGACACGCTCCGACAGCGGGGCCGACAGGTCGAAAGCGAAGGTCGCGCCGCGCCCGGCGTTGTTTTCGGCCCAGATGCGTCCGTCCATGCGGTCTACGATCTGGCGGCAGATGGACAGGCCCAGGCCCGCGCCGTCGGGGCCGGAGCCGTGCACGAAGGGTTCGAAGATCGCGTCCACGCGGTCGGCGTCCACGCCGGGACCGTCGTCGCGGACGCGGGCTTCCATACGGACCACGCCGTTCGCTGACCACGCCTTCAGGCTGGCCTCGACCACGCCGTTGCGGGCGAACTTCAGCGCGTTGCCGATCAGGTTGTTGAACACCTGTTTCATGCGCACGCCGTCGAGATCGGCGGTCAGTTCGGTGTCGCCCTCGTAGCCGACCATCAGCCGCACCGCGTCCTGGGACGCGCGCGGGGCCCACATCTGTTCGATGTCGTCCATCAGGGCGCGCAGCGGTGTGGGGGCGGGCGTCATCTCCAGCTCGCCGGCCTCGGCGCGCGACAGGTCCAGCGCGTCCTGAAGGATGCGCAGCAGGCTTTCGGAGGAATCGACGATGGTCTGGACGTGCGAATGGGCCGCGTCGGTCAGGGGCTGGCGACGCAGAAGCTCGGCGACTGCGAGCACGCCGTTCATGGGCGTGCGCAGCTCATGGCTCATGATCGCCAGGAACTGGCTCTTGGCGCGGGCGGAGGCCAGGGCCTGGGTCCGGCTGTCGGAAAGGGCGCGGGTCTGTTCGGCGAGCTCGAGGTTCTGCGCGCGCTGCTGGTCGTTGACGGCCTGGAGCAGGGAAACGGCCGTGCCGACGCCGCTATAGCGACCGCCACGCGTGACGATGAAGCCGCGCATCAAGGCGCCAGGGCCGCTCTTGATCAGGATGTCGCAGAAGGTGTCGATGCTGACGCCTGCGTCCACGACGGCCGGATCGGCGTCCATGATGTGGGACACGGCGCGGTTGGCGTAGAGGGCGTGACCGAAAGGGCCGGCGATCTTGAGCAGGAAGGCGTTGCGTTCGATGAGGCCGACCGGCCGGTCGCCCTCGACCACGGGGATCACCAACGTGTCCGGCTCGTTCTGGAAGCGCGTGAAAACCTCGGTCGCCGGGACTGTGGGCGAAACCGGTTCGGCGCGTTCCGTCAGGACTTCAATCGTCGGCATACTGGCCGAAACTCCTTGATACCTGTGGACACTACGGGAGAACCGTTTGCAGAAAGGTTAAGGGCGCCACAGCGGACCCGGCGGGCCTGGCTGCGTAGCCGTTTTGCCGGGGCCGTCCGGGTGGTGTAGAGGCAGTCGCTCCATCCTCTTCATCCCTTTCACTCATGCGCGCGGCCGTCCGGCCGACCGCAGGCCAGTCATGACCAATATCCCGTCCACCCCCGCCGAAACCGCTCTGGTCCTGTTCTCGGGCGGGCAGGATAGCGCCACGTGTCTGGCCTGGGCGTTAGAGCGGTATGGTCGCGTCGAAACGGTCGGCTTCGACTATGGCCAGCGGCATGCGGTCGAGATGGACGCCCGGCTGCGCGTGCGTGACGGCATGGTCCCTGCTCTGCCGTCGCTCGCCGAGCGGCTGGGCCCGGACCATGTCGTGGACCTGACCGGCTTCGGCGCCATCGGCGAGACGGCGATGACCACCGATCGCGCGATCGAGGTGGGCGCGAGGGGATTGCCCAACACCTTCGTGCCGGGGCGCAACCTGATCTTTCTGACCGCGGCGGCGGCGCTGGCGGATCGGCGCGGGCTGGGCGTGCTGGTCGGCGGCATGTGCGAGACCGACTTCTCGGGCTATCCCGACTGTCGCCGAGACACGATCGACGCCATGGAGCGGGCGCTGACCTTGGGCCTGGACAAGCCATCGCCGATCCACACGCCCCTGATGGCCCTGACGAAGGCTGAAACGTGGGCGCTGGCCGACCGTATCGGCGGGACCGCTCTGGTCGATCTGATCGTCGAGGAGTCGCATACCTGTTATCGGGGCGACCGCACCCATCGGCACGACTGGGGATATGGCTGCGGGGACTGTCCGGCCTGCGCGCTTCGCGCCGCCGGCTGGGCCGAGTGGGTCGGATCACGATGACCTATGCGGTCAAGGAGACCTTCCTGACGGTGCAGGGGGAGGGGGGGCAGGCGGGTCGTCCGGCCGTCTTCCTGCGCTTCGCTGGCTGCAATCTGTGGAGCGGACGCGAGCAGGACCGCGCCGAGGCCGTCTGCACCTTTTGCGACACCGAGTTCGTCGGGACCGATGGCGACGGCGGCGGAAAGTTCGCGGATGCACAGGCTCTGGCCGCCCACATCACCTTGATGTGGATCGGGCGTGAAGGCGATCCAAAGCTGGTCGTCTGCACGGGCGGGGAGCCGCTGCTGCAACTCGACGCCGCTCTGATCGAGGCCCTGCACGCACGCGGATTCGACATCGCGGTGGAGACCAACGGCACGCTGGCGGCGCCTGATGGTATCGACTGGATCTGCGTCAGCCCCAAGGCCGGGGCCCCAGTGGTGCAGACGTCAGGACAGGAGCTGAAGCTGGTCTATCCGCAAGCCCTGGCCATGCCTGAGCGGTTCGAGACGCTGGATTTCGAACGGTTCTGGCTTCAGCCCATGGACGGCCCGGACCAGACGCTCAATACGGCGGCAGCGCTCGATTATTGTCTGCGACACCCGAAATGGCGGCTCAGCGTGCAGACGCACAAATACATCGGCGTACGCTGATCTAGCAGCGCTGGCCGTTGGCCCGGCGCTGTTCGCAGCGGCGTTGTGCGCGCTCATAGTCGCGTTGCTCGCGTTCGCGGCGTGCGCGGGTTTCCTCGTCGGACGTGGTGACCGCGTCGACCCCGGCGCCGACCACGGCGCCCGTCGCCTGTGCCGCGCCACCGACGATCGCGCCTGCCGTGCCCACCACGGCGCCGACAAGGCATCCCTGAAGCATCAGCGATCCAGCGATCAGGACGGACAGGGCGGCGAGACGTCGGACGGGCTGGGTCATGGTGCGCATCTAGCCGGAACAGGGTGAACGGAAGATGACCTCAGCCAACCTGCGCCCGATGCCTCAGCATGGCGTCGGCGAGGACGCACGCGGCCATGGCTTCGACCACGGGAACCCCGCGCAGGGCGACGCAGGGGTCGTGACGGCCGACGGTGCGCAGATCCGTTTCGGTCCCGTCGCGGGTGACGGTCTGGCGCGGCGTCAGGATCGAGGACGTGGGCTTGAAGGCGATGCGCGCGGTCAGCGGTTGGCCCGTCGAGATGCCGCCCAGGACGCCGCCCGCGTGGTTCGACCCGAACACGATCTCGCCGTCTGGGCCGATGCGCATTTCGTCGGCGTTGTCCTCGCCGGACAACTCGGCCGAGCCGAACCCGGCCCCGATCTCCACGCCCTTGACCGCATTGATCGACATCATCGCGGCGGCCAGTTCCGCATCGAGCTTGCCATACAGCGGCGCGCCCCAACCGGCGGGCGCCCCCGTGACCTCCAGCGCCACGACGGCGCCGATGGACGAACCGGCCTTGCGCACGCCGTCCAGATAGGCCTCCCAAGCGGGGACGACTTCGGCGGAGGCGGCGAACAACGGGTTGCCGTAGACGGCGGTGAAATCAACGGCTTCCGGCGCGATCCTGTGCGGGCCCAACTGAACCACGCCGGCGCGGATGACGATCCCGTCGCCCAACACCCGGCGCGCCACACCCCCGGCGGCGACCCGGGCGGCAGTCTCGCGCGCGGACGATCGGCCGCCGCCCCGATGGTCGCGGACGCCGTATTTGGCCTGATAGGTCACGTCGGCATGGCCGGGCCGGAAGGCGCGGGCGATCTCGCCATAGTCCTTGGAGCGGGCGTCTTCGTTGTCGATGTGGATGGCGATGGGGGCCCCGGTTGTGACCGGACCAGCGCCGTCATCGAACACGCCGGACAGGATGCGCGCGGTGTCGCTTTCTTTCCTCTGGGTGACGAAACGGCTGCCGCCGGGCTTGCGCTGGTCCAGCCAGGGCTGCAGGTCGGCCTCGGTCAACGGGATCATCGGCGGGCAACCGTCCACCACGCAGCCGATCGCCGGCCCATGGCTTTCGCCCCAGGTCGTCACGCGAAACAGATGGCCGAAGGTGTTGTGGGACATCGCCGGCGACGCTTAGGCCGCAAGACGGTCCGGCGTCCAGACGCGGGTGAACTTGGCCAAGAGATCCTCTGCGGCGGACGGCGCGTCTTTTGAAGGTTTGAGCGCCACGAACAGATGGCCTTTGGATCGGCCACCCCGCGCCGGCAGACCTAATCCCCGCAGTCGAAGCCGGACCGGCGCCTGGAGCCCCGGCGTCACCCAGGCGGTCCGGACGCCTGCGTGCGTGTCGATCTCGACCCGTCCGCCATCGCTCAGCAGTCGCAGCGATACGCTCCAGTCCATGTAAAGGTCGTCTCCAAGCACCGTCAGACCGTCTCCGGGGCGGATCAGGACCGGCAGATACAGGTCGGCGCCGTCGTCGGCAGCGCCCTTCATGCGCAGATGCTCGCCGGTCCTCATGCCCGCCGGGGCCTGGACGCGGAACATGCGGTCGCCCAGCCGGACCGTGGTTTCGCCGCCGACCATCGCCTGCATCGGAGTCAGACCGACGACGGGGAGGGCGGCTGGCCGCATCGTCGGGGCGGCGAGCGCGGGGAGGCGCACGCCCTTGGACTGGATCAGGCGGTAGGCGGCGATGACCCGGCGGAAGCGGTCGGCGTCCCCGCCTGGCAGATCCGGCCGCGCATTCTTGACCGCCAGCCGGAAGGCGCGCGTGACGGCGGTCTGGTCCGCCGGTCCATGCAGGCCCAGCACGGCGAAGGCTTCGTTCAGGCTGGGGACGGGCGCGCTCATTCGCCCCATAGGCCGCGAGCATGGTCAAGGACGGGTTAACCGTGCGGCCGTCCCATCGCCTTGCTATATCCCGCGCCATGACCAGCGCCGCCATCCCCCCCAGCCCGACCCGCGAGGACTATGCCCGCGACTATGCAGCCGCACTGGCGGCCAATGGCGACGAGACAATCTTCCAGCGCGACGAGCCCATCGGCCTGTTCGTCGAATGGCTGACGCAGGCGCGGGCGCATGAGCCGAACGACGCCAACGCCATGGCGCTCTCCACCGTGGACGCAGACGGGGCGGCGGACAGTCGGATGGTGCTGTTGAAGGACGTCGATGCGCGCGGCTTCACATTCTATTCCAACAGCGAGAGCGCAAAGGGCGAGCAGTTGGCCCACCATCCCCAGGCGGCCCTGCTGTTCCACTGGAAATCGCTGCGCCGCCAGGTTCGGCTTCGCGGCGCGGTCGAACCAGTGTCGCGCGAGGAAGCGGACGCCTATTTCGCCAGCCGGGCGCGCGAGAGCCGTATCGGGGCCTGGGCCTCGGACCAGTCTCGACCGCTCGACAGTCGCGAGGCGCTGCAGACGGCCGTGGGGCGCGAGGAGACGCGATTCGAGGGGCGCGATGTTCCCAGACCAGAGCACTGGACCGGTTGGCGAGTGATCCCGTCTTCGGTCGAGTTCTGGCGCGACCGACCGTTTCGGCTACACGACCGGCTTCGCTTCACGCGCACCGGCGACGGCTGGAGCCGGACCCGGCTTCAGCCCTAGACGCCGTATCGGGCCAGGAAGGTCTTCACCGCATCATCCGCGATCCGCGCCGGCGACCGTTCGGCCTGGACCTCATCGCCGGTGACCAGCGGCATGAAGAAGACGGGATGCTCGATCATGCCCATCAGTTGCCCGGCTGCCCAGGACGCCTTGTCGAAACGGATTTCGCCGCGCTCCGCCAGCGTCGTCAAGGCCAGGATAAGCGGCCGCCCGAAATCGCTGCGACCGCGGTCGAAGAAGCGAAGGGCGACCTCTCGGAACCTGGGTCGCTCCGCCATCACCAGCCGGAACACGGACCGGACGAACGGGTCGCCCATGAAGCCTGCGTAAGCGGTCGCGAAGCCGGTCAGAAGCTCTTTGGCCGGACCATCGGCGAGGCGCACCGACTCCATCTGATGCGAGAAATCATCGGCCGCATCGGCGATCACGGCACTGAACAGGTGAGCCTTTGACGGGAAATAGGCATACAGGGTGGCCGTGGACACGGACGCCGCACGCGCGATCGGCTCGATCCGGGTCGCGGCGTATCCCTCCGACATGAAGCAACGGCGCGCCTCGCGCACGATATTCGATCGCCGCGGGTCGAGGTCGACCGGGGGGTCGCCCGCTTGATCACCGCTTGATGTCGCCTGTGCCTGCATGCTGCCGCAAGCGTTAGCCGAAATCGACCGTCTGTGGGAAGTCCGGAGACCCGCGTTACGCGCTGGTCGACGTTAGCGTGAGCAACAGGGGATGCGCCAGCAACGGCGCCGCCAGCCGGACGATCGCCTGCGCATCGTCCAGCCTGACCGCCGCGGTCGTGTCCGCGACGATGAAGTCGGCACGGGTTCGCGACGGCTCCGTGAGCCGCTCATGTCCCGGTCGCACCGTCTTCAGGTACTGGTCGATGACCGAGGTCGCCGTCCGGCCGCGCTCGGCCTGGTCCCGCAGCAGCCTGCGGATGAAGCGGATGTCGGCAGGCGTATCGACGAACACCCGGATGTCGAACAACTCGGCCAGAGCGGCGGTGCACAGGACGTGCGTGCCCTCCACAATGATCACCGCCGCTGCCGGGACCGGTTCGCCGTCGGGCTCACGACCATGGTGGATGAAGGAATAGACCGGCGCCGTCACCGGCTTTCCCGCCTTCAGCCGTTTCAGGTCCTCGATCAGCAGGTCGTGGTCGCGCGCAGCGACATCGTCGAAATCGAACGTCGCCGCGTCGAAGCCGGGCAGGGACGCGGCATCCCGATAGTAGGAGTCCTCCCTCATCAGGGCGGCCGTCCCGACCGGCAGCGCCGCCGCGACGGTTTCGGCGAGCGTGGACTTGCCTGAGCCGGACCCGCCGGTGATCGCGATCAGAATGGTCATGGCGGGCCTTCTAAAGGCCCCACCGGCCTAGCGGAAGAAGCAGGTCAAACCGGCGTAGAGCGACTCGACCGTACCGCCCGCGCCATCGGCCGTCAGGAAGCCGCCGATGTCTCCCGCCGAGAACTCGACGCCGAGCGTGGAATCAGGGGTCAGCACGACGGTTCGCGCCGCGGCGAGGGCCGCGTGGGTCGTTCCCACACCGACGCCGTCAACCGTGGTCAGGCCTGGTGCATCGAGGAACCAGCCGGCGAACTTCTGGTCCTGGAACGCCAGCTGCAGGCCGCTGGCGTATTTCACGAACTGGGTCGGGCCGGCCCCGCATTCGGCATTGGTGCTCTCTTCTGGCGTTGCTCCGCCGGTGATGGCGGTCACGGCGGCGACCACGGTCGCCTGAGGCGTCGCGAAAGGCAGGGCGCGCGCGGAACCCGAGGCGTCGAAAATGCGCAGGCCCTCGCCCTCGATCGCCAGGCCGCCCTGGGCCTGCGCGGCCGCCGGCTCGGGAGCCAGGGTCGTCGTCGGAGCCATCTGTTCCGCCGCCGGGGGTGGGGGCGTCGCGCTACGATCACAGGCTGAAACGACCAGCGCCAGAGCGGACGCGACGAGGATCAAACGCATGAGAGGATGTCTTTCAACATTGAGCGGCACTCACCAAAGACTGAAACCCCATCACTGGCAACGGCGGGGGGGCTCAGGTGATTTGGCGACCAAAGCTGACGATGCGTCACGTTGCTTATCAACGCTCACCTCGGCTAGCGTGAACCCAAGCCGCGCATCCAGCCGTGGCAATGAGGGAATGCGATGCTCGGTTTGATGCAGGACTGGCCGCTGACGGTCGACCGTATCCTGGACCATTCGAAGAATTGGCACAGCCATCGCCAGGTGGTCACCCGCTCGGTCGAGGGGCCGATCGTCCGCACGACCTATGGCGAGATCCACGGCAGGGCCAAGCGCGTGTCGAACGTCCTCAAGGAATGGGGCGTCCAAAACGGCGACCGCGTCGCGACCCTGGCCTGGAACACCGGCAACCACATCGAGGCCTGGTACGGCATCATGGGGATCGGCGCGGTCTGCCACACCCTGAATCCGCGCCTGTTTCCCGAACAGTTGATCTACATCATCAACCACGCCGAAGACCGGATCATCTTCGTCGATCTGACCTTCATTCCGCTGCTGGAAGCGATCCTGCCGCATTGCCCGAGCGTCGAGCGGGTCGTGGTGATGACCGATCCCTTCCACATGCCGGCGACCAAACTGCCCAAGGCCGAGTGCTATGAGGCGCTGCTGGACGGTGCTTCGGAGGACTGCGTCTGGGGCGACTTCGAGGAGAGCACCGCCTGCGGCCTCTGCTACACGTCTGGGACGACCGGAAACCCCAAGGGCGTCCTGTATTCACACCGCTCGAACTTCATCCATACCCTGTTGGGCATGCAGTCCACGGTCCTCGGCCCATCGCCGAGCGAGGTGATCCTGCCGGTGGTGCCGATGTTCCACGCCAACGCCTGGGGGATCGCCTTCGCCGGACCGGCCTCGGGGGCCAAGCTGGTCATGCCGGGCGCCAAGATGGACGGCCAGTCGATCTATGAGCTGATCGAGTCCGAAGGCGTGACCTTCTCGGCCGCCGTGCCCACGGTCTGGCAGGGCCTGCTGACTTACCTGCGCGAGAACAATCTCAAGATCCCGACGGTCAAACGGGTGCTGATCGGCGGCTCGGCCGTCCCCGAGAGCCTGATCCGCGCCTTCCACGACGAGTTCGACGTCGAGGTCGCGCAAGGGTGGGGCATGACCGAGACCTCGCCGATCGGCACCATGTCCATCCTGACGCCGGAACTCGCCGCCCTGCCTTACGACGAGGGCATGAAGTGGCGGATCAAGCAGGGCATGCCGCCGCTGGGCGTCGAGCTGAAGCTGAAGAACTACGCCGGTCAGGAAATGCCGCACGACGGCGAGACCTATGGTCGTTTGATGATCAAGGGCCCGACCATCTCCCGCGCCTATTTCAAGGACGAGGGCGGCGACATCCTGGATCATGAGGGCTTCTTCGACACCGGCGACGTCTCGACCGTCGATGAGCACGGCTTCATGCAGATCACCGACCGGGCCAAGGACGTCATCAAATCGGGCGGCGAATGGATTTCCTCGATCGAGATCGAGAACATCGCCGTCGGCCACCCCAAGGTCGAGCTGGCCGCCGTCATCGGCGCGGCCCATCCGAAATGGGACGAACGGCCGGTGCTGG
>JAZKHL010000125.1:0-48836 GCA_040385365.1 Pseudomonadota bacterium | reverse complement strand
ACAAGATCGTCCGCACCAGCCGCCAGATGCTGCACGAGATCGGCCGCGAGCCGACGCCGGAAGAACTGGCCGAAAAGCTGGCCATGCCGCTGGAGAAGGTCCGCAAGGTCCTGAAGATCGCCAAGGAGCCGATCAGCCTTGAAACGCCGATCGGCGACGAAGAGGACTCCCACCTGGGCGACTTCATCGAGGACAAGAACGCGATCCTGCCCATCGATGCGGCGATTCAGTCGAACCTGCGTGAGACGACGACCCGCGTACTGGCGTCCCTCACGCCGCGCGAGGAGCGGGTCCTGCGGATGCGCTTCGGCATCGGCATGAACACCGATCACACGCTGGAAGAGGTCGGCCAGCAGTTCTCGGTCACCCGCGAACGCATCCGCCAGATCGAGGCCAAGGCGCTGAGGAAGCTGAAGCACCCGAGCCGGTCGCGGAAGCTGCGGAGCTTCCTCGACAGCTGATCCAGATCAGGGCCGTCTTGGAAGCGAGGCGGCCTTTTTCTTTGGGTCGAAGTTCAGTCCGCCGTCCAACCGCCATCGACCAGCAGGCTGGTTCCGGTGACCATGGCCGAGGCGTCCGACGCCAGAAACAGGACGGCGCCCATCAGATCCTCGACCTCGCCGATGCGGCCCAGTTTGATCTTGGACAGGACATTGGCCTTGAAAGCCTCGTCCTCGAAGAAGGGCCTGGTCATCGGCGTTTCGATGAAGGTCGGGGCGATGATGTTGGAGCGGACGCCCTTGGCGGCGAGGTCGAGGGCCAGTGCCTTGTTGAACCCTTCCAGGCCCCATTTGGAGGCGCAATACAGAGTGCGGTTGGGGCCGCCGACGTGGCCCATCTGGGAGCCCATGTGGATCAGCGAACCCTTGCGGCCGGTCTCGACCATGCGCGCGGCGACGGCCTGGGCGACGAAGAAGGCGGCGCGCAGGTTCAGGTCCAGGACGGCGTCATAGTCGTCCTCGGTGACATCGAGAACGGGCTTGGGCCGGTTGGTGCCGGCGTTGTTGACCAAGATGTCGAAGGCCTCGACGGCGGCGAGCGAGGCGCGGACCGCCGCGACATCGGAGACGTCCAGCCCCATGGCCTCGGCCGAACCGCCGGCCTCGCGAATGGCTTGGGCACCCGCCTCGATCTCGACCGGAGACCGTGCGGCCAGGACGACGTGCGCCCCGGCCTCCGCCAGACCCGCCGCACAGGCCAGACCGATGCCCCGTCCGGCGCCTGTCACTAAAGCGCGGCGGCCGTCGAGGCGGAAGCTGGGCGTGCGCGGCAGGGTCATTCTATTCCGCCGCGACCAGAGGCTCGGCGCGCCCGGCGTAAGGGATGTTGCGGCCGCCGTAGCGACGGACGCGGACGTTGGCCTGCTCGCCGTGGCCGGCGAAGCCTTCCAGGTCGCACAGGCGGCTGCAGTATTCGCCGATCATCGTGGAGGCCTCGTCCGTCGTGACCCGCTGATAGGTGCAGGTTTTGAGGAATTTGCCCACCCACAGGCCGCCCGTATAGCGCGCCGCCTTCTTGGTCGGCAGGGTGTGGTTGGTGCCGATGACCTTGTCGCCATAGGCCACATTCGTCCGCGCGCCCAGGAACAGGGCGCCGTAGTTGGTCATGTTCTGCAGGAAATAATCCGGATCGCGGGTCATGACCTGGACGTGTTCGTTGGCGTAGCTGTCGGCGACCTGGACCATCTCGGCCTCATCCTCGCAGACGATGACCTCGCCATAGGCCTCCCACGCCTTGCGCGCGATGGCGGCGGTGGGAAGTATCTCCAGCAGGCGCTCGATCTCTCGCATCGTCTCGCGCGCCAATTTCTCGGAGTTGGTGATCAGGATGGCGGGGCTGTCGGGGCCATGCTCAGCCTGGCCCAGCAGGTCGGTGGCGCAGATTTCGCCGTCCGAGGTTTCGTCGGCGATGATCATGGTCTCGGTCGGACCGGCGAACAGGTCTATGCCGACGCGGCCGAACAGCTGCCGCTTGGCCTCGGCGACGAAGGCGTTGCCCGGGCCGACCAGCATGTCGACGGCGCCGATGCTTTCGGTGCCGATCGCCATGGCGCCGATCGCCTGGATGCCGCCCAACGCATAGATGGCGTCGGCGCCGGCCATGGCCTGGGCCGCGACGACCTTGTGCGCCAGCTTGCCTTCGAACGGCGGGGCGCAGGTGATGACGCGGGGCACGCCCGCCACCTTGGCCGTGATCACCGACATGTGGGCCGAGGCCAGCAGCGGATATTTGCCGCCGGGGACGTAGCAGCCGGCCGCGTTCACGGGGATGTTCTTGTGGCCCAGCACGACGCCCGGCAGGGTCTCGACCTCGACGTCGGTCATCGAGGCGCGCTGGATCCGGGCAAAGTTGCGCACCTGGGCCTGGGCGAACTCGATGTCGACGATGTCCTGGGGCGACAGGGTGTCGATGCAGGACTGGATCTCCGCCGGGGTCAGCCGATAGTCTTCGCGATCCCAGCCGTCGAACCTGATCGACAGGTCGCGGATGGCCGCGTCGCCGCGCTTTTCGATGTCGGCGAGGGTGGTTTCGACGATGTCGCGGACCTTTCGGTCGCCGTCCGCGCGCGCTTCGGCGGTCGCGCCGCGCTTGAGCCAGGTGGCCATGTGATCAGTCCCGAATGTGGTTTCTAGAAGCCGTCGATGACGGTGGAGACGTGCTCGACCCGAGGCGGCGAGGCGAAGTGGGGGCCGACGAGGGCGCGCCAGCCCTGGAAGGCCTCGCTCTCGCGGAAATGGACCATGTGATCCTCGACCGTGTCCCAGCCGACGGTCAGGCGGAAGCGTTGCGGATGCTCGATCGAGCGGGTCAGGACGAAGCTGCGGGCCCCGCGCGAGGCCTTGAACAGGGGGGCGGCCTTCTGCACCGCCGCCTCGAAATCGGCCTCGTGGCCTTCCAGGACGTCGATCTCTGCGATTTCGTGGATCATCCCTGCACCACCTTCTGGTCGATGACGCCGAACAGCGGCGCGCCGTCGGGCAGGGTCGCCTCCATGCGGACGCGATCGCCGAACTTCATGAAGCGGGTAGTTGCCTTGCCGTAATCGAGGGTCTCGATTCCGCGACGTTCGGCGATGCAGGAGGAGCCGACCTCGCGGTAGTTCTCGTTCGACACCGTGCCGCCGCCGATGATGGTGCCGGCGCACAGGGACCGCGTCTTGGCCGCATGGGCGACGTGCTCCGGGAAGGACCAGGCCATCTGATAGCCCTGGGCGGCGCCGAAGCGTTCTCCGTTCCAGTCGACGATCAGCGGCAGATCGACCCGGCCGTCGCGCCAGAATGCGCCCAGTTCGTCGGGCGTGATCGCCACGGGGCCGAGGCTGCAGGGCGGCTTGGCCTGGACCCAGCCAAAGCCGATCTTGGATTCGCGCAGGGCGAAACCGCGCAGAGACCAGTCGTTGATCATGACGACCAGCTTGATGTGCTTCGCCGCGTCATCGACCGAGACGCCCATTGGCACATCGTCGATGATGATGCCGAATTCGCCCTCGAAATCGATGTTGTGGTCCTCGCTTGGGGCGGGGAAGTCGTCGGTGCCGGAATAGAAGGTATGCGACAGGCCCTGGTACATCAGGGGGCCGTCGTTGGGCGGCGCGGCCCGGCCCGACACGGCCCGCAGCAGGGCCCCGTGGCTCTCGTAGGCCGACCCGTCCAGCCACTGCCAGGCGCGGGGCAGGGGGGCGAGGGCCTCAGCCTCGACGAAGGGAGCGGCCCCGGCGGCCGATCCGGCCTCCAACTGTTCGGCTAGGGTTTTCAGCGGCGCCTCGACCTCGGCCCAGCGTTCCAGCGCGTCCTGAAGCGTCGTGGCGATACCGTCGGCAGGGACCGCTTTGGAGTGGTCCCTGGAGACTACGACCAGACGGCCATCGCGCGTGCCGTTGTCGAGAGTTGCAAGCTTCATTGCGTCCTCCTTGGATCGGCTTTCCCGCTTCAGTCTCCGGGTACGCCTGATAGACAGCTAAAACCCCTAAGCCCGATATGCAAGCGCATTCATAGAAGCGACCAGTACGATGTCGATAACCCAGTACAGCCTGTAAATATATTGACTAGACCAAACTATCTGCGCCGATGGATGCGCATCCATCGTTGCCATCATCTTCCGAGTGAGGCATGTTTAGGGAATGGACGGTTTCGCACAGAGCGCCCTGGCCACGGCCGACGACGTCGCCAAGGCCGCAGGCGTATCCCAAGCAACGGTGTCGAGAGCGTTCACGCCGGGATCAAGCATCAACGAGGCGACCCGCGGCAAGGTTTTCCAGGCCGCCGAACGGTTGGGATACCGGCCCAACCTGATCGCACGCTCGCTGACGAGCGGCCGATCCCACCTGGTCGGCATCGGAATCGAGAATCTCCAGAATCCGTTCTTCTCCGAGACGCTGGAGGCGCTGTCGGTGCAACTGGCCCAAGCCGGGCTCCGGTCCATGCTGTTCACCACCGGCCCCGATGACGGTGAGGATGCGAGGGTGCAGGAGGTGCTGCGCTACGGCTTGGATGCGCTGGTGCTGGTGTCTGCCACCTTCTCCTCGACCTTCGCGTCCCAGTGCAGGGCGGCGCGGGTGCCCGTCGTCCTCTATAACAGGACCAATGACGACAGGGGCATCCCCAGCGTCACCGGCGACAACATCGGCGGCGCTCGGTCGCTGGCGGCATTTCTGATCGCGGGCAACCATCGCCGGTTCGCCTTCATGGCCGGGGTCGAGGATACATCGACCAGCCGCGATCGCGAGGGCGGCTTCACCGCCTATCTGCTTGAACGCGGCCTGGGTCCGCCGCTTCGTGAGCAGGGTCATTTCACCTACGCCGGGGCGGCCGCCGCCACGCGTCGCTTGTTGACCGCCGGCGAACGCCCCGACGCCCTGTTCTGCGCCAACGATCACATGGCCATGGCGGCGATCGACGTGGCGCACTTCGAGTTCGGACTGGAGGTCGGGCGCGAGATCTCGATCGTCGGCTTCGACGACATCGAGGCGGCGAGCCGGCCGAACTATTCCCTGACGACCTTCGCCCAGCGGTCGGAGCAGATGGTCGCCGCGACCGTCGATATCGTCGAGGGCATCCGCGCAGGACGGCCCGGCCCCGTGCACCGGCTCGTCGAGGGCGAACTGGTCATCCGCACCAGCGCCCGCCGCCCCTCGCGGGGCGCGAAAGATCTAAACACGGACAGGACTGAAGCATGAGCGCTCAGGAATACTGGTTTCACCACGTCGGGCTCAGCGTCACGGACCTGGACGCCTCGGTCGACTGGTACGAGCGCATCCTCGGCTTTCGCTGTCAGGGCCGGTTCCATAATCCCAACATCCCTTCCCACATGGCGATGCTCAGGAACGGCGACATGCATGTCGAACTGCTGTGCGTGCCCGGCTCGGCTCCCGTTCCGCCCGAGCGGCGCATTCCCGATGAAGACCTGAAGACGTGCGGCAACAAGCACATCTCCTTCGCCTGCGCCGACGTCCAGGCCGCCATCGAGGACATCCGCTCGCGCGGCGGCGACGTCGTCTGGGTCAAGGATAACGGCGCCGGCCGCGTCAACGCCTTCGTCCGGGACCATGAGGGCAATCTGATCGAGTTCATGCAGCGTCCTCGCGTGGAGGACAGCCAGGCGTGGCTCAGAGACGGGCGGGCGACGGCGACCCCCTGAATGGCTCAGGGGGGCCGCCTTGGCGCCGGTCAGCTGTGGAAGATGGTTTCGAACCCGCCCCACATCATGCGCTTGCCGTCGAAGGGCATGTCGAAGTCCCTCACGCGGGGACGGTGCATTGTCGCTACCCGGACACACCAGACACCATGCCAAGGCTGTTGGCACATTGTCAGCTCCGCAAGCACGCTAGCAAAGCCGATCGCTGGTATGACACTCTCGACATCTTGGCCAGCAATCGGATTGCGCAGGCCCTGGGCGTTCGACGCTGAGATGGAAGAATTGGTGAAGCAGTGGCCGGTACGCCCGCAGGTACGTTGGAAAGCAATCAAGCGAAGGGTTGATCAAAAAATCCGCCGAAACGATCCTTGTGTACGCGGCATCGGAAACAAGTATAAAAATCGCTGCTTGGGTAGCCTTCGATGAAGCCTCTCCGTTTCTCTTGGAGCCAATAGCCGAAGCACCTATCCGCACCACCCAAAGTAACCCTTCCATGACCCGCCCCTACACCGTCGTCGATGTCTTCTCGGCCGAGCCCCTGCTGGGCAATCCGGTGGCGGTGGTGCTGGAGGCGGAGGGGCTGAGCGAGGCGCAGATGGGGGCGTTCGCGCGGTGGACCAATCTGTCGGAGACGACCTTCGTCCTGCCGCCGACGCGTGACGGCGCGGACTATTGGCTGAGGATATTCACGCCAGGCGGGGAGTTGCCGTTCGCCGGGCATCCGACGCTGGGCAGCGCCCACGCGGTGCTGGAGGCCGGGCGGGCGGCGGCGAGGGACGGCGTGCTGGTGCAGGAGTGTGGCGTCGGGCTGGTGCAGGTCGCCGTTGGGGGCTCGGAGTCAGCGACGGCCAAGGCGGGGCGGATGACGCTGACCCTGCCGACGCCGAAGGTTCGAGCGTTCGCGGACGGCGACGTGGCGGAGATCGAGGGGTTGCTGGGGCATGGGGTGATGCGGACGGCGCCGCCGGCGGCGGTCGACGTCGGCATCGTCTGGGGCGTGGCGCAGGTGGCGAGCGTGGAGGTCCTGCTGGCGCTGGAGCCGGACATGGTGCGCTCGGCGGCGTTCGAGCGGCGGCTGGAGCTGACGGGTCTGTCGGTGTTCGCGGTGAGCAACGATCCGGGCGTGATTGAGGTGAGGTCCTTCACCGGGTCGTGCGGCATCGGCGAGGACCCGGTCTGCGGCAGCGGCAACGGCGCGGTGGCCGCGTTTCGGGCGGCGAACGGGCAACTGGGTCCCGCCGCCTGGCGCTATGAAGCGCGCCAGGGGCGGCGCCTGAGTCGGGACGGTCGGATCACCCTGTCCGGCGACGACCAGGGGGTCATCGGGGTCGGCGGGGACTGCATCACCACGGCGGTGGGGACGCTGGCGATCTGAGCCGTCGGGACCGATCTCCAGGGCGGGCGGTCAGCTGTGGAAGATGGTTTCGAACCCGCCCCACATCATGCGCTTGCCGTCGAAGGGCATGTCGAAGTCCTTCATGCGAGGGTCTTCCATCATCTTCGCCCACGCAGTGTCGGCGGTCGCCTTGTCGGGCCAGGTGACCCACGAAAAGACCACAACCTCGCCCTCTTCGAGCTTGGTGGCCATGTCGAAGCCGGTCACCTTGCCGGGAGGGACGTCGACGCCCCAGGTCTCCACCTGATCGATCGCGCCGTACTCCTTGAACAGGGGCCAGGCGACCTGGGCGGACTTGATGTAGCGGTCCTTGTCGGCGGATTTGACGGGGGTCAGGAAGCCGGAAACGTAGGGCATTCTTGTTCTCCTTCGGAGGGGGCCTAACGCGCGCGACGCGGTCGCTTGCTGCTTGAGGCCCGGGTGGGTGGTTGGGTGTCAGGCGACGGCGGCGTCGGCGGCTTTCTCGAGGGTGGCGATGTCGATCTTTTGCATGGTCATCATGGCTTCGAAAGCGGCCTTGACGCGAGCAGGGTCGGGGTCGCGGTAGAACTCCATCAGGCGTTTGGGCGTGATCTGCCAGTTGACGCCCCAGCGGTCCTTGCACCAGCCGCACTGGCTCTCGGTCCCGCCGTTGCCGACGATGGCGTTCCACAGGCGGTCGGTTTCGGGCTGGTCGTCGGTATAGACCTGAAACGAGATGGCCTCGCTCTGAGGGAACATCGGCCCGCCGTTCAGGCCCATGAAGGTGCGGCCGGCGAGGGTGAACTCCACGACCAGCTCCTCGCCCGCGGCGGTGGAGGGGTTGTCGGACGGGCTGGCGTGGACGCCGTCGACGTGGCTGTCGGGGAGGCCGAGCGTCATGTAGAATTCGGCCGCGGCGCGGGCCTGGCCCAGGTCGTACCAGATGCAGGGCGTGATCTTGTCGGGCATGGGTCGGGTCCTCCGATCAGGCCGGCTCGAGGGCGGATGCGCCCGCTTCGGCGGCGGCGGGGTCCATCCACATGATCTCCCAGATGTGGCCGTCCGGGTCCTCATAGCTGCGGCCGTACATGAAGCCGAAGTCCTGTTCCGGGGTCGGGTCGGGCTTGCCGCCGGCCTGGGTGGCGGCCGCCAGCTGGTCGAGGACGGCCTGTTTGGACTCGCATGACAGGCACAGCAGCGCCTCGACGGTGGAGCGATCGGCGATCGGGCGGGAGGTGAAGCTGGCGAACTTGGCGTGGGTCAGCAGCATCACGAAGATGGTGTCGGAGACGACCATGCAGGCGGCCGTGTCGTCGCTGAAGGCCGGGTTCCTGGTCGCGCCGACGGCCTCGTAGAAGGCGACGGACTTGGGCAGGTCCGCGACCGGCAGGTTGATGAAGATCATGCGGCTCATGGGTGCATTCCTCTGTTTCGGCGTCTGTCCGCGCCGTTGATGTTGCGACCCCTAGCGGGCATAGTTATATATGGCAACTATGAAGTTAGAAAAAATAACTGTCGAGGGGGCGACGCGGCTTGCGCGGCGCTACGACGACGCCTGCGGGGCGGCGCATGCGCTGGATCTGGTTGGCGAGCGATGGGCGCTGCTGGTCATCCGCGAGATGATGTTCGGGCCCCGTCGGTTCGGAGAATTGAAGTCCAGCCTGCCGGGCATCAGCGCCAACGTCCTGACCCAGAAGCTGGAGGCGCTGGAGGAGGCGGGCGTGGTCGAGCGGCGCAAACTGCCGCCTCCGGCCTCGGTCCAGGTCTATGATTTGACCGACTGGGGACGCGAGATCCAGCCGGTGTTCGGCGTGTTGGGCATGTGGGCGGCGCGGTCGCCACGGCACGACCCGACACTGCCCCTGAGTCCCGTGTCGCTGATGATGTCGTTCCAGACGATGTTCAGGGCCGAGCGATCCACCGGTGTCGCGGTCGCGGTCGACTTTCGGTTCGGCGAGGACCGGTTCGCGGCTAAGGTTCAGAACGGAGAGCTGACGATCGAACGTGGCATCGCCCCGGATGCCGAGGTCACTGTGACCGGCTTCCCGCCGGCGTTGGCGGGTTACGTCTATGCGGATCAGCCTCTGGAGGTGCTGGAATCGATCGGCGCGCTGACGATCGAGGGCGATCGCGATGCGCTGGAACGGTTCGCCGCCCTGTTCGACCTGCCGCCCAAGGTCGTCGCCTAGCGTGAGATTCTCAAACTGGTGATGTCTCGCCCGATTGCCTGAAAGGCCTGCCGCAGGTCGGAACCGCTGCTGGGCAGATAGACGTGCTGGGCGTCGGTCGCGCAGTTGTTCACGAGATCCTGGGCGCGCTGGTCGCTGACGACCTGGAAGCCGACGGTGTAGACGGTCACGCCGCGCGCCTTCATGGCGGTGCAGAGGGCCAAGCTCTGGCTGAATGGATTTCCATTGGGCGCGTTACAATTTATGTGCGTCGCGGTGCCGTCCGACCCAAGCGTCGAATCCTGGCTGATGACGCCGTTGCAATAGGCGCTGTTGTACTCGCCGTCTGTCATGATCACGACGGCCTTGAGGGTCTTGTCTGCGTCATAGGCGCCGGCCGCGCCGGCCGCCGACCACATGCTGTTGAAGTTGGGCGACACGGTGTACCAGCCCCAGCCCACGCCGATGTGACCGCCGGTCGATCCCGCTGCGGTCAGGGAATCGATCTGGGTCTTGATCGTGTCCTTGTCGCTGCTGAGGGGGCGGACGAGGTTGGCGATACAGGGGTTGGTCGCCGTCGATGGATAGTTGCGACCCATGCGGGTCGTGCCGGGCGCGACGTCAGTGTAGGCGTTGGTTCCGGTGCGTTCGGTCACGCAGGTACTGATCTTGAACGTCGTCAGGTCGCCGTCCTGGTTGATGAAGGCCTGATATTCGCAGCCCACCTGCCGGCAGGTGGTCGTGCCGGTGGTTCCGAAGACGCCATAGCCCACGGTCTCGATGTAGAACTGGTTGTTGCTGATCCAATCGATTTTCAGGGTCTGACTGTTCAACTGGGTCATGCCGGTGATGCCGGACAGATAGACATAGTTGCCGTCGGTGCTGCCGTGACCGGCCGAGGTTACAGTGGGATAGCAGTCGGTCCGGGCGCAACGAGCGACCAAAGTCCCGCCGGTCGCGAAGGTCGAATAGTAGCGGCCATCGACGCCGGACAGCTGGAAGGTGTTGTTGGTCTTGTTGGCGACGGTGAAGATGCGGCCATTCAGCTGGGTCATGCCGGTCTGGCCCCAGATCACGACCTTGTCTCCATTGGCGTAGCCGTGAGCGGCGGCCGTGATGACGACCGGGCTGGCCTTGGTCGCCGCCGTGACGGCCTTGGGCGTCGTGTTGGCCCAGGTGATGGCCGTGATGTTGGTCCCGGCGGTGACGTAGGATCCACGCGCCGTCGTGGCGGCCGTGCCGACGTTGACCGCCATCGAGTAGGGAACGATCGAGACCTTGGAGTACCAAGGAGTCTGGCGCGCCTGGACGACGATATCGACCAGATCC
Organism: Pseudomonadota bacterium; assembly: GCA_040385365.1. GTDB lineage: Bacteria > Pseudomonadota > Alphaproteobacteria > Caulobacterales > Caulobacteraceae > Brevundimonas. The sequence goes on along the minus strand of JAZKHL010000125.1, from coordinate 38,348 downwards.
TTGGCCGCCGCCTTCAGGTCGGCCAGCTTGGTGCTCTGGCCCATGGAGGTGGTGGTGTCGAGAACCAGGGCGACCTCGACGTTGTGGGACGCCCGGTTCACCTCGGTGTGAGCGTTGACCGGCAGGGTCTTGTCGAAGAGCTGCCCGTAGGGCGGCAGGAAGATATTGGCGACGATGGCGTCGACGCTGACCCGGGCGTCGCCGATGACCTTGGAGTCTTCCGTCAGGTGGAAGGTGGTGGAGGCCGTCACCAAGGCGATCTGCTTGTAGGGCGCAAGGTTGGCCCGCAGCGCGTCGAGGCCGACGCGGGTCAGATCGGCGTCCGTGACATATTCCGATCGGGCGGCGGCGAGGGTCGCGGCGTCCAGCGCGTCCTGCAGGTTCATCTTGACCGAGGAGGCGCGGTGCAGGTCCAGGCCGCTAAGGCTCATCAGCAGGAGCACGGGCAGGACAATGGCGAAGATCAAGGCGACGTTGCCGCGCGTGTCGGAGGCGAAGCGGCGTGCGGCGGCCTTCAGGCGTCGCGCTGTCCGGTTCACGATCTGCATGGCCCACCCGTCTCGCACAGCCCCGTCGGGCCGCAATCGATCCGACTTACCCCGTCCACGGTTAAGGCTTCGGCCAAGACGAACGGTTAACGCCGGTTCAGCCCAGGACGCAGGACGCCAGGCCTTCGTTGCGCACGACGCGGGCGCTGGCCTGAACGCGAGACGCGCGACGGCGGACATAGGGGCCGGGCGTGCCGGCGTCGTAGCGACGAGGCGAGGGCAGGATGGCGGCGATGCGAGCCGCCTCGCGGGGGCTCAGGTCGGCGGCCGACTTGCCGTACCAATGCCGGGCGGCGGCCTCGGCGCCGTAGACGCCGGGGCCCATCTCGGCGACGTTGAGATAGACCTCCATGATCCGCCGCTTGGACCAGATGGTCTCGATCAGGACGGTGTAGCCGGCTTCCAGGCCTTTTCGGATCCAGTCTCGGCCTGGCCACAGGAAGATGTTCTTGGCGGTCTGCTGGGAGATGGTGGAGCCGCCACGGACCTTTCGACCGCCTGCTTCAGCAGATCTGGCATTGTTGGCCAGGGCCTTCTCGATCGCCTCCATGTCGAAACCGCCGTGCGTGCAGAAGCGCGCGTCCTCGGCCGCGATCGCAGAGGCGATCAGGTTGGGAGAAATGTCGTCCAGCGAGCGCCAACGGTAGTCGATGCCCTGGCCGCCGGCCGCCTCGCGCAACATCAGGAGCGTCATGGGCGGCGGGACGAGGGCATGGATCAGGACGCCGCCGATGGGCAACAGAGCCAGCACCAGCAGGGTCGCCAGGATCGGGCGTTGCTTGCGCCTGGGCGGCGTGTCGTCGGTCATTGTCCCTCCGTGACGGAGTGTTCGCCTGTAACCGTGACCGCGCAAGGGCCGTCCCTAAAGCGCGTTGACGTCCCACAGGAAGATCACGGCGAGGCCGCCGGCGACCACGGCGGCCAGAATGGCGACAGCGATACAGCCGAAGGCGAAGCTGCGTGGCCCTGCACCGTCCTGGTCGTTCATGCTGACCCCCGTTCGATTGAAACGGTAGGACGCCTCTGTGAAGCTTGTCGAGAGCTAGAGGGCCAGGGCGTCCGCGACCCCGGCGTTGCCGTCATCGTCGGCCCAGGCGACACGGCGGGCGTCGGGGCTGAGGGCCAGGGCGACGATGGGCGAGCCCTTGTCGGCCTTGATGAAATTCAGACCCTGACCGGCCGGATCGGCGACCCAGATGCGGCCATCGACCAGACCGGCGGCGAGGCTTGTGTGCGGGTTGGCGGTGGCGATCACATTGACCAGGGTCGTGTCGTCGAAGCCAATCTCCGACGCCTCGCGGCCCATCGGGCCGTTGGAGCCGGAGAAGGGCCACAGCACGGCGCCCTGCGCGCCCGAGGTCGCCAGCATCTGGCCCTTGGACATGAAGCCCATCGATCGAATCTTGGACGGATAGCCGCCCATCCGCATGTTCTTGGCGTCCTTCAGCCGCCAACCGTGCAACTGGCTGTCCTGCATGGTGGTGACCACAAAGGCCCCGTCGGGCGAGAAGGCGACGCCGGTGTGCGAACCGGCCCAGGTCAGCTTGGTCGGCTTCTGGTCGGCGATCCGGGCGAACCACAGGCAGGCCCCGTTGTACGTCGAGGTGGCGACGCGCCGGCCCTTTGGATCGAAGGCGACGCCGGAGACGGTGCGTTCGTGCACGAAGTCGCGGCGGAAGTTGGCGTCGGTCGCGTCGATGACGGACAGCGTCTTGCCGGCGGAGAAGGCGATCAGGTTGGTTTCGGACGAGGCGTCGATCGCATCGATCCACTGGCCCTTGGCGGTGGCGAGCACGCCGGCCTCGCCCTTTCGGCTCCAGATCACCCGGCCGTCGTCGCCCCCGGTGACCAGGCCGTCGCCAGACGGGTGGACCACGGCGCACAGGATCGCGCCGTCATGCACGGCGTCGAAGGTGCGGTCCTCGAACCGGACCGAGCCGTCGCCGAGGGCGAAGACGGCGCCGGACGATTCGAAATGGGCCGAGGTGACCTGGGCGTCGAAGGTGAAAAGGGTCACGACAGCAGCCTTGCGGGAAGTCCGGCGTCCGAGAGCAGGCGGACGGCCTTTTTGTCAAAGGAAACGAAAGCCTCGGACCCCATACCGCGCCCCTCATGCGCGATGACGCCGTCGGCGAAATCACCGCCCGCGTCTGCGACTGCGAGCCCGGCCTCCACCGCGAGGCGGTCGGCGACAACCGTGGCGGCCTGCATCAAGATGCGTATCTCCGCCGCGACCCCTTCAGGGCTGAGCCGACGTCCCCGTCGAAGCACCCAGGCGAATTCGCACAGGACGGGTAAGGGAATATATATCGCTTCAGCGTTCGAGAGGACGGAACGCGCGGTGGCGCTTTGCTCCGGATCGTCTTCGAGCACCGCTCTGACTAGGACATTGGTGTCGGCGGTGATCCTCAAAGCTCTCCCGCCCAACCCTTGGCGGTGATGGCGTTGATGTCGTCGATAGTAAGAACAGCCTGACCTTCGACTTTCAGCCGTCCGAAGACGTCCGAGATATTGCCTGTCGCCCGCACGGCTTTGACCTCGACCCGCCCGCCGGGGAGCAGATCAATATCGACCTTCTGGCCCGGCTGGATCCCGAGATGGCGCAGAACATCCTTTTTCAGGGTGACCTGGCCTTTGGTGGTGACTGTGAGAACCGTCATAGATTCTAAGTAAGGCAAAACTGCCTTACGTTCAAGCCGCGCAGCTTTCGAAGCCGGCCTTGAGCTCGGCTTCATTCAGGTCGCGGCCGATGAAGACGGCGCGGGACCAGCGGCGTTCGGTGGGTTTCCACTCGCGCTGGAGGTCGCCTTCCAGGATCATGTGGACGGCCTGGAAGACCAGGCGCTTTTCCTCGCCCTGGACGTCGATGATGCCCTTGGCGCGCAGGATATCCTGGCCTTTCTCGCCCAGCAGCTTGTCCAGCCAGGCGGTGAACTTCACGCCGTTCATGGGGCGGTCGAGGCTGAGCGAGATGCCTTTGATGTCGTCGCCGTGGTCGTGACCGCGTGCGCCGGAAACGGGGTGTACATCGTGTACTTCGTGCACTTCGCCGTGGTGATGATCATGGCCGTGATGGTCGTGGCCGCAGTGTTCGTCGTGGACGTGGCCGGCCTCGCCGTGGGCCGGGCCAGAGTCGGGACTGGCGAACTCGGGATTGATATCGAGGATGCGTTCGAGGTCGAAACCGTGCAGGCCCAGCACCTGATCCAGCGGCACATTGGCCCGTTCGGCGCGGGTGATGGGGGCGAGCGGGTTCAGCTTGCGCAGGCGAGCCTCGACGACGACCAGTTCGGTCTCGGAGGCGAGGTCGGTCTTGTTGAGGATGATGCGGTCGGCGAAGGCGACCTGTTCACGGGCCTCCTTGGAGTCGTCCAGCCGGGCCATGACGTGCTTGGCGTCGACCAGGGCGGTGACGCTGTCCAGCGTGGTCTTGGCCTTGACGTCTTCGTCGACGAAGAAGGTCTGGGCGACCGGGCCGGGGTCGGCGAGGCCGGTGGTCTCGACGATGATGGCGTCGAAGGCTGGGGCGCCGGGCTTTTGCCGCTTCATCAGGCCGGCGACGACGCGGATCAGGTCGCCGCGCACCGTGCAGCAGACGCAGCCGTTGTTCATCTCGAACACGTCCTCGTCGGCGCCGACGACCAGGTCGTTGTCGATGCCGATCTCGCCGAACTCGTTGACGATGACGGCGTAACGCTTGCCGTGGTCCTCGGTCAGGATGCGGTTCAGAAGCGTGGTCTTGCCCGCGCCGAGGTAGCCGGTGAGGACGGTGACGGGGATGCGGGTGTCGGTCATGGCGGGGTAGATGGCTGTGCAGAGGCGGGAATGGAAGAGCGCAGCCGATCCAGGGCCGATGGGGGAAGTCTTGCTTGGCTTGATTGCCTCACCGTCGAGAGGAAAGTTCCCCCATCGGTCCTGTTCTCGCTTCGCTCGAAGACGGACCGCTTTCCCCCGCAAGCGGGGGAAGGGCTGAACGGGATCAGCAATCCGGGCAATCGGGCATCACATCCGTTTCGAGCTGAAGCGTCGTGTGGGTGATGGCGAACTTCGACTTCGCCAGGGCCTGGGCTTCCATCAACAGGGCGCGGGGGTCGCCTCGGTCGTGGACGATGTGGGCGGTCAGGGCGGTCTTCGTCGTGGACATGCCCCAGACGTGCAGGTCGTGGACGGCCGAAACGCCGGGCAGGGCGGCCAAGGCGGAGCGCACCTTGGCGACATCGACCGAGCCGGGGGCGGCGTCCATGGCGAGGCCGACGGAATCCTTCAGCAGGCCCCAGGTGCCCAGAAGGATCACGGCGACGATGGCGATCGACACCAGCGGGTCGAGGATCGACCAGCCGGTGAACATGATCACCGCGCCGGAGATGACGACGCCGATCGACACGCCGGCATCGGCCATCATGTGCAGATAGGCGCCCCTCGCGTTCAGGTCGCTGTGCTGGTCGCGCATGAACAGCAGCGCCGTGCCGAGATTGATGACGAAGCCGATGCCGGCGACGACCATGATGACCGTGGACTGGACCGGGGCGGGGTCGGTCAGGCGCTGGACCGCCTCGAAGGCGATGGCTCCGCAGGCGAAGATCAGCAGCAGGGCGTTGGCGAGGGCGGCGAGGATGGTGGCCTTGCCGAAGCCGTAGGTCAGCTGGGATCCGGCAGCGCGACGGGCGAGGACGGCGGCGCCGCCTGCCATGGCCAGGCCCAGCACGTCGGACAGGTTGTGGCCGGCGTCGGCCAGCAGGGCGGTGGAGCCTGAGTAGAGGCCGGCGCCGAACTCGCAGGCGACGAAGGCGAGGTTGACGATCAGGCCGACGAGATAGCGCCAGTCGCCCGTGTCGATCGGGCCGTGGGCATGGCCGTGGCCCGCATGGGAATGCCCGCCATGCGAATCGTGGCCGTCATGATCGTCGTGGGCGTGGTCGTGGGAGGCCATGGACGCAGCCTAGTGCTGGTGCGTCACGATAAGAAGTCCGATCGCGATCAGGGCGATGCCGAGGATGGCGCCCTCATACCGCGCCCAGCGTTCCAGCTTAAGCACCGAGGCGCCCGCGCGAGCCAGGGTGGTGAAGGTGGCCATGCCGAGAACCGTGCCGAGCGCGAAGGCGAGCGTAAGCAGCGCAAGCGCGGGAATGCCTTCCTGGGCCGACGACATATAGATGGGGAGTAAGACTTCGCCCGGCGACAGAGCCATGACGGCGACCAGGCCCCAGAAGGCGGCGGAATGCGAGACCGTCGGCTCGGCGAGGTCCAGCGGCGGACCTCCGGCCATGGCGGGGCGGCGGACGATGGACTTGATCAGATAAAAGCCGCCGAAGCCGAACAGCAGGATGGCCGACAGGTGGGGCAGGACGCCGGCGACGACCTCGTCCAGCGCCATCCCGGCGGCGACGATCAGACTGCCGACCACCACGGTCGAGGCGATATGGGCAAGGCCGGCGGCGGTCACGGCCATCAGGCTGCGCGGCAGGCTCCATCGCTGGGCGCGGCCGACGAGGACGAAGGGCAGCCAGTGGGTCGGCAGGGCGGCATGCAGGAAGGCGGCCGCGAAGCCGCCGGCGACGAGGGAAAACAGGACCGGTTGTTCGAAGGCGGGCGGCGACATCGGCCGGGGTTATAGCGTGTTACTTTATAACGGTCGAGTGAGATTCGTCTCCTCCCTGTCGCGCAGCGAGGGGGAGGAGACGCCTGGCTTCACCGATACAGGCTCGCCCGATCCAGCGACAGGCCGCTCGGGCCTGGGCGGCGTTTCTGAGCCACGGTCTGGTAGACCAGCACCGACCCCCGCTCGAAGCCCTTCTTGAACAGGGCGAAATAGATCAGCCACAGCCGGGTGCGGGCCTCGCCGACCATGGCGTAGGCTTCCTCGCGGCGGGCGTAGAGGCGGTCTTCCCAGTGTTTCAGGGTCAGCTCGAAATGCTCGCGCATGTCTTCGACGTCGAGCGTCTCGAAGCCGAGGCGACCCAGGTTGGTCACCGTCATGCCGATCGTGTCCAGCTCTCCGCCGGGGAAGATGAAGCGGGTGATGACCTTGGTCGTGTCGGTCGGCTTGATCGGGTCGCGACCGCCGCGCCGCACCGAGGCCTGATGGAAATAGAGGCCGCCGGGCTTCAGCAGGCGTTTCATCTCCAGAAAGTGGCGTTCGTGATTGGCGAAGCCGACGTGTTCGAACATCTCGACCTGGCTGATGGCGTCGTATTCGCCGGTGACGTTGCGATAGTCCTTCAGCTCCAGGGTGATCCTGTCCGACAGGCCCTCGCGCTCGACCTTGGCGCGGCCGTAGTCGAGCTGCGCCTGACTGAGGGTCACGCCGTGGACGGTGACGCCGTAGTGTTTGGCCGCCCAGCACGACAGGCCTGCCCAGCCGCAGCCGACGTCGAGCAGGCGCTGGCCGGGCTGAAGACGCAGCTTCTTGCAGATACGGTGCAGCTTTTCTTCCTGGGCCGCCTCCAGGGTCGCGTCGTGATCGGTGAAATAGGCGCTGGAGTAGACCATCTCCGGATCGAGGAAGAGGGCGTAGAAGTCGTTGCCGACGTCATAGTGGAACTGGATGAAGTCCTGGTCGCTGCGACCGGCCTTTTCAGCGCCGATGCCGTCGTTTCCGGTCGCATCCCAGGCCGGAAGCTGCGTCGCGCCCGCATCGGAACCGCCCATCAGGAAGGGGATCGCAGCCTTGGCGACAAGTCCCTTGTTCAGGCGCTTGGCCAGGTGGACGGCGCGGCCGTGGTCCCAGCGATCGGCGGCGTCCAGGGGCGAGCCGCCCTCGACGCGCAGGTCGCCGGTGGCGAACATCTCGAACAGGGTCATCAGGCCGGGCTTGAGCAGCAGGCGACGTACAGCGGACGGGCGTGCGATGACGATCTGGATGTCGTCGCGGGCGTTGGGGCCCAGCGGCAGGACCTCGCCGGTCCACAGACGCAGCGAGAGATCGGCCTGAAGATGTTCGGCCACATGGGCGACGAGGCTGCGGGCGGCGACGACCCGGCGGTCGGCGGGCTGGGTCATGGTGAGGGTCCCCTGGTGACTGGCGGTCGTCTTTGCACAGCATACTGCTGCTCGTCATCCTCGGGCTTGTCCCGAGGATCCATCTTTGCAGGGGGCAGGTCCTGGGCAGACGGCGAGCCGTTGCGGCGATCTCGGCGTTTGAGGTTGCCATGGATCCGCGAGACAAGCCCGAGGATGACGGAGTTGCTCGCCAGGTCCGGCAGGCTTTCGAGGCCGTAGAACGCCCTTTCGCGTTGACTCGGGAACGCCCTTCCGTATATGTCGCCGCTCTTCGCCCGCGGGGTCTCCCGGCGGGCGCATTCTTTTTTGCGTTAGCCAAGGCTCCAAGATGTACGCGGTGATCAAGACCGGCGGCAAGCAGTACCGGGTTCAACCGGGCGACACGATCGTCGTCGAGAAGCTCGATGGCGACGCCGGCCAGGAGCTGAAATTCGACAGCGTCCTGATGCTGGGCGGCGACAAGGGCGTGACCCTTGGCGCACCGCTGATCGACGGCGCCTTCGTCGGCGCGACCCTGATCGAGACCCGCAAGGGCGAGAAGGTCAAGATCTTCAAGAAGACCCGCCGTCAGGGCTATCGCCGCACGAACGGTCACCGCCAGATGGAATCGGTCCTGCGTATCACGGGCATCGACGGTTCCGGCGAGACCGCCAAGTGGGACGGCAAGGTCGACCTGATGACCAAGGCCGAGATCAATCTGCGCGCTCGCGGCCTGGCGCCGCGGGTCGAGGCCGCTCCGGTGGAAGCCGAAGCGCCCAAGCCTGCCGCGAAGAAGGCTCCGGCCAAGAAGGCCGCCGCCACGACCGAAACCGCTGCTTCGACCGACGAAGCCTAAACAAGACGCGCGCTAGCAGGCCTGACGGCCGCTAGCGCAACCAAGAGAGAGTTCAGATGGCTCACAAAAAATCCGGTGGTTCGTCGCGTAACGGTCGCGACTCTCACTCCAAGCGCCTCGGCGTGAAGAAGTTCGGCGGCGAGAACGTTCTGGCCGGCAACATCCTGGTGCGCCAGCGCGGCACCACTTTCCACCCGGGCGACAATGTCGGCCTGGGCCGCGACCACACGCTGTTCGCGACCGAGCATGGCGCGGTGAAATTCACCAAGAAAGCCAACGGTCGTTGTTACGTGTCGATCATTCCGGCGAACGACGACCAGATGGCGCTCGCCGCCGAGTAACGCGAAACCGGATTTCGGATCGCGTTGCTCCTTCAAGGACAGCAGCCGATCCGGACCAGGGAAATATTTCCGCGGGGAGTCTGGATCACCAGGCTCCCCGTTTGCGTTTCCCGCCTCGAAGTCCGCCCGAGCCCTTTCAAGGAGGCGGACCGCATAACGAGGCTGGAAACATGTGCGTCATCGAAACCTCGCCCGTCGTCGAGACGCGGCGGCTGCTGCTGAGGGCGCCGTCGCCCCAGGACATCCCTGCGATCGCGCGCCTGGCCAATGACGAGGCCATCACCCGCATGACGCTGCGGATGCCGCACCCCTATGGACAGGGGGACGCCGAGGACTTCGTCGTGGCGGTGGCGGCGCAGGATCCGGCGAAGGCCAACACCTTTCTGATCGAGCACGAGGACCTGGGGCCTGTGGGCGTCATCGGCATGTTCGAGGACGCCGACCTGGCCCCTGAGGCCGGCTACTGGATCGGGCGGCCGTTCTGGGGACGGGGTTTCGCCACCGAGGCGCTGGAGGGCGCGCTGGTCTGGGCCGGGAAGCGGTGGAAGAGGCGGGCCATGATGGCCGGGCATTTCGCCGACAATCCCGCGTCGGGGCGCGTGCTGGAGAAGGCGGGGTTCCTCTACACCGGCGAGGTGCGCAGGCAGTTCAGCAAGGCGCGGGGCGAGCCGGTCGAGACGCGCAGGATGGTGTGGCTGGCTTGATCGATCCCTCGCCCCTTGCGGGAGGGTCATCTGAAAACGTGTTCGGTTCGTTCGGTGTGTTCGGTTTACGCCCCAGGGTGCCCTTGAGCGTGGCGTCCAGGCGGGCCAGTTCGGCGTCGATGGCGGCGCGGCCGGCGGTGTCGCGGGGGTCGGAGGCGACGATCCGGTGGGCCAGACCTTCGATGCTCAGGGCGGCGGCGGAGGCGGCGTCGAGGCGGGCGTTGCGCGCGGCCCTGGCTTTCGCCTCGGCGTCCGCGACGGCCTTGCGCTCGGCCTGGGCCTGTTCCTTCGCGCGGGCCAGCAGCCGGTCGTGCAGCCGCATCCAACTGGCCGCCGCCCCGCCCCGGCCCCGCGCCATGGCCCGGCGCAGCTGACGCAGGGCGTGTTCGGCCAGCTCGGCATAGTCTGCGTCGAAATCGATGTCGTCGCCGGCGTCGACCGGGAGGGGCTCGCGGTCCGGCTGATCGCGCCGCCGCCACCCGCCCTGTCGCGCATGGGCCCAGAAGGCCGACAGCCCCACGTCGAACCGGGCGCAGATGTCGGCCGCCGTCTCGCCCGCCAGATAGGCCTCGCGCGCCATGCCCCAGGTGTCGTCCGACCGCACGCGATAGCCGCCGGTGGCGTCCGACGGCGGCAGATCTTCGTCGTCGTCGAAGGGGCGGGGGTCATAGAGACCGTTCTCGTCGAGCATCCGTATCCTCCGGGCGAAAGGAGACATTTTACGACGGTTTTGGGAGGTGTTCGGTCGAAGGGGGTGTGGACGGGGAGGGGTGTTGAAGGGGTTGGGGTTTTCGGGGGGAGTGATGATCACAGGGGGTCGTGTCTCCTCCCCATCGCCGCTTGGCGATGGGGAGGGGGACCGCCCGCCGCTTGGCGGGGGGTGGAGGGGCTCTTGAAACGCAGGCCGGTGTGTGAGGCTAAGAACCCCTCCGTCACGGCGCTAAGAAGCGCCGCGCCACCTCCCCATTCGCTGCGCGAACAGGGAGGAGACGGTCACCCCTCACCGCTTCCGCACCAGCCCCTCCGGCAGGGTCACCGGGTTCGGCGGCGGCGCCCGCTGCGGCAGGCAGCGCGGATCGGGCGGCGGAAAGTCCGGCGTCCGGCGCGGCGTCACCGGCGGATCGGACAGGCTCTCGGCAGGCGTGGAAATCCCCATGGCGACAGGATGGAGGCGGGGTGCGTCAGAGGAGGACGTATCCTCCCTCTCCCGTTGGGAGAGGGCTTGAGCGCACGAGCGCGTAGCGGTCGTTCTTGCGCGAAAGGGTGAGGGTCGGCTGTGTCCGCCGTCCCTGCGACGGCTTGCGCCGACGGACAGACCCGACCCTCATCCGTCCGCTTCGCGGCCACCTTCTCCCAAAAGGAGAAGGATCAAGAAACGCGCCGATACGTCCCCCGCCCATTGAATTCCAGCCAGCCCATGTCCCGCAGCACCTGCAGCTGCTGCCTGATCTTGGGCCGGACGTTGTTGTTGCCCGGATAGATCGCCGACAGCCGCGCCTCGAACCCATAGACCTCGGCCAGGGTGAACTCCGGCCGCCCGATGTCCTCGACGCATTTCATCACGTCGAGCAGCCAGCCGCGCGTGGTCGGGGCGGCGTCGCGGAGGAACAGGGTCGCGCGCCACTGGTCCAGCACCGTCGCCTTGGGCACGTGCAGCCCGTCGCGGATCAGGCTGATCTTGCCCGCCTGCGGCACCTCGCCGATCAGGATGTTGCAGCCCTGCCAGGGCGCGCTGCGGCCCTTGGGCCAGGTCGGGGTCTTGGGCTCGATGATCGACTGGACGAAGAAATGCCTGGGCACCACGATCAGGTCGGTGACGCGGGCGCGGCCGCCGTCATAGCTCATGACCATCAGGCTGGGGTTGTTCCGCGCCGCGAGCCGCGCGGTCATCGTGCCATACGCCCCGTCCAGCACCTTGCGGCCCAGCCGCCCCTTCTTGGCCTTGAGTTCGTATTCCTCGGCGCAGACACCGCACTGGAAGTCGGCCACGGGCGAGTTGGCGGGGAAGGCGGTTAGGGGCGTCGCACCGCAGCTTGGACAGAAGGCGTTAGCGGCGACCCAGCCCTCGCTCAGAACGCGGGCGTTCTGGGTCGGCCCCTTGAAGACCGCCGCCTCTTCGGCGAAGCCGAGATTGCTCCAGGGGGCGTCGTCCTCAGCCATGCGGTCAGCATGGCCGTGCGTTGGTTATTCAGCCCTTACCGCAGACGGTAGACTCGATCTCTTCCCCATCGGCGTTGAGCGTGACGACCCGAGCGGCGTCGAACTCCACAGTGCCTTGTTCGATCCATTTAATTTCGGGGCCACCATCGTATGCCATTTCGGCGGCCTCCTCAGGCGAGTCGGCTTCGACTTCTGCAAGGTAGTCGACGTAGGCATCAACTCTACTAAGGACGGTGAATTTGGGCATGGACCATCTCGCATGTTGGAAAAAGATGGATCCATAACAACGGGATGGCTGCAACTGCCAGCTGCCTTCCACGCACGCTTTTCCCTAAGCGGCTTGATCACCATTCCGATGCAGTTCGTCAAAAATCTGATCTGCGCCCCACGCTTGAGCCGAAGCCCAAGCCATTCTTCTTTTGTCGTCGGGCATGAGCGCACCCGACAACTCCTTGTACCCCAGGTCGTGATTAGCTTCTGACCACGCGTGTTGAAAAAGCGTCTTTATCTGCAATTCGAAGAATCCCGGAACCTCAGTCTCTGTCCATTCGTCCCGGAGAACATCAGTAGGAACGCCGATGATGTAATGAAATCCAAAATAACCGAACTCTGCCGATGACTCGGGCAATACACTTCGCTTTTCGATATGCCGGAAGTACTTTTCGATGTGATCACAAATAGCGGTAACGTCACTTAGGTAAAAAGTGATTATTCGAGCCCCGATCTGGTCCTGGATTTCCGAGATAGGGTCAAGATATTTTCTCACTCCCTCTTCTTCCTTCGTCGCCTTGGCAAGAAAGCGATCAGGAGATTTTGCACGGGCTTGGACACGATCGATCCGTGGGATGCCGCCGACCAAGTCGGTAATGAACGTCTCGATCTCTGCAGCCATATCCACGAGGACAGCTTGATGACGAAGGCGATATCTCAGGTCCAGTTCGCTATCCACAGTTAGAAAGCCTTCTGGAGCTTCTGATCGACAACCCTACCCCGCACAGAGAACGTGGCGATACCGTCAGCAGTCCGGCTGACCTCCTCTACGGAGCCCTCGAAGCCATCAAAAGGTGCGGTTATCGTGACGCCGCTATCTAAGACAATAGAGCGATAAGGGACGTGATCAGCAAACTCTCCGTAGCTGAACTTGAACGACTCAGAAGCAGTCTTCTCATTTTTGAGCGACGATCGGAGCGCGCCGTAGGCTTCGTCCGAAAGTGAATATTTGCTGTGCAAAGAGTCTATGCTGATAGTTTGTCCGCCCATATTCTTGAGAAGGGCTCCCATTGATATAAGTTCAGCCGTGACTCCAGGGTCCGTCGTTTTTTTGACAGCAGCCTTGAGTGCATTTGCTAAGCGCAAGGTGCCAGCTGCTGATGTAGTCTGAAAATCAGAATCGAGAAATGTTCTAATCCAGTACTCAGATGCAAGAACGGTTGAGCTGCTAGTCTGACGATCTACGGCTCTGGCGGTCCAAAAACCGGCGTCTAAAGAAACATGCCTGTAGAGTGCCGGTTTATAAGATTGGGCGCTCTTTAGAAAAATCTTCTCTAGAAAATCTAGCTTCAGCCCACCGCTTTTTTCTTCAGCAAGTATTCCGCTATCTGCCGGAAAACGGGAAATCAGCAACTTATGAGCGTCACCCTCTTTTCCAAGAATAAGAAATAAGAGGCCTGGTCCTGACCGTCCATCGGTCGCGTTTCGAAGTCGAAATGCGATGTCACGGCCTGTTTCCACGGTCGGGTTCTTCGCAAACGTGCGAATTATATTCCGGCATGCATTGTCTTGTTTGCCAGTCGATGACGGGTTGAACGTGATGTCGATATCACATTCTTTCTCAGCCTTCCCATAGACGTCCGACAAGAGGCCAAACATCTTACCTTCGAGAGGCACGCTTGATCCATTGATCGTCTTAGCGTCGGGATCACCCTTTTTGGGGTGAACCATAAACGAGAACGCATGTGTGATCGCCAAACCCAACCTCCCCGAGACCCGTCTCGATCTTGTATTGGCAGGATTAGCTACGCAAGTATGGAGTGTGTGGCCGCTGGGACTCGCCCCCCCTACAGCCGCCCCTTCCGGAACGCCTCCTGCTTCTCCGCCTGCGCCTCTTTGCGCCACCGCTTCGGCGCTGAGGCGTCGACCTCTTCGCCCGCGCCGGTCAGCACCTCGTTGGCGAACTCCAGGTCCAGCAGCTTCAGCTTCTTGATCTCGTCGCGCAGGCGGCCGGCTTCCTCGAACTCGAGGTTGGAGGCGGCCTCGCGCATCTTGGATTCCATGTCGCGCAGGGTGGCCTGGAAATTGTTGCCGATGAAGGGTTTGGCGTCCTCGCGCACCCCGGTCGTGGGGATCAGGACGCGGTCCTTCTCGTAGGGGCTGTTCAGGATCTCCTTGATGTCGCGCTTGACGCTCTCGGGCGTGATGCCGTGTTCGAGGTTGTAGGCCTCCTGGCGCTCGCGGCGGCGGTTGGTCTCGGCCATGGCGCGCTCCATCGAGCCGGTGACGCGGTCGGCGTAGAGGATGACGCGGCCGTCGACGTTGCGGGCGGCGCGGCCGATGGTCTGGATCAGGGAGGTCTCGGAGCGCAGGAAGCCCTCCTTGTCCGCGTCGAGGATGGCGACCAGGCCGCACTCGGGGATGTCGAGCCCCTCGCGCAGCAGGTTGATGCCGATCAGGACGTCGAACGTGCCCAGGCGCAGGTCGCGGATGATCTCGATCCGCTCCATCGTGTCGACGTCGGAGTGCATGTAGCGGACGCGGACGCCCTGTTCGTGCATGTATTCGGTCAGGTCCTCGGCCATCTTCTTGGTCAGGACGGTGACCAGCGAGCGGTAGCCGGCGCGGGCCACGGCCTTGACCTCATCGATGACGTCGTCGACCTGGGTGCGGGTCGGGGTCGAGACCGGGCGGATCTCGACCGGGGGGTCGATCAGGCCGGTGGGGCGGATGACCTGTTCGACGAAGACGCCGCCGGTCTGTTCCATCTCCCACGGGCCGGGGGTGGCCGAGACGTGGACCGTCTGGGGCCGCATCGCCTCCCATTCGTCGAACTTCAGCGGGCGGTTGTCGATGCAGGAGGGCAGGCGGAAGCCGTACTCGGCCAGGGTCGACTTGCGGCGGTAGTCGCCCCGGAACATGCCGTTGATCTGGCCCACGGTGACGTGGCTCTCGTCCACGAACAGCAGGGCGTTGTCGGGGATGTATTCGAAGAAGGTCGGCGGCGGCTCGCCGGGCGCGCGGCCGGTCAGCCAGCGGGAATAGTTCTCGATGCCGGCGCAGGAGCCGGTCGCCTCCATCATCTCCAGGTCGAAGCGGACGCGTTGTTCCAGGCGCTGGGCCTCCAGCAGCTTGCCGTTCTCGATCATCCAGTCGAGCGTCTCCTTCAGCTCGGCCTTGATGCCGCCGAGCGCCTGGTTCAGCGTCGGGCGGGGGGTGACGTAGTGGGAGGCGGCGTAGACGGTGACCTCTTCCAGCTCGGCGGTCTTCTTGCCGGTCAGGGGGTCGAACTCGGCGATCGACTCGATCTCGTCGCCGAACAGGCTGACGCGCCAGGCGCGGTCCTCCTGGTGGACGGGGAAGATCTCGACGGTGTCGCCGCGCTTTCGGAACATGCCGCGCTCGAAGGCGACGTCGTTGCGCTTGTACTGCAGGGCGATGAGGTCGGCGCGCAGCTTGGACTCGTCGATCTGGTCGCCGACCTTCAGGTCGAAGGTCATGGCGGTATAGGTCTCGACCGAGCCGATGCCGTAGATGCAGCTGACCGAGGCGACCACGATGACGTCGTCGCGCTCCAGGATCGAGCGGGTGGCCGAGTGGCGCATCCGGTCGATCTGCTCGTTAATCGATGAGTCCTTCTCGATGTAGGTGTCGGTGCGCGGGACGTAGGCCTCGGGCTGGTAGTAGTCGTAGTAGCTGACGAAATACTCGACCGCGTTGTCCGGGAAGAAGGTCTTGAACTCGCTGTAGAGCTGGGCGGCGAGGGTCTTGTTGGGGGCCAGGATCAGGGCCGGGCGCTGGGTCGCCTCGATGACCTTGGCCATGGTGAAGGTCTTGCCCGAGCCGGTGACGCCCAGCAGGACCTGATCGCGGTCGCCCTGAGACGCCTGGGCCACCAGTTCGGCGATGGCGGCGGGCTGGTCGCCGGCGGGGGTGTAGCTGGTCTCCAGGCGGAACGGGTGCTGGGCGCGGCCCTTCAGCGACTTGGCCGGACGGTCGGGGCGGTGCGGGGTCCAGTCGCCGGGGCTGGTGACCGGCTCCTCCGGCGTCAGGCGCGGGCCGGTGACCGGGGCGAACATGGGCATGTTCGACATGGCCTTGGGGAGAGGGGCCTTACCGTCGCGGATGAAGGCGCTGGGCGCCTCGGCCACGCCCCTGTTGGGGATGTGCACCGGCTTCTGGATGACAGGGGCCGAGCCCTTGGGCGTGGAGGAACGGTTCATGAACGGAATGTAGGGGGCGTGCGGAAGGGATGCCAGTCAACGCGCGGCGGGGGGAGGTGGATGCTGACAGGAGGGTGGCAGCAGGTCAGGCGGCTTTCTTCGCCGCAAAGCGGCCGTTGGGCAGGGGAGTAATCTCGGCGTAGCGGACGAGGGTGTTGAGGGCCTGGACGACCCGCTGCTCGATCGTCTTGCCGCCGCGCTTGAAGGCCCGGGCGACGGCGGCGGCGTCCATGGGCGCCCCCGAGGCCACCAGGACGGCGCGGATGGCCATGACCTGTTCGCCCTTGTCCTTGGGGAAGACAGGCAGGCCCTTGTCGATGGCGACGACGGTGGCCCCAAGGTCCAGCTCGCCGGATTTGGCGGCGGCGCCCTTGGCGAAGCGGGGGATCTGATAGTCGGGGCGCAGCCAGCGGACGTGGCCGGCGGCCTCTTCCGCCGCGCGCTCGGCGTTCAGGGCGACGAGGCGTTCGAGGATCTGTTCGTCGGTCAGGTCATGGGGCCAGCCGTACGCGTCGGCGGTCGCCCGGTCGATCTGGTCGTGCAGGTCCTTGAGGATCAGCACCCGGCCGCGATCCTTGACGTCCTCGTCCTTGGCATCGAGAGGCGTCCCGGCGCGGACCTTTTCCAGCACATTGTAGAGGCCGGTCAGGGTCAGGTCCGGATGCTCGGCCTGCACCGTCTTGCGCGTAGCGTCGAGTTCCTCGCCGAGCTCGCGGAGGGTGGTGCGGATAGCGTCGGACGGGTCGGGGAAGGGGAATTTCCCGAAACAGTCGGAGTGATTGTAGTTGGAATCATTGCCGACTCCGAGCCACCCGCCCGTTCTGCGGGCCCACAAGACGTGTTGAGCTGAATTTAAAACTGCCATCAGCCCAGGCTCTTCGGCAGCGATGGCAACGATTTTAGCGTCTGCAATGAAATCGCTGGAGACGAAGCTGAACAATCGATGTTTCGATGTTCGGCAGGTGACGATGTAGCGGTCGAGCCCGGAGAGAGCATCGCGCATTCGCGACCGCGGTTCCGCATAAATCCAGAACTTGTCCCGGTAGCTCTGCCGGTTCTTGAGGAGCCGTTCGGGCCGCACTCTTTCAAGGATAATTTGGAAAAGCGCCGGGTACCGTTCCCGTGCTTCGCGTTCGCTAAGACCATAGAAGTCGACAATGAAGCGCGGTTGCGAACGCTGCACGAGATCACGACCAATGAGATACTTCTTGATCACGGGCGGCAGGTGACCGGGCAGGTAGCCTAGAAGCTCAAGTTCAGTTTGCTCTAGGCGAAAGCCTTCGCCTAAGGGGGTCACGCCTTGATGAGAAAGGTCAAAGTTTGCGCGAAGGTGATCAGCACTTACAACACTGGACCCGACGGAGAGGTCCGATGAAACGCGGCCAAGGGTACGTGCGAATTCGAGACGGGGTTCATCGGTGTCCAAATCGGTTTCATTGATGACGCGCAGATGCTCGCCGGGCCGACTACCCATTTCGGCAACGGTCATCGCAATCCTTACTTGGGCTGAACTCGAATCGGCCTTTATCCAAGGATGATCGGGGACAGCGTAAATCAATGCGAGAGGCGCTTTGGCAGTCAGATGGGACTCGATTACCCGCCGGTTGAAGGTCTGAGTAATCGAGTTGGTCGTGACCAAACCGAAGCGTCGGAGAGCCGATCTCTTTCGGCCCATCATTTCCGCAGCTTGCGCCCACCAGAACATCACAAAGTCGATGCCCTCGCCGACGTCGGGATAGGTGGCTCGTAGGTTTTCGACGTAGAGCTCGCCGAGCCGATCCCGCATCCGCTTGTTACCGATAAACGGCGGATTCCCGACGATGAACTCCGCGTCCGGCCAGTCCGGTCGCCGCGCGTTCGGATAGACCTGCACCGCAACCCCGTCCCGCATCTCGAACTGGAGCTCTGGATAGCCGTCCCAGGTCAGGACCGCATCCTTCTGCTGGATGTTGCCGAAGGCCTTAAGGATGGGTTCGGCCGGGTGTTCGGAGCGGTTGCGGTAGTGCTGTTGCAGATAGCCGATCCACAGCACCAGTTCGGCGATGGCGGCGGCGCGGACGTTCAGCTCGATGCCCAGGAACTGGTGCGGGTCGACGGTCTCGAAGCCGATGGTCTCGGTCTCGCCGAGTTCGGCCAGGGCCTCCAGCACCTCGCCCTCCAGCCGCTTCATCAGCTCCAGCGACACATAGAGGAAGTTGCCGGTGCCGCAGGCGGGGTCGAGGACGCGGGTGGTGCAGAGCTGGTGGTGGAAGGCGCGGACGGCGGCGACGGCCTCGGCCGGTTCAAGGCGTTCGCGCGCATCGGCGGCCTTGACCAGGGCGGCGTTCCAGTCGTCGCGTAGCGGCTCCATCACCGTCACTTCGACCAGGCGTTCGACGTAGGAGCGGGGGGTGTAGTGGGCGCCGAGCTTGCGCCGTTCCGACGGCTCCAGCGCCTGTTCGACCAGGGTGCCGAAGATGGCGGGCTCGACATAGCGCCAGTCGTGCTGAGACGCCGCCAGCAGTTCGCCGATCTCCTCGCGCGTCATCGGGAAGGCCTTCGGGTCGTGGAAGAGGCCGCCGTTGAACCAGCGAAGGTGGGTCTTGAAGAGGGAGTAGAACCGCGCGTCGTGGTCGCGCGCGTCCATCTTGACCCACAGCTCCTTGAGCAGGGGCGCAAAGCTGTCGGGGCCGTCGAGACAGTCTTCCAGCAGGGCGGTGAACTTGCCCTTGGGCAGCAGGTCCACGTCCTCCGCGAACATCGTGAAGATGCAGCGCATCAGGAAATGGGCGACCTCTTCGGCCGGGTGATTGCGTTCCAACCGGCGGGAGACGGCGGCGAGGCGTTCGGCGATCTGGCGGGTGACGCGGGCGGATTCGCGGGTCGGGTCCAGCGACGCAGGGTCTGTCCAGATCGCCTTCAACCGGGCGACGATGGCGGGGTCGCGCAGGTCCTCCAGCCGGATGCGGAAGCCCTTGCGGTCCGGGAAATGGGAATAGGCGCGGCCGGAGCCGGAGAAGTCGGCATAGACCTCGAACACATACCCGACGTCGCAGACGATGATGAAGGGCGGGGCCGGGTGGTCGGACGGCAGGCGGAACACGTAGTCCTCCGCCTGTTTCCTGGCATTGCGCATCAAGACGTCCCACTTGCCCTCTGCGGCGGCGGTCGATTTCGCGTCGGTCTCGGAGAACAGGCGGGGAAGGTCGTCACGCTGGGAGGCCCGCGACTGCTTCGCCTCCAGGATGAAGCAGCCCTTCTTGTAGAGGTCGATGCGCAGGGTGGCGGCCATGCCTTCGCTCTCGCGCCGCTTCACGCCGCGTTCGAAGACGTAGTCGTTGCTGGCGGTGTCGTCCGAAGCGGGGTCGGGGCGCGGCAGGTCGAGGGCGTCGCACAGCTCGCCCAGGAACATCTGGTAGTTGGCCCGTTCGGCGCCGCCGCGTGCGGCGCTCCAGCGCTGAATAAAGGCGTCTATGTCCAAGGAGTCCCCCAACGCGACCTTGGCGCGACACCGCTTCAGATTGCAAGCGGCGCCACGGGCGAAGGCGTCGTGGCGCGGGCGTGGCTTGACGCGAATCCCGCTAGGCTGAGGCCATGATCGGATCGTCTCGCCGCGCGCTCGTGCTTGTCGTCCTGGCGCTCGCCGGTTGCGGCCGGTTGATCCCCGACACGCGGCCGCCCGGTGGGCCAACGCCGTACTACCCAACGCCCACGCCTCGACCCTCCGCGCCTGGACCCAGCGTCTACATCGCCCCCGGGACCGGGGTGATCGACCAGCCGATCGATGGGGTGACGTTCGGGCGGTTGCGGGGCGCGGCGGGGTCGCTGGAGCGGTGCGAGGCGGAGTTGGAGGCGGGGCGGGTGACGTTTTCGCCGACTCCGGATCGGGTGAACTCGGCGACCTGCGGGCTGACGGACGCGGGGGTGCTGGGGGCCGACATGGGGACGGTGGCGCGGATGGCGCCGGGGGATGTGACGATGACCTGCGCCCTGGCGGCGGCGGTCAGCGTGTGGCGGCGTCAGTCGGTGGAGCCGGCGGCGCGGGCGATCCTGGGCTCCGACGTCGTGGCGATCGAGCATATGGGGGTCTATGCGTGCCGAGGGGTGCGGAACGATTCAGGCGAGACCGCGCGGGCCAGCGCGCATTCGCGGGCGGCGGCGCTGGATTTCTCGGGCGTGCGGCTGCGGGACGGGCGGCATATCACGGTGCGCGGGGACTGGAGCGCGGGCGGGCCGGAGGCGGCGTTCCTGAAGCGGATCCGGGATGACGGGTGCCGGGTGTTCGGGACGGTGCTGTCGCCGGACTACAATGCGGCGCATGTCGATCACCTGCACCTGGAGGCGGAGAGCGGGCGGTTGTGTCGGTAGCAGAGGCCCTCTCCCTTGCGGGAGAGGGAGGCCGCGCACGGCGGCGATCGCCGCCGTCCTGGCGCGGGCGGGTGAGGGGTGACGCCGGGTATGAAACGGTCGGCGCCGTGGAACCCCTCACCCTTTGACTGCTACGCGCCGCCCTTCGGGTCGACCTAGACGCATCGCTGCGCTCTGCGGGTCTCAAGCCCTCTCCCGCAGGGGGAGAGGGTCTGTGCTTTAGCGGCGTGTGACGCGGGCCTGGACTTCCAGTTCGCCGAGGCGGCGTTCCAGATAGGCCTGGTCGTCGGCCGAGGGGCGGGTGCGGCTGTAGGCGGCCTCGAGGCGGGTGAGGTCGTCGAACTGGACGCGGACGGCGTCCTGTTGACCGCGCGGCAGGCTGTAGAGGGCGCGCTCGATGGCGGTGAGGCGGTCGCGCGGGGTCTGCTGATAGCCGCCGCCGTTGTTGCCGTAGTTCCCGCCGGGGACGCGGGCGTCGATGGCGTCGAGGCGGGCCTCGATGTCCTGGCGCTCACGGGCCGACAGGCCGTCACGCTGGAAGGCGGCCTCGGCTGAGAC
Organism: Pseudomonadota bacterium; assembly: GCA_040385365.1. Classification (GTDB taxonomy): domain Bacteria; phylum Pseudomonadota; class Alphaproteobacteria; order Caulobacterales; family Caulobacteraceae; genus Brevundimonas. The sequence goes on along the minus strand of JAZKHL010000125.1, from coordinate 17,423 downwards.
GATGGCGGCGTAGTCGCTGCGCAGGCGGGTGGCGTCGGTGCGGGTCAGGGTGCGGGCGCTGACGGCGGCGTTGACGCGGGCGTCGAAGTCGGCGCGTCCGTCGGCGGCGGACTGATAGCCGCCGATGTCGTCGCCGTAGCCGCCCTCTTCCAGGGCGGTGGTCAGGGCGCTGTAACGGGCGGTCAGATCCTGGCGCTCCTGGGTGGTGAAGCGGCCGTCGGAGGCGTAGCGGGCCTCCAGCTGGACCAAGGCGTCATAGTCGGTGCGGATGCGGTCGGCGGAATAGGACTGGACGGCGCCCGAGCGGACCTGGGCGTCCAGGCGGGCGTTGAAGGCGGTCTGCTGACCGCCGAGCGCGCGGCGGCCACGGCTCCATTCGGAGTCCAGCGTGCCGGTGGTCTGGCCGCCGAACAGGCTCTGGAGGATCTGGCCGAAGACTTCCTGGCCGCTCGATTGCGACTGGCCGTAGGGGGTCTGGGCCTGGGTCAGGGGCGCGGTCGACAGAACGATGGCGCCGGCCGCCAGGGCCGTGAAGGTCTTGATCGATGTCATGGGGTTCTCTCCGGCGATGTGTCCGCCCTGTGCCGGCATAACGGGGTGCGGCGGTTAAGGTTGCGGCGGACGATGCCGAGCCTGTGCTAGGGTGGCGCCATGACCGATCACGACGAACAGAGCTCTGCCGCGCCCGCCGATGGACCGGTCGGGGAGACGCCGGCCCAGAAGGCGCTGCGTCTGAAGACCGCCAAGCTGGACGCGCGACCCAAGCCGCCGCGCGGCGGACGTTTCCAGCGTGAGCAGGCGGCGGGCGTGAGCCCGGGCGCCAACCGGCCGTGGACGCACAAATAAGGCGGGCTTGCGCCATCAGGGGCGATTACTGGACCGTCGACAGTGTTAGATAGGTATCCATTTTTACGTTAACCGTCTTGCCGCAACCATGGATGCGTCCAATGGCTTATTATGGGCGTTTTGCGCACTGAGGGTTGTGACATTAAGGATTTCTTTACTTTAACAGAGCGGATGAATACATCACATCGCTGTGATTTCTCGCTTAGAGCGAGCAACAAAAGACCGGCGGTTGCGTAGTTCCGACACCATCTCTTTGAAAGGGAGTTTGAGATGTCTGGGACGATGAACGGAATGGCCAGGACGGCCGCCTGCCTCGGTATCGTGGCGACGGTCGCTCTGGGCGGATGTAACGGCAATCGAAGCTTCAGCCTGGGGACCGACGGACTGGGCCTCGGCGCACCCGCCGACTCCGGCGGCGGTTCTGGTGGCGGCGGAGATGGATCGGGCACTGGGGGGACCGGCGGGACCGGCGGCGACGGCGGCGGAACCGGTGGAACCGGTGGATCTGGTGGCGGTGGCACTGGTGGAACCGGTGGCGCGGGCGGGACCGGTGGAACGGGCGGTACTGGTGGAACGGGCGGTACGGGCGGGACGGGTGGTAGCGGTGGAACGGGCGGGTCCGGCAGCTCGTCGAGCACGACGGGCCTAGCCACGCTGCTCGATCCGCTCGGCCGGGTGACGGTTGGCGACCGGACCGTGCTGGGGTCCGGCACGGGGTCGACCCTGGGCCCGGTAGGCGTCAGCGTCCTGTCTCCGAACCAGGCGGCGGGGTCCGTGGCGACCGTCGGCGTGCTGAGCGGAGGGCAGGTGCTCAACACCGGCCTGGGCCAGCCGACCGCATCGACCACGCCGACGGGCGGCGCCGCGACCAGCCTGTTGGGCCTGACCGTCGCCGGGAATCCGGTGGTGGGCTCCAGCAGTCCGGCGATCGGCGTCGGGGTGCTGAGCCCCGGGGCGGCACAGGGGACGGCCGCGAGCGTCAATGTGCTCTCGAACGGCCAACCGGTCGGCGTCAGTCTGGGTTCCGGCGGGGCGGGCGGCCTTCTGGGCGGCGCGCTGACGCCGGTGACCAGCGGACCGCTGGCGCCCGTCGTGGCCCCTGTCGTGACGACGGCGACCGGGCTCGTCGGAGGCCTGACCGGCGGGGCGACCTCGCCCGGTAATACGGTCTCGACCGTGGTGACCACGGTGACGGCTCCCATCGCACCGGTGATCGCTCCCGTGGTCGCGCCGGTCGTCGGCGGGCTGACGGGCGGACTGACCGGCGGCGTCGTCGCCGGGGTCGGCGGAGGCGTCGGCGCGGGCGTGAGCCCGGGCGGCGTGGCGGTCGGCGGCGGTCTGGTCGGCGGCATCGCGGGCGGCCTGTTGGGCAACCGAGGCGGCCACTGAGGAGAGCGGCTCGGGGCGGCGGTTCGTCCGTCGCCCCGAGCCGTCGCTCAGCGAAGGGGATGGGGATGAAATTTCATTACGCAGCACTGGGTCTGGCGGGCCTGATGGCCACGACCGCGAACGCCCAGGATGGATTGATCATCGACAGGAACCGGGCGGACCGGGCGCCGCCGAGCGTGACCGAGGCGCCCGGCCCGGCCGTCGGCGCGCCCTCGGTGGAGCCCTTTGTGGTGACGGCGGTGGTGGTCGAGGGATCGTCTCTGACGCCCGCGCAGATCGCGGCGGCGACCGACCCGTTCGTGGGCCAGACGCTGGACGTGCAAGGGCTGGCGCGGTTGCAGCAGACGGTGTCGGCGGCGGTCAGTCGCGGGCGCTCGGCCCTGCCGTTCGTGCTGTTCACCGACGGCGACTTCAGCGACGGCATCGTCCGGCTGACGGCGATCGAGGCGCGGATCGACAAGGTGGCCATCTATGGCGATGCGGAGGGCGACGTCGATCTGATGCGGTTCTACGCCGCGCGTCTGGCGGCTGAGGCCCCGCTGAGCCGAAGGACCGCCGAGCGGTATTTCTCGCTGATCGCGGACATTCCCGGCGTGACCACGACGCTGCAGACCGTGCCGTCGGCGACGGCGGGCGCGATCGACCTGGGGCTGGAGCTTAAGCGTGAGCGTCGGACCTATGATTTCGGGCTGAACACCCGGGGGTCCGAGACGCTGGGGCGGGTGCAGCTGCAGACGGTGGCGACGGTCAACGGCCTGTTCCGCATGGGCGACCAGACGCGGTTCATCCTGTTGCTGCCGACCGAGATCGAGCGGTTCCAGTATGTCGGGGCCAGCCACCGGGCCGCGCTGGGGTCGGATGGCGTGTCGGTGACCGGCAGCATTGGCTATCTGCGCACCCGGCCCGACCAGAGCCCGGTCGAGGGCGATGCGAGGACGGCCGGGGTCACGGTCAGCTGGCCTTGGATCCGCAGCTATCAGACCAACCTTGTGGTCAGCGCCGGCTTAGATGGGATCGACAGCACGAATGCGGCCTTTGGCGAGCAGATCGCCAGCGAGCGGACGCGGGTGCTGAGGACATCAGCTGCATGGAGCCAAGCGACGCCCCGCCGCGTGGCCAGCGTCAGCGGCTCGGTCAGCCTGGGGCTCGATGCCCTGAACGCCGAGGCGAGCCCCTTGAGCGACGTCGATTTCCGGAAGGCGAATGCGCGGGTGGATCTGTCCCAGGCGATCGGCCGTCAGTGGCGGGTGGGGGCCGGGGCGACGCTCCAGGCCAGCGACGACAGGCTGCCGGTCACCGAACAGTTCACGCTGGGCGGGGGCGATTTCGGTCGGGCCTTTTCTACAGCGCTGCTGAGCGGCGATGCGGGCTGGGGCGTGAAGGGCGAGGTCGCCTGGCGGCCGGAACGTCTGCCGACACCGGTGCGAGGCAGCGAGGTCTATGTCTTCGCCGACCACGGCGAGGTCGAGATCAACGCGCGGCCGGGCTTTGGTGGCGCCACGCTGTCGCTGGCCTCCGCCGGGCTGGGGACGCGGATCGCCGTGGGCCGAAAGACCGTCGTCGAAATCGAAGGAGCCCGAAGTGTCGACGATCCGCGACCGGGCGAGGATGGACGCTGGCGGCTGGGTCTGGGGCTGTCGACGCGATTCTAATAATCCTCCCCCGTTTGGGGGGAGGGGGAGCGCGAAGCGGTGGAGGGGGCCGACTCCGGACGCCGTGTTTGCGGTGAGCCCCCTCCGTCTCTTCGCTTCGCTACGAGCCACCTCCCCCAACGGGGGAGGATCGGGTGCGCCTACCAGTTCGGCGAGCTGTGTGCGGGTCCGAGGAAGATGGCGTTGATCAGGAGGGGTTTGAGGCCTTCGAGGTAGCCGCGCACGGTCGGGTCCTGGGTGAAGGCGATCAGCTGGCCCGAGCCCAGGTCGTTGACCATCACCGCGGGCTTGAAGGCCAGGCGGGTGCGGTTCTCGGCCCAGAGCTGGCCGGAGACGAGCAGGTCGTTCGGGCCGGCGAAACGGACGACGTTGACGCCTTCGCCCCGGCCCAGCGGGGCATAGATGTCGGCCCCCTGGACGAGGAAGTTGACGTTTGGCGAGACGCCGGCGGAGAGCCAGTGTTCGGGATCGACCTCGGCGCGGATCAGGGCGCCGGCGACGCTGGAGGGACCGGGCTCGGCGACGCCGATCAGGGACTGGTAGTGGGCTTCGTCGGCGATCAGGTCGGCGGCCTCGTCCTCCTCGTCGGACGCCGGGTCCTGGCGGCGGGAGGACAGCAGCTTGGACGCCTCGGTGGTCATCAGGCGGGTAGCGCGGCCCAGGGTGATCAAGGTGCCGCCGCGCTCGACCCAGCCGCGAAGGGCGGTGACGCCATCCTCGCCCAAAGTCGCGGCGTAGTCGCCGCCGTCGGGCAGGACGATGACCTGGAAGTCCGACAGGTCGGCCGAGGCGAGGTTGGCGGTGCGGACGGCGGTGACGGGATAGCCGAACTCCCGCTCCAGGATGTAGCGGGTCGCGCCGGCGGCCGAGGCGCTGGTCGGTTCATCCCAGGCCAGGGCGATGCGGGGCGCACGAACGCGGACGGCGCCGTCGGAGCCGAAGCTGGGGCCGTCGGAGACCCAGGAGTCGGCGATGCCGGTGACGCGGGCGCCGGTGGAGGCGGCGAGGGACGCGAGGGTCTGAGCGAGGTCGGCAGGTGCGCCGGCGCGAGGGATCAGGAGCGTGCCCGAGGGCCAACGGCGGCCGTCCTTGGTGAAGGGGTGGTCCAAGGAACGGACGGTCAGGCCAGCGCGCAGGGCTCCGGTCATCAGCTTCAGGCCCGCCACGCCCGGCTCGACCAGATAGCCGTAGACGGCCGAGGCGTCGGCGACGGAGCCGGGGCGGACGAGGTCTGGGGTGGACGGCGTGGACGAGACGGTCGGGGCGGTCGCGCAGCGAGCCGAGGGGACGTTGAACATGACCGGCAGCGACCAGGCGGTGACGTCATAGATCTGGTCGCCCAGGCCGCGCGTGCGACGACGCTCCTGTTCGGCGAGGAAGGCGGGGGCGAGGGGGATGTCCTTATCCAGCAGCACCTCGGCCATGCGACGCTGGGGCTGGGCGAGGGGGACGATATAGGCGCCGGCAGGATAGGACTGGCCGCAGGCGGAGAAGGCGGCGTCGGCGCGGGAGACTTCGACGCCGGATCGGACGAGCAGGCCTGCCAGCTTGTCGACCGTCATCGGGTCGGCCGGGTTGGGGGCGAGGACGAAGGCCCCGCGACCGCCGGAGACGCCCTCGCGGCCATAGGCGTAGGCGTTCGACAGCAGCCGGTCGTGGTTGGCGCTGGAGGCCTCGATCGTGGATAGGGTGGCGATCAGGTGGTTGCGCACCGTCTCACGGTAGGTGAGGATTTCGCCGTCCGATCGGCGCGCGGCGAGGCCCCGGGCGCTGGCCTGTTCATAGGTCATCGAGACGGCGCCGAGATAGGCCGGCCAGCCGTCGCCATAGCCGGGGTAGAAGGCGTCGTAGACCTGGCGATTGAAGTAGGAGACGCCCGCCTGATCGAAGCGGCGGGCGGTGTTCCTGCCGATGATCTCGCGGCTTTCCAGGGTGGCGGGGAGCAGCAGCGGGTTGAGAGGTTCGGCCTCGGGCGGGAAGAAGAACGTCTCGTCCGAGCCCATCTCGTGGGAATCGACCAGGACCTGGGGACGCCAGTCGAGGACCAGGGCGGCGTGGCCGCGCGTCTCCGGCTGGGTCTGAATGAACCAGTCGCGGTTCAGGTCGAACAGGTCGTGATTGTAGCGGCCGGACGGCCAGGGCTCGTCACGCTCGGCCGACAGGGGATCGGGATCGGCCTGGGCCCCGCCATACCCGGCGGCGAAACCGTTCAGGAAGCGATCGCGGCCGTCGGGGTTCTGGGTCGGGACGAAGATGACCAGGGTGTTGGCGAGCCAGGCCTGGACCGCCGGATCGCGCGAGGCGAGCAGGTGGTGGGCGGCGGCCATGGAGGCGTCGGCAGGGCTGATCTCGTTGCCGTGGACGGAGTAGGCCATCCAGACGACCACGGGCTGGTCGGCGATGATGGCCTGGGCCTGGGCCGGCGTAGTGAGGCGGGGGTCGGCGAGACGCTGAGAGTTGGCCTTGATCTGATCCAGGCGGGCGATGTTGCGGGGCGATCCTACGGCGGCCCAGAACAGGGGACGGCCCTCATGCGTGCGGCCGTATTCGCCGATGACGACGCGGTCGGGGGCGTAGGCGGCGAGCGCATCGAAGTATCGGCGGACGTCGGCCGGGCGCGTGATCCAGTCGCCGCTGTCGTAGCCGAGGACGGTTCTGACGGTCGGGACCGCCGGGTCGAAGCTGGCGCCGTTGATGAGAGGAGGGGCGATCGGGGGCGGGGTGATCTGCGCCTGGGATGCGGTCGCGAGACCCAGGCCGATGGCGAACGCGATGCAGGGACCGGCGAGGCGGCGAAAGGCGGACTGCATGAAAACCCCCGGGGAAGAGCCGCCACCCTAGCCGGGCTGGGAAAAAAGGAAACGGGCCGCTTGACGCGGTGTAACCCATAGGTGATATGTAACCCCAAGGTGACTAACAAGTGAGGCGGAGATGGCGGTGACGAACGAAAAGCGCGGATGGACCTGGTCGCGGACTGGCTTGCTGCTGACGGGGGCTGGCGTCCTGATGACGGCGGTGGGCTTCATCGGGGGCTCCGACGCCCAAGGTGAGACGGCAACGGCGTGGGGCGTCCTGGCGGGTGTCGGGTTCGCGGGCATCTTTGTGGGCTTGGTGAAGATCTGGATGGACCGCGCGATCGACGCCGAAGCCAACGATCCGGGCGGTCAGACCAAACGCGAGCGGCTGCAGACGCAGCGATCGTGGCAGTTGTGGCTGTTTCCCGTCGTGGCGGTGTTCTTCCTGTTCCAGGCGACCTTCGCGATGCGCGACATCCTGGGCGGGATCGGCGAGTTCGGCGATTACCTGATGGTGCTGTTGCCGGTGCTCTATGCCTGGCTGGTGGCGATGATCGCCATGGGCTGGGACGGCAACACCCGAAAGAACCGACGCTGGCTGGAGGACGAGCTGACGCTGGTGATCCGGGCCAAGGCCATGACTGCGGCGTCAGTCGTTCTGATGGCGGGCCTGACGGTGTCGCTGGCGCTGGGTCTGTGGCGGCCGGAGATCGGGGTGATGGCGACGGTGTTCGCCCTGACGGCCGGCGGGGCGACGGCGGGCATCCGCTTCGCCTGGCTGGACCGCGAGGCCGGCAAGGATGGGTGATCCCCGGCTGGGATCCCGTCTGAAGGAGATCCGAACGGCGGCCGGCCTGACCCAGGCCGAGCTGGCCGACAGGGCGGGGGTGTCGAGGAAGACGATCAACACGGTCGAGAATGGTGTCTTCGTGCCCTCGACCTTGTTGGCGCTGGGGCTGGCGAAGGCCCTGGGGACGACGGTGGAGGGGCTGTTCTATTTAGTGGAGTAGTCAGGGGAGGGTGGCGACATCCGTCTGGCGCAGCAGGGCATCCAGCGTCAGCAGGGGCGCGCCGGCGGCCTTGGCATGCGCATAGTGGAAGCAGTCGAAATTGCTGAGGGCGCGTTTGCCTAGCCCATGGCCTTCGGCGACCGTGATGGCGTAGGCCAGCACAGTATTTGAATCCGAGGCCTCCCGCAGGTCGATCCCGTAGGCGTGCAACCAAGCCAGAACGTCTTTCAGGGTCTCGCCATAGGTCGAGTTCAGGCGATCCGGGCGAGCCAGGATAATCACCGCCTCGAATGCCGCTAGCGCTGATGTAAAAGGGGCATCAGCCGCACCCAGGGCGTCGCGATATGAGGTGGCGGTCTCCTCCTGCATGAAGATCGAGATGATCGCACAGGCATCGACGAACATCAGTCGTTGTCGCCGGTCAGGTCGTGGTCCAGATCATGATATGCGCTTTGGGAGACCGGCGGTTGCCCGGGCTGAATGACGACCCCCCGTCGCGCGAGAATTGTCTTCGCCAATTCTATAGGGTCCACGCGCGGCTTGCGGGCGCGGACGGCATCTTTGAGGGCGATGACGACGGCTTCGGTGATGGTCGTCTTCTCGATGTCGGCAAGCTGTCTCGCCAGGCGATCGGCTTCCGGGCTGCGAATGCTGAGGGTCATGTGTTGCTCCAACTCTGCATCTTGTAACACAGGCCTGTATGGCTCCCAACCGTGTGGTTGACACCGCCACCCTCCGCCGTCATAAGCGCCGCCTTCTCGTGTCCCGCCTCGGCTGGACGCGCGATGACACTACGGACGATGCGTGGACCGCCGTTGAGATCGCCTTTCCATTTGCGGAGAGGCCGGGCCGCATCCTTTTGAAGAGACCACAATGTCCAAGCGCCATAGCGCCAAATACAAAATCGATCGGGCCATGGGTGAGAACCTGTGGGGCCGCGCCAAGTCGCCGGTCAACAAGCGTTCCTACGGTCCCGGCCAGCACGGCCAGCGCCGCAAGTCCAAGGTCTCCGACTTCGGCCTGCAGCTGAAGGCCAAGCAGAAGCTCAAGGGCTACTACGCCAACCTGACGGAAAAGCAGTTCCGCAAGACCTATGACGAGGCCGCTCGCCGGAAGGGCAACACCTCCGAGACCCTGATCGGTCTGCTGGAAGCCCGTCTGGACGCCACAGTCTATCGCGCTAAATTCGTTCCGACCCCCTGGGCCGCACGCCAGTTCGTCAACCATGGCCACGTCACCGTCAACGGCAAGAAGGTGAACATCGCCTCCTACAGCCTGAAGGTCGGCGACGTCGTCGAGGTCAAGGAAAAGTCCCGCAACATGGCGCTGGTGCTCGAAGCCCAGCAGTCCGGCGAGCGCGACATCCCCGACTACCTGGAACTGGGTGATCGCGGCTTCTCGGTCCGCTTCGTCCGCTTCCCCGAACTGGCCGACGTGCCGTTCGCGGTGAAGATGGAGCCGAACCTGGTGGTGGAATACTACTCTTCGTAAGAAGGGGCGCTAACGCGAGCGACGTGGTCGCTCGCTGCTTGAGCGCGTCCCCGCCTTCGCGGGGATGAGAAGACGGAAAGGGCCTCGGAGCGATCCGGGGCCTTTTTCGTCATCGACGGACGTGAAAGACTGGGCCGTCGCGTTCGATCTTTCCGGAGTGTTCGTTGTTCTTCTCGCCGCTGCTGTTCGCTCTCGTCGCCGGTCAAGTCGTGGCCGATCCCCTGAACGACGCCCTGAATGCCCAGGCGCACGAATATGCGCTCACACGGCCATCGCCGGGAATCCATTTCTCGCCTCGGGCGGCAACGGCCTATGCGGTGGGGTCGGGCTGCGTCCCCGCCGTGATGACTGGACGGCCAGCGACGGATTTCTTCTCCACAGCGGCGTCCGGGCGGGGGCGTGATGGAGACGGCCGCCACACCGTTTCGGTGCAGGTATCCCTTCAAGAAGGGTCGGGATCCTGCACCGTCACCTCCACGAGCGGCGATCCAGAACAGTTGCGCGAGGCGGTGCTGAAGGCGCTTGAGGATCAGGGTGCGACACGCACGACGGCGTCGGACAGCGGGGAGGGGTCGCGTGACACCAACGGCGCGTTCCGGCAGGAATTGCACTGTTTGACGCTGGACGGTGAAGCCTTGTTCCTCGTCATGTCGACGTCGTCGGCAAGCAACCGGCCCCGGCTGATGGCGAGCCTGGGTCGAGACGAGGACGGCAGCTGCGCCAGGCGAGCCGGCGACTGATATTTGCGGGTGCGGAATCCGTCGAATTGCGATAACGGTTCGCAAGGCTGTTCAAGGACCAGGGACATGGGGCCCATCCGCTCGCTCGCACTGATCGCGGCCGCCGCGCTGGCGACGTCGGGCTGCGCCCTGTTCCGGCAGGACGCGCCGATGCAGACGGTCGCCATGCCAGGTCAGCTCGAGCCGATTCACGCCGCTGCGATCACACGCGATCTGGCGGTGTTCTGGGTCAGTTCGAACGGCTGCACCGAGAAAGACGACCTGACGCCGGTGGTCAACCACGTGGGCGCCGCCTCGACCATCACCCTGCGCCGGATCGAAGAAGACGAGTGCAAGACGCCGGTCGCCGACGGAGTCGAGGTGATCTGGTCGTTCGAGGAACTGGGCCTAACGCCGGGATCGCGGGTGTCGGTCAACAACCCCTATCAGCTACCGGCGACAACGCCGACGACCTGAGCCCTAGCGCCGCTCGAAAGTCGGCAGCATGGTCGCGGGGATGCGGGTGGGGCGCAGGGTCGAGGCCTCGACAAGGCACCATTCCGAGACGCCCTGGGCGCACAGGCGACCCTCGCCGTCCTCGATGCGGACATAGCGGGCGAAGCGCGGGCCGTGAGGGTCGCCGACCCAGGTGCGGGCCACCGCGGTCGAGTCGGGCTGGAGCGCGCGGACGTAGTCGATCTCGTGACGCAGGGCGACCCAGGACCATTTCGCGCGGGTGTCTTCGTCGAAGCGGGCGTTCCAGTGGGCGGTGCCGGCGTCCTGAAGCCAGCCGACATAGACGACGTTGTTCACGTGGCCGTTGGCGTCGATGTGCTCTGACTTGATCGCCAGGGGCAGTTCGAAGACCTCGCGATCTTCTCGCGGCGTCAGGGTCTGGCGGGCCAAAACGTTACGCCTCGCCGAGCGGGACGCCTTTTTCGACCATCAGGGCGGCCAGCTCGCCGGCCTGGAACATCTCGCGCACGATGTCGGAGCCGCCGACGAACTCGCCCGCGACATAGAGCTGAGGGATTGTGGGCCAGTCGGTGAAGGTCTTGATGCCGTCGCGCAGGCCGTCGTCCTGAAGAACATCGACGCCGACGAAGGACGCGCCCAGGTGGTCCAGGATCTGGACGGCATTGGCGGAGAAGCCGCAGCGCGGGCTGTCGGGCGTGCCCTTCATGAACAGCACGACCGGATGCTCGCTCACCGTCTGGGCGATGAAGGCGTGGATCGGGTCGGCGGGGGTATCGAGGACTTGGTCGGACACGAGGGGACGCCTTTCGTTGCAGGCGTCAGCTAGGGTCGGCGCCCGTCAGGGTCAAGGCCGTCGGCCTTCAAGCCTGCGTGTCAGGCCGCGACTCAGGCTGCGACTCTGGCCATCTCGATCTGGGCTGACAGTCCGGGGGGCATGTCGCGCTCGGGCACGGCGGCCAGGGTATTGAGGCGTTCGGCGTCCGACGCCTTGATCAGGACGCTGGAAATCGCCGGATCGGTCATCGCGTGCGCCAGACAGATGGCCTCCGCGCTCCAGTTGGCCGTGCGATGAATGAAGGCGAAGGTGCCGACGTCGGCGAGGGGATCATTTTTCTTGCGATCGCCGGAGCCGGAGCCGAAGCCGAACAAACCCTTCTTGGGCTTGTGCACCGTCGCGGCCTTTTTGGCGGTGTCCAGCTCGGACGGGAAATAATCATAGGCCAGTATGGCCATGTCCTGATCGCGTGCGGCACGGACGCGCGAGCGGATCTTCCAGTCGACATTGACGTGGAAGGGCGTGGCCAGGACGTCGAACGCGCCGGTCGAGACGTAGGTGTCCATCACCTCGGTGGCGCCTGAGACGCCCAGATAACGAACGCGGCCGGTGGCGCGCAGGGCCTTCAACGCATTCAGCGAGCTCTGGGGCAGTTCATCCTCACCGGGCTCCTCCAAAAGCGCCACGTCGATCCAGCCGAGGCCGGAGACGTGCAGGGCGCGGTCGATGGCGCCGGTCATCCCCTCGGCCGAGAAGTCGCGATCCGAACCCCGACGGCCGTCGCCGGCGCCCAGCTCCAGGCTGACGTTCAGCAGCTTGCGATCGACATTGACGAGGGCCTGACCGACCACCTCGGCGAGCACGGGGTCGGCGGTCTCCAGCCGGTAGGAGTTGATGCCCGCCTCCAGCGCGGTGAAGATCAGCTCGTTGGCAAAGGCGACCCCGCGCGACAGGGTATCGACGCCGAGGCTGAGCGTCAGGGTGGAGATGGCGGCGCCGGACGCGCCGAACGGGCGATAGCGCATGGCGGATCAGCCTGTGTTGGAGGGGGCGGAGGTTTCGAGCGCCAGGGCGTGAAGGGCGCCGCCCATGTGACCCTTGAGCGCGGCATAGACGAGCTGGTGCTGCTTCACGCGCGGCATGCCGGCGAAGGCGCTCGAGACGATGCGGGCGCGATAGTGGTCGCCGTCGCCCGCAAGGTCATCGATCGCGATCTCCGCATCCGGGAAGGCCGCGAGCAAGTAGGCGTGCAGGGTTTCGACGGGCATGGGCATGGGCGTGGAGAATGCCGCGTAAAGCTTAATGTTGGGATAGCGGCTTCTCCCTCCCATTTATGGGGAGGGACGGCGGAGCGAAGCGGAGCCCGGGAGGGGTTCGAATGGTTGTGACCTAGCTACGACACGGCCCCACCCGCGTTCGGCTCCGCCTCACGGTCCCTCCCCATAAAGGGGAGGGAGAACGTCAGGGGCCCGCTCCAGCAGGATTGTCGGCTCGTCGTGATAGGTGGTCTCGGCATAGGCGACGAAGCCTGCGCGACCTGCGAGGCGGAGCGAGGCGAGGTTGCCGGGGCCGATCATGCAGACTGTGCGGGGGGCCTTCAGGACTGTGTCCGCCCAGCGCAGGGCGGCGTTCACGCCTTCGCCCGCCAGACCCTGGCCGTGGAAAGCACCGCCGGTGCCCCAGCCGATCTCAGGCGCGTCGAAAGCGGGGTCTAGCGTGCGGCGGTAGTCCAGGATGCCGACGCTGCCGACGTAGGTCCTCGTCTCGGTCAGCCGCATCGTCCAGTTGCCGTGCCCCAGCGCGGACCAGTGACCGAGATCGCGCAGCAGGCGGAACCAGACCTCCTCCTCCGAGAGGGATCGACCGGTGATGTGACGGGTGAAGGCCTCGTCCCGCCACAGGGCGACGAGGTCGCCGAAGTCGCCAAGCGCGACGGGCGTCAGGGTCAGGCGCGGCGTGGTCAGGATCGGGCCAGAGACAGCCATGTTCACATCAGCCCCAGCTGCTTGAAGCTGGTCACGCCTTCGCGCCCGACGATCAGGTGGTCGTGGACCTCGACGCCCAGGGACTGGGCGGCGCGGACGATCTGTTTGGTCATGTCGATGTCGGCGCGACTGGGGGTCGGATCGCCCGACGGGTGGTTGTGGACCAGGATCATGGCGGCTGCGGAAACCTCCAGCCCCCGGCGGACGACCTCGCGCGGATAGACGGGGGCGTGGTCGACGGTGCCACGGTTCTGGATTTCGTCCAGGATCAGCTGGTTCTTCTTGTCGAGATACAGGACCCGGAACTGCTCGCGCGGCTCATGCTGCAGGGCGACGCGGACGTAGGCCAGCAGCGCGGTCCAGGACGAGATGACGGGACGTTTGACGGCGGGTTCCTTGGCCACTCGCTGTGCGACCTCGTGCAGGGCGGCGAGGTCGAGCGCGGTCTCCATGCCGACGCCTTTGGTTTTGCCCTTGGTGTCTTCGGTGCGGACGGTCATCAGGTCTTCGACGGAGGCGGCGAGGACGGCGGCCAGCGAATTGTCGAAGCGGGCCAGCAGCGCCTTGGCGATCGGCTTCATGTCGCCGTGCGGCTGGCTGCGGAACAGGAACAGCTCGAGCAGTTCGTAGTCCGGCAGGTGGGTCAGGCCGGCGGTTCGGGCGCGGTGACGCAGGCGCTCTCGATGTCCGGCGTGATGGGGGACCGGCTTGACGACGGCCTGTTCGCTTTGATCCGTCACGCCGGCCCCCACAATCGCAGGTTCAGGCTAATCGCTGAGGCGACAGGTTCAAGAGGTGATCGACGGCGGCGCCGATGGGCCGGGTCTCAATCGGCGTTCGAGACCGTGATCGACGTCACGTGGCGCACGGAGCGGGCGGGGCGGGCATCGCCCTCGACGACAAGCCGGAAGGGACCTTCCTCGGCATCGATCGGTGCGCCGTCCACCTCGTCCGCCAGCAGAACGGCGGTGGGGCTGAGTGCGGGGTCGATCTCCGCCAGCGACAGGACGACGCCATAACCGTCGGCGGCGCGAACCGTGACGTAGGTCAGCAGGGCCTGCCCGCGCAGATCCTCGCCCAACGGGGCCCGCACGTCCTTGAGGACGGAGGCCAGGGTGGGGCCTTCGAACACGTGGCTCTCACCATGGACGCTGAGCGTGAGCATGCGACGGGGAAGGGCCGCGAGATCAGCGGCGGACAGGGTGACCGACGCACCGTCGGCACCCGTTACCGCGACGCTCTGCGCCTGCGCTGCTCCTGCGAGCAGGACGGCAAGGGTCAGGCCCGGCAGAAGTGTCGCTATCGATGCCATGGGCTGATGAACTTCGGGCGGGAGGACAGTGATCAGGAGCGGATACCACGAGAATCGGCGCCGGCGTCAGACATGCCGCCGGGGCATCCCGATAAAGACGCCCCGGCTTTTCCAGATCGGTATTCAATCCCGTCGAGGGGGTTCGCCTATCGGCAGGCTTCTCTCATGCGCTGACGCGCTTCGTTGAGCCGCCGGGCCTCCGCTTGAGGCACGTTACAGGCTCTCGGAAGAGTTCGGCTGCAGTCCTGGGCGGCCTGATAGGCGGCGAGCGCGCGCTGATAATCCTGGGTCGCGCGTTCGCAGGGGTCGTAGGTGACGGCGACTGTCGGCGCGGCCCCTAGCAGGGGCGAGACGGCCATGGCGGCGGCGAGGGCGAGGACTTTGATCATGATCGGTTCCTTCCTGTTGCACCCCAAAGAATGCGGAGCTCAAAACGAAGGTTCCACGTTCCCAAGGGCGCACGCTGGCCGGAGGGTCTCAGATCAGGGCTTGAACACGCCGGCGGGGCTGGTGGTGAAGACCTCGACGCCGTTCTCGGTCACGCCGACGGTGTGTTCGCACTGGGCCGACAGGGATTTGTCGCGGGTCACGGCGGTCCAGCCGTCGGACAGGACCTTCACGTGCGGCTTGCCCAGGTTCACCATCGGCTCGATGGTGAAGAACATGCCGGGTTTCAGCACCGCGCCTTCGCCCTTGCGGCCGTAGTGCAGGACGTTGGGGCTGTCGTGGAAGATGCGGCCGATGCCGTGGCCGCAGAAATCGCGCACGACGCTCATGCGGGCGGCCTCGACGTGGCGCTGGATGACGAAACCGATGTCGCCGAAGGTGTTGCCGGGCTTCACCTGCTCGATGCCGAGCGCGAGCGATTCATAGGTGACGTCGATCAGCTTCCTTGCCCGCGCGCCGACGTCGCCGATGGCGAACATGCGGCTGGAATCGCCGTGCCATCCGTCGACGATGACCGAGTGGTCGATGTTGACGATGTCGCCGTCCTTCAGCACCCGGTCGCCGGGAATGCCGTGGCAGACCACGTGATTGATCGAGGTGCAGACCGTCTTCATGTAGCCCTTGTAGCCGAGGCAGGCCGGCAGGCCGCCGTTGGCGAAGGTGAAGTCGCGGATGCGGTCGTCGATCTCCTGGGTCGTCACGCCGGGGACCATGAAGGGCGTGATCATGTCCAGCGTCTCGGCCACCAGACGGCCGGCGACGCGCATGCCCTCGAAATCCTCGGGCTGATAGATTTTGATCGCGCTGGTGCGGACGAAGGTCTCGGTGTCCAGGTCGGGAGTTTCGTACATGGAAGCGTCTCGGTCGCGCGTGCAGTGGTGCAGGGCTCAGATGGGTCGTCTAGCACACAATCTCAAGCCGTTTTAGGGCGGGGCGCTCTTGCCGTGACGCCGGGGCGGCGTAGGTGTGCGCGATGACCCACGCCCCCTCGCCGAACGCCGCTGTCCTGATCATTGGCGACGAGATCCTGTCCGGGCGGACCGCCGACACCAATCTGAACACCATCGCCCGGTTCCTGGGCGCGCTCGGGATCGACCTGATGGAGGCGCGGACCGTGGGCGATCGACCGGGGCAGATCGTCGAGGCGCTGAACGCGCTTCGAGGCGCGCACGACTATGTCTTCACCACCGGCGGGATCGGGCCGACGCATGACGACATCACGGCGGACTGTGTGGCGCAGGCGTTCGGGGTGGGCATCGGCGAGCGCCCGGATGCGCTGGCGATCCTGGAGCGACGCTATGGCGAAGAGCTGAACGAAGCGCGGCGGCGGATGGCGCGGATCCCGGACGGCGGCGTGTTGATCGCCAATCCGGTGACGGATGCGCCGGGGTTCCAGGTCGGCAATGTCTTCGTCATGGCGGGCGTGCCGAAGATCATGACGGCGATGCTGGAGGACGTGGCGCCTCGGTTGCGGACCGGCGCGGTCGTCCACGCGAGGACGCTGAGGGTCACCGGCGTGGGCGAAGGCGCGATCGCGGCGCCGCTGGCCGAGGCGGCGAAGGCGAGGCGGGATCTGTCGTTCGGGAGCTATCCGTTCGGGGCCGGGTCGGACGGTGAAGTGGGGACGAACCTCGTGGTGCGTGGCCGAGATGGGGACGCGGTCGAGGCGGCGGTGAACGCGCTGGCGACGACGCTGGGCGCGGCGGGGGTCGTGACGGCAGCCGTCTAGGGTCTCCTCCCTGTTCGCGAAGCGAATGGGGAGGTGGCAGCGAGCCCTTGCGAGCTGACGGAGGGGTTTTGACGCGGGCACGATCGGTGGGGTTTCAAGATCCCCTCCACCCCCCGCCAAGCGGCGGGCGGTCCCCCTCCCCATCCGCCAAGCGGCGAACGGGGAGGAGATGGTTCTGATCAGCCTTTGGCGACGTAGCCCTTGCCGCCGTTGGAGGGGCGACGGCCGCGGGGGCGGCGGCGGATTTCGCCGTCGGGCTTGGCCTCGCCGCCCTGATTGCTGGACACCGGGCGGTTGGCGTTGGCGGCCGAGCGGGCGCGGTCGGCCGCGAGCGGGTCGAACGGCACGACGTTGGTGATCGAACGGTCGCCGTTGTGGCCACGGTTCTGGTCGCGTCCGCCGCCGTCACGAGCGCCGTCACGATTCGGGGCGCCCTTGCCGCGGACGCGGTGCGGCTGGCCGCCGTGCTCCTTCTTGACGCCGTCGCGACGCGGGTTGCGCGGGCCGCGATCGCCGCGCGGACGGTCCTCGCGGTCGGGCATGGTCGCCTTGGTCCCGACGCCGGCGGCCATGATCGACTGGTCCAGCAGACCCAGCGACTTGTCATTGCGACGGTCGGTGGCGGGGATCTTCTGGCGGGTGACCTTCTCGATGTCCTTCAGCAGCTTCATCTCGTCGCCGGCGACGAAGCTGATGGCGGAACCGTCGGCGCCGGCGCGGGCGGTCCGGCCGATGCGGTGGACGTAGGCTTCCGGCACGAAGGGCAGTTCGAAGTTCACGACGTGCGAGACGCCGT
>JAZKHL010000124.1:0-17968 GCA_040385365.1 Pseudomonadota bacterium | reverse complement strand
CCGGACGCCTACAACCCCTTCAGCGGCGGCTGCATCGCCCAGACCAGCTTCGGCGACTGCACGCCGAGTTCCCAGACCGCGATCGACGCCATCACCTTCACCCTGAAGCGTGAAAGCAAGACGACCCTGACCCTGTACGATTTCAAGGTCTCGCGCCCCGATCTGTTCAGCCTGTGGGCCGGCGATGTCGGCGTGGCCTTCGGCGTCGAGGCGCGCAAGGAGACCCAGCGCGACGACCGCGACAGCAATCTGGACGGCTCCAACCCGTTCCGGGACACGGTCACGGGCGCGGTGCAATTGTCGAATGTCATCGCCGTCAGCCAGAACCCCGACACGTCGGGAGAGCGGACCGTCACCTCGGCCTATATCGAGTTCGCCGTGCCGGTCGTTTCGCCCGAGATGAACATCCCGCTGGTCCATAATCTGGAGTTCCAGATCGCCGGTCGGGCCGAGCACTATTCGGACTTCGGCGATGTCGCCAAGCCCAAGGTCGCGGCGGCCTGGGACATCATCGACGGCCTGCGCCTGCGGGGTTCGTATTCCGAAGGCTTCCGTGCCCCGAACCTGGAACAGGTCAACACCGCCACCTACGGTCGCCTGTCGACCAACCCGGACTACATTCGTTGCGAGGCCGATCTGCGGGCCGGACGTATCGCCACCTTCGGCGCTTGCTCGCGTTCGATCGGCGCCTCTCTGCTGGTCTCCGGCAACCCGGATTTGGAGCCGGAAGAGAGCAAGAACCAGTCCTATGGCGTGGTGTTCCAGCCGCAGTTCGTGCCGGCCGAGTGGGGCGACTTCACCTTCACCGTCGACCGCTGGAGGATCCAGCAGGAGAAGATCGTCGGCCTGTTCGGCGGCCCGAACGCGGTGGTCCTGGACTACGCCGAACGCGTTCAGGGCCGCACCAATCCCCTTGTCACGCGGGCGCCGGTCAACGCCGACGACATCGCCCTGTTCGCCGGCACCGGCCTGACGCCGGCCGGGGTGATCACCTCGATCTCGGACCGGTTCGTGAACCTGCTGCCGCAGGACGTCGAGGGCCTGGACATCGGCTTCAACTGGCGGCTTCGGAACACCCCGTGGGGCAGCTTCCGGGTTAATATCGACGCGGCCAAGCTGATCAAGTTCGGCCGGGAACCGGGACCCGCAGTGGATGCGCTCTACGCGGCTCGGGCCGCCGGGACCATCAATGCCGCGACGCCCTTGCCCGACTCCAGCGACCTTCTGGCCCAGAACGGCCGGCCGGAATGGAAGCTGTCGGGATCGGTGACCTGGAGCCAGGGCCCGTGGCAGGTCGGCGCCTTCACCCAGTATATCTCGGCGGTCAACGACACGAACCTGCTGGACGTCGCCGGAAACGCCTTCCAGGTCGACAGCCAGGTCACTGGCAATCTCTATGGCCAGTACGAGTGGGAGGAGAACAACGGCTTCATCTCCAACAGCCGCATCCGCTTCGGCGCCCGCAACATCACCAACGAGCGTCCCCCGCTGTCGTCCTCGGGCTACCTTGGCTCGCTCTATCGCCCTTACGGCCGTTACTGGTACGTCTCTATGGCCAAGGAGTTCTGAGCCCATGCTGCGACGGACGGTCAGGATGCGCTCTGCGCTTTCAGCGCTGGCCGTCGCGGGCCTGACCTGGCTGGGGGCGGATATCATGCCCGCCTCGGCTCAGGTCATCGCCCCCGAACCGGCGACGTGTCCGACGGCTCTGCCGGCCGGAACCACCTGTTCCTCGGGTCGGTCGGCGGACGGCGCCTGGTTCTGGACCGCCTATCCGCGCGACTGGAACGGCGCCCTGATTGTTCACGCTCATGGTGGACCGCGCACGGCGGAGCCTCAGCGAGACGACCCGGTCGAAGACCTCGAGCGCTTCTCCGTGATGGTCAGCGAGGGTTACGCCTGGGCCGGCTCGACCTATCGCCGGGGCGGCTATGGCGTGCGGATGGCGGCGCGCGACACCGACGACCTGCGCCAGATCGTCTGGGACGCCTTCGGCAAGCCCCGGCGCACGATCCTTCACGGCCAGTCCTGGGGCGGGAACGTCGCGGCCAAGGCGGCGGAACTCTACGCGGTCGCAGCCGATGGGACGCGCAACTACGACGGCGTCATCCTGACCAGCGGCCTGCTGGCCGGCGGGACGCGCGGGTATACCTTCCGGGCCGATCTGCGCGCCGTCTATCAGTTCTACTGCCACAACCATCCACGCCCAACCGAGACCCAGTATCCGCTGTGGCAGGGCCTGCCCCAAGGCGCCTCCATGTCCCGTGCCGATCTGACGGCCCGCGCCGAGGAATGCACTGGCCTGAGCCTCGCGCCCGAGGCCCGCTCGCGCGCGCAGTCCGACGCCCTGCGCAACATCCTGTCGGTGGTGGGGATCCGGGCGGACAACCTGGTCGCCCACCTGGCCTGGGGCACCAACCTGTTCCAGGACATGGTCTGGGAGCGTCTGGGCGGAGCGAACCCCTTCTCCAACGCAGGAACCACCTATCAAGGCTCCGACGACGACGTCGCCCTGAACCAGGGTGTCGAGCGGTTCGACGCCGATCCCGCCGCCGTCGCCGCGCTGGCCTATGACGCCGATCTGACGGGCAATATCATGCTGCCGACTCTCACGCTCCATGCCCGCTACGACCCGACGGTCTTCGTGGGGCAGGAGGCGGTCTATTCGCGAACGGTCGCCGAGGCCGGCCGCTCAGACCTGCTGAGCCAGGTGTTCACAACCGAGGCTTTGCACAGCCAACTCAGCGTCCCGCAATATGCCGGCATGTTGATCGCCATGAGCCACTGGCTGGATACTGGCGAGAAGCCGGACGCCGACGATGTCTTGAAGGCCTGTCGCTTACGGGCCGAGGCCTATGGCCAGCCGTGCCTGATCGATCCGGACTTCGTGCCTACGCCTTAGACGTTCAGCGATGGCGGGCGTGGACGGGCCCTTCCGATCCGTTTGGCGACACAGTCGGCAAACTGACGGATGGAGAGGCGCCGTGCCGCTCACTCGTCTTCAAAACGTCCCGGTGTGTGAGGATGGGCTCCGTAGACGCGTTTCGTATCGCCCAGATGCATTCGGCAAAATATGCGAGTGGGCCCTTCCACTTAATGCAGACCCGCCGGCCTGACGCGGAGCCTGTTACGCCATCCGGCTTTACCCGTGACCGTGTCGCTCTCGCGCAGAAGGTCGATTTTCGCGCGTTTACACCGCTAGGCTGGCTCCACTGTGACGAGCCCGTCATCATTCGATGTTTATGGCTGCGTGCCGCCGCGCGCGGTCATCGTCAGCATATGGGGCCTCCATGTCGACCGTCAGATTCTCTCTCGTCAGCGCGAGCGCGATCGCGTTGCTCGTCGGGGCCTGCACGACGCCTCTAACTGGTGAAGAAACGGATGTATCGGATGCGCCCCGGATGGGTGTCGGAGCCGGAACTCCGGTTCTCGCAGCGGCTGAAACCGTCGCGGTGGGCACCGTCAACGCCGATGCTGCAGACGATCCTGCAATCTGGGCCGACCCGCGCGATCCATCGCGCGTGGTGATTTTCGGCACGGACAAGAAGGCCGGCCTCTATTCCTACCGGCTGGACGGAACAGTTCTGCAGAACATGCCTGGCGGAAATCCGAACAACGTCGATCTGCGTGACGGCTTCATGGCCGATGGGCGAAGTCAGGTGCTGGTCGCAGCCAGCGATCGAAGCCCCGACCGGTTCGGCATCACCCTGTTCCTGATGGATCCGATGACCCTTCAGACCCGCTATTGGGGCTTGATCCCCGTCGATCTGGCGGAACCCTACGGCCTGTGCGTCGGCAAGCGCGGCGATGATTTCATCGTCATCATCAACGGCACGGACGGCCAGGTTCGTCAGGTTGCGGTGTCTGTCGGCTCCGACGGTGCGCCTGCGGGCGTCGTTCAGAAAGCCTATGCTGTCGGCAGCCAGACCGAGGGCTGCGTCATCGACGACGAGACCGGCTACGTCTATATCGGCGAGGAGGCGCGCGGCGTCTGGCGATACTCTGTCGATCCCGAAGAGGGATCGCGACGCATTTCGATCGCCCAGGCCCCCAGCCCAGCACTGGTCCCCGACGTCGAGGGTCTGGCAATGCTGAAGCAGAACGGCGAGACGTGGCTGTTCGCGTCCAGCCAAGGCGATTCCGCCTTCGCCCTGTGGCGGTTGGATGGGCAACCCACATATCGCGGGCGATTCTCCGTGATCTCGGGCGGCGGCATCGATGGCGTGACCGGAACCGACGGAATCGCGGCCCTGGCCGGCCCGGTCGGACCCTATTTGCAGGGTTTGATCGTCGTTCAGGACGATGTCGACGAGATTCCAGGATCGACCGGCGAGCGTCAAAACTTCAAGCTGGTGGACTGGGCCGCGATCAAGACCGCTCTGGGGCTTTGACCGGCAGGGCGGAGCCGGCGTCCCAGCCGAGCTCCGCTTTCAGCCCGTCCAGCGTCGGGCGCGTAAGGGTCAGTCGCCCGCCCGCCGCCGGCAGCAGCGGTTCAAATCCCAAGATTCAGCCCAGCGATTTCTCACCGCCCACGCGGCGATCTGCAACACCTTCAACATCCAACGCCATCTGATCAGCAGCCCCCCCTTCGCCGCTTTCGCGCCGAAGCTGCTGCCGCTTGGGCGATGGCGGCGCCGAACCGGCAGCGAGGCAGGGGGGCTTTCGACTTGGCGAAATTAACCTGACAGACCCGGCCCCGGGCCTGGTCGGGCGCAGCGGCCGAAAGTCGAGGCTGACCAAGCCGGCGATAAGAACGATCGAGGTCGCCCCCATTCCGGCTCTGGGTAGATGCCTTCTTTCAGAACGTCGCGCGCAGCGTCAGTTGATAGGTCCGTCCGTCGTAGTCGATCCGACGCGGAAGCATGGGGTCCGACTGATATTCCGAACGGGTCGCGTCGGTCAGGTTGAAGGCGTCCGCCGACAGGGTGATGCGGTCGGTCACATTGTAGGACGCAGAGGCGTCCAACTGGGAGCGTGATTTCACCGTGCGGGCGTCGCCGACGAAGCTGTTGCCGGCGGCCAGGTCATAGTCGCCACGCCAGTTGTAAGTCAGGCGGATGCCGAACTTGTCGGTCTCATAGTAGCCGATCAGGTTCAGGTTCTTGCGCGACACGCTGGGCAGGGTGATCGGGATGCCGGCGCCGGTCGTGCCCTCGATGTCGATGTAGGTGAAGTTGGCCGCGCCCCCGAAATGGGACAGCCAGCCGGGCAGGAAGTCGAGGTTCTGCTGGACCGCCAGTTCGGCGCCCCGCACGGTGATCGGGTCCTGGTTGGTGCTGCCGCTGGCCTGCACCTGCACGCCGGCCGCCGTCAGGCAGTTGGTGCCGGAGATGGTCAGCGGCCCCAGCCCAAAATCGACGCCGTTGATCAGACCGGTCGAGGGGCAAAGACGGGTCGGGTCGACAATCGGCCCGATATAGCCGTCGACATCCTTCTGATAGAGGGAAATCGCGAACACGCCGCCCGGCCGATTGTACCATTCCAGCGCCAGATCGTAGGCATCCGAGGTGTAGGGCGACAGGCTCGTGGCGCCGATGGTGATCGTATAGGGTGAGTTGACCACGGCCGGATCCGGCGTGAGCACCGAAGTGATCGGAACGTTGTCCCTCGGCTGGGGACGCACATAGGTCCGGTAGAAGGCCGCACGCAGCAGCAGATCATCCGTCAGCTCGATCTTGACCATCGCCGACGGCAGGAAATAGTCGCGCTCGCTGTCGTAGCTACGCTCGGTGACGAAGTGGTTCACCGGTCCCGCGGCCGTGGCCCGGACCGAGGAGCAGCCCTGGCAGTCCAGGGCGACGATGGAGGTGTCGAGACGCTCATAGCGCACACCGACGTTGCCCACCGCCCTCATCCCGAACACCTCGGTGTCGAACTTGGCCATGACATAGGCCGACAGCGTCTCATTGGAGTTGGTGAAGTTGTTGTTCCAGTAGTTCGGATCCCAGTAGTTGTTCACCAGCCCATAGGTGGTCAGGAAGACGCCGGTGGCCGGGTCGAGAACGAACTGATTGGTGACCCCGTTCGGGTTGGCCGGGGTCCGCAGAGCTGTGTTGACCGGGGTGATGGCCGCCAGGACCTGGCGGACGTTCACGCTGCGCCAGGCCGAGGTGTAGCCGTCGGCTTCACCGCCGAAGAAGTCGCCGATGTAGGGGTTCACCTCCGAGACCGACTGGGTCAGACCGGCCAGGTTGATGCCCATGGCGCTGTTGCGCGATCCGGACGAGGCGAAGGACGTCGATTCGAACCGCAGGCCGCCCACCAGTGACGACAGGAAGGAGCCTTCCAGCGTCCTCTCGACATCGAACTGAAGCGCGTCCAGCTCGGTCAGCGCCTGGCCGTTGGTGCCGGTCACTCCGAAGCGGTCGCCAGCGACGGTCGCGGGCTGGCCTGGCATCCCTGCACCCACCTGGGTCACCGAGTTGGCGGCCACCGGGATGGTGTAACCACCCGCCGGGATGTGGGTGGCGTTCGGCGTGTTCAGCGCGATGCGGAAGCGCGACAGGTCGTCGCCTCCGGTGAAGACCGACGAGGTGATCCCGTTCAGACCGGCGGGGCCCAGATTTCGATAGGCGTTCTGGACGATGTCCAGCTCGATCTGGTCGGCCCGGGCCTCGGCGCGGGAGATCGTGCCCTCCAGCGTCGCACGCCACCCGTCACGCTCGAACGTGACGGTCGGATTGATCGCCCAGACCATCTGGGTCACCGGCTCGGAGCGGACCGAGTCGAAAGTCTGGGCGTTTTCGGAAGTGAACTGGTTGATATAGGCGCGGCCGTCGGCGGCCACGTAGGGCGTGCCCAAGCTTGTGAAATGGGTGACGGCCGACGTCGCGTTCAACGCGGTATTGGTGTTCAGGCCGGCGCCGTTCTCGATATAGAGCAGGTGGTTTGTGCCCTCATCCAGCTGGCGCTTGGTGTAGAAGCCCGTCAAGCCCAGGGTCAGTTCGCTGTTCGCCCGCCATTCGAAGCCCGCTGCGCCGGTGAAGACGTCGCCGCGGTTCTGGCGCACGAACTGGCGCACCTGGCTGGGATAATAGACCCCGCCAGGGTTGGCCGCGATCAGCGCGTCATAAACGGGGTTCGATCCCGGCACGCCCTGGTTGCCGACCTGGATCGACCCCAGACGGTTGGCCCAGCTGTTGACCGTGATGGAGTCGCGGCGGAAATTCTCTTCCTTGAAAGCCAGAGTGCCGAACAGGGCGAAATCTTCGCTCAGGTGCGTGTTGTAGCCGACCGTGTAGGACGGTGATCCCTGGTCCCCCAGCTCGTTGTACTCGTAGGCCGCCTTGACGAAGCCGCCATCCCGGCGCGACAGCGCTGAAGCGATCCGCAGATCGATGATCCCTGACAGGCCGCCGGCGACATCGGATGCGTCCGGCGACTTGATGATGGTGATGCCCGAGAAGATGTCGGAGTTGAACGCCCCCAGCGGCGTCGAGCCCATGTTGGTCGAGGTCGACAAAATCGGATCGGCGAAGCCCGACCCGTTCAAAGTCGTGCGGGCGAACGAGCCGGGCAGGCCGCGCAGGCTGATGGTGGCGTTACGTGAGTCGGCTTCGCGGTTGATCTGAACGCCTGGCAGACGCTGAATGGCCTCGCCGACGTTCAGGTCGGGGAACCGGCCGAGGCCATCCGACGAGATTGAATCCGTGATTTGATCCGAACTGCGCTTGGTCGCCAGGGCGCTGGCGTATGCGCCGCGAAAGCCTGTAACGACGATTTCATCCAGATTGTCGTCGGCATCCTGGCTCGGCGTTTGCGGCGGCGGGTTGCCGGTCGTCTGCGCGTTCGCAGAGCCTACAGGGCCGCACAGCGCGACAGCGCTCACGGCGCCCAGAAGGAGAGCGCGTTGTCTGATCATTTTTCCAGCCCCGTGCCGTTCTCAATCGACGGCTGGACCGAAACCTACGACGTTCTCTAAATTGGTCAAGCCAATTACGAAACCGGTCAGCCGACCGTGCGGAGCTGTTGAAGCAGGGTCATCCAGGACGGCGGGCGCCGGTCTGTCGTGGCGAGCAAAGCGTCTAGAGGCAGAGCGTAGCGATCGTCGAAAAACCTCGCCAGCGTCAGGGTGTTGACGGCTCGCTCGGGACGCCAGGGTCCGGCGTATTCAGCCTGCCCGGCGGCAAGGCGTTGGGCGTCGAAGGCTATCCTGGAGTTCACGAACTCCTCATGGGTCTTGGCGCCCTCGACGTAGGGTATGAGCCAGTCGATGACCGACGAAATGCCCACGCCCGAACCGTTCTTCCAGCCGAACCAGTCCAGAGCATGCGACTGGGCGGCCAGGCCGGCCATCATCATCGGATCGACGTTGTAGAGGACATAATGGATGGCATCGCGTTCGTAGAAGTCGAACACCGTCCCATCGGCCAGGACATTCGTCGCCACGTGTTTCTGATAGTCCTCGAACGTCCGCTCGATCAGGCGCGGGTCACCCAGCTGGAAGGCCGCGAGCGCGGCGATCTTGATCCGGTGGCTCTGCCAGTTGGTGTAAAAGTGGGTCGGCGCGCCATCCATGTCGTCGAGATAACCGGTCGCGAGATTGCGCAGAAACACATCCATGGCCGCCCGGGTTTCGGCCGGCAGGTCCGCCTCCGTCAGATCGTAGGCCATGATCATGGCGTCGAAATTTGTCTCGTCGATCGGGTTCCGCGACACGATGTAGGTTTCGGCCCAGGCCAGCAGAAATCGGTCCGCGCCCTGGAGATATTTCCGCTCGCCGGTGATGCGATAGGCGAGAGCGAAGTCCAGCATCGCGGGAAGGTCTCGCCGCGCGACAAGGCTGATGTCCCGAATACCCTGGCCCGGCAGGGTTCCCTCGGTGTGTACGACGGGAAGCGGGCCCGGCGTGCGGGTCAGGGCAGTCTGCGCATTTGCGATCGTCGCCTCTCCAGCCGGTGAGGTGCGGGCCGAAGGAAGGGCCGAAACGACCTGCGGGCTGAAGATCGCATAGTCCTGGGCCAGCGAAGGCGTGGCGGACACCACGACGAGCGCCAAGGCCATCAGAGCGGTTCTCATCGCGATGGTCGACTGCGGACGTCGGGTGAAACGGCCTGTGTGAACGCTCATCACAAACCCCTCATGGACGGAAGCGGATGCGATACGAGACCGTCGCGCGATCCACGATCTCGGCGTGACAGCGGACCAGAGACCACATCGCCCCGACGGGACTGGCGTAGACGTCGGGTCTGGGGGGCGGGGCGATTTCGCAGTCCATGCCTGTCGTTTCGAACGCCGCGACCTCCCCGGTTTCAAATCGGATCGAGCCGTCGGCCGCCGCAACCGCGCCGCGCGAAAATGTCTGAAACTCCATATCGATGCGGCCCGAACCGGCGCCGGCCGTCAGCACGATGTCGTCGGATCGCGAGATCGCGCCGGGCTCAAGCACATATCGGGTGCGGGCGCTCGCCCGGTCGTCGTGGCGAGGGGCGGGGTCGCCCATGCGGTCGAAGCCATCGGAGCGATAAGTGATGGTCGTGCGAGGGCCGTCCTCCGTCACCTCCACATCCTTGAACCAGGCCAAGGGCGACAGGATCGCGCCGTCCGCCAGGGTGATCTGCGGGATCATCTGCGGGAATGTCTCGTCCGCCGCGCCCGCCAGCACGCCGGGCGAGAAAGGGATCGGGAAGTAGGGCGTATTCATGTGCTGCGTGGGGCCACCGTTGATCAGCGGAAGGCCGATGACCCGGTCCCCGTCGCGATAGGTGACGACGACGCGATCATGGTCCGCGCGCGCGAACCACGTGGTGGTCGAACGCGGAAGCCGACCGAGCCACGCCTCGAATCCAGGATCGGGGCGGCTGTCCGTCAGGCCCAGCCGGTTCCAGATGGCATTGGTGTAGATCAGCTGATGCGCCAGGCTGAGGTTCTCACCCAAGATCCGGTGCTTGCCCCGATAGGCGTCGGTCTTGCGCCCATGGTCCCACAGGTTGACCGACCCGGTCCCGGAATCGAGCCAGAAGTCGACGTAGCGGGCCGCGACGCGCGACGAGAAGGCATAGGCCATCGCTTGCTCATCGTCGGTCAGCACGTCCAGTGCGGCTGCCGCCGTCAACACTTCGAGGAAGGCGGTCTCGCCATAGACGCCGATGCTGCGGCCGTACTCGAACCCTTCACCGCGCATGTTAAGGCGTGGCAGCATCAGGTCGACGGACGCCCGCAGCCAGGTGCGGACCTCGGGCGGGGGCTCAACCCCGGTCTCGATGAACCGCTGCGCGATCTCGCCGATCAGAAGGACGGAATAACGATCGAACCGCCCTTCACCGGCCGTCTCGTCGGCGAAACCGTATTCGCCGGAATAGTCTCGGAAATGCTGAAGCGTCTTGGCCAGCAGGGCCTCACTAGCGGCCGCGTCCTCCCAACCGAGCAGAAACCTTAATCGAGCGATGCTGAACGCGACGCCGTAATAGTTGTTTGGCAGGTCGATCAAAGTCAGGTCGGGCTCGCGCACGAAGGCGCGCCAGTCCAGTCGCTGACGGAGCCGGGCCAGGGTCTCGGCGCTGACCGCCTCGTCCAGCAGACCCGCGACCTCCAGCTCATGGAGGGCGGAGACGTAGTAATAGATGCCCCAGCTGTCGTTCGCATCGTCGAGAGTCAGCTCGGACAGCCGGCGAAAATCGGTCAGGCGGCGGGCGAACTCGGGATCATCCCGGGGCGTCGCGACCAGCACGTGCGACATGCCGATGGCGATCTTGCCGGGCAGGAATTTGTCCGACGCGGCGAATACCTCGACGTCGTCCAGGTTATAGCCTCGTCCCTCGGCCGCCAGATCTTCCAGCAATGCCTCGATCTGCGGTCGCACCCGGTCTTGAACGGTTCGGTTCATCGCCGGCGGATCGACATAGGTCAGCCCGCGCTCCTGCGCCGAGCCCGCGCCTGCGGACATCATCGATGCAGCGGTCACGACGGCCAAAACAGCAGCGCGCATCGAGGGCCTCATGGCAAAAAAAGGGGGACGGCGATGGGCCGTCCCCGCAAGGCGTCTGCCTTAGGAGAGCAGAAGATGACCGTATGTTGGTCAGGCCGAACGGTCAACTGGTCTTACCAATCTGATCGTTGGGAGACTTCGCTGGCCGCCATGAGTAGCGCGCCGACCCCGTAGAGCTGCGTGTCGGCAGCCGCGACCTGATCGGGCGCATAGCCGACCTGCTGGACCCAGCCGAGACGACCATCGGGTTGAACAGCCCGGTCCAGCGCCGCCCAGCCTGACTGAATGGTCGGCCCATAGGTGTCCGCATCCAGAACGCCGTGGTTCACGCCCCACGCCATGCCGTAGACAAAGAAGCCCGTCCCACTGGTCTCAGGCGGCCCGCCAGGGTCGAGCAGGGATACCGGCCAGTATCCCTCCGACCCCTGAAGGCCCCGCAGCCGTTCCGACATCGCCTGGAAGGTCGCGATGTAACGGGCGCGCGACGGATCGTCGGCCGGAAGCACCTCTATCACCTTGGCTAGGCCGGCGTAGGACCAGCCGTTACCCCGGCTCCAGAAGACCTTTCGGCCCGACGCGCCGGGGCGGCCGACAAAGCGGCTGTCGCGATAGAAGAGGTGGTCGTCCTGGTCATACAGGGCGTCGATCGTGGCCGTAAGCTCGTGATCGGCGTGTCTCCAGTAAGCCGGTGCGCCGGTCAGCTTCGACAGCGCGGCCCAGACGGGCGGGGCCATGAAAACCGCGTCGCTCCAGCACCAGCGAACCTGGCATGCACGCTCGCCCCGGCCTTCATCGAAGATCATCGCGACGTCGCTGGGGGCCGCCAGGACCGCGTCGAACCGGGCGCGAATGGGCGAAAGCCGCCGTTCTCGTTCCGCGCCCTCTACCTTGCCGGCCGCCCAGACCCAGGCGTGGCCGATCGCATCGGCGTCGGCGTGGCGAGGTCGCTCGCCAAACCCCCAGCCCGCCGCCTCCCCATGTCGGCTGATGGCGTCGGCATAACGGTCGTCGCCGGTGACATCCGCCAGATCGGTCAGGCCGGCCCAGAAGGTGGCCTGGATCCAGTCGATCGGATCTTCGGTGTGATCCCTGAAGGTCGACACATAGGCGAAGTCGTCCATGTGAGCGAGCTGCCAGTCCGCGACGCGCCTCGCCTGGTCAAGGACAGACTGGTTCACGACTGCTGTCGCGGCCGCCGCCGGACCCGAAATGGCGACCGTCAAGACAGCGCTCAGGATCACGAGGCTTCGCCTGATACTCATCGCCTGACGTCTCCCAAATGGCGCACCCCGGTTAATCTGAGAGTTTTGGCCTGACCAACATTGCCACCGGTGTCATTATTGGTCTAGCCTGTTTTCAACGTCGTCCGGGCTACGGGCGCATGGAAACGACTTGAGGGGAACCCGCCATGATCAGAATTTCGTACATCGGCCGTACTGTGCTGATGACATCGGCCGCCTTGTTGGCGATGTCGACGTCCGCCCTGGCCCAGACGGCGCCGGATGGTTCGACGCCGCCACCGACAGCGCAGGACGATTCGGTAGACGAGATCGTCGTCACTGGAATCCGCGCCACGCAACGCAACTCCATCGCCGTGAAGCGCGAGACGGCCACGATCGTGGACGCCATCGTCAACGACGAGATCGGTTCCTTGCCGGACAATTCGGTCGGCGACACGCTGGAACGCATCACGGGCGTCACCGCCGACCGGTTCAAGGGCAACGCCAACGAGCTGTCGGTACGGGGCCTTGGGCCCACCCTCAGCTTCTCGACCTTTAACGGCCGTGAGGTCTCGACGGCCGGTCCCGACCGCTCGGTGGCCTTCCAGCAGTTCCCGTCCGAGCTCGTGAACGGCGTCTTGGTCTACAAGACCCAGCAGGCCGACTTCGCCGAGGGCGGGATCGCCGGTGTCATCGATCTGCGCTCGATCCGGCCGCTCGAGGCGACGCCGCGCATCCAGGCGGAGTTCCGTTCGGTCTACCTGCCCAAGGACGACGCCATCATCGGTCGAAACGGCCTGGGCTACCGCGCCAACGTGTCGATCACCCGCCGCTGGCTGGACACCGGCATCGGCGATCTGGGCCTGAGCATCGGCTATCAGCATCAGGATCAGGCAGTCCCCGAGGACTACTATACCACCAACTCCGCCTTCATCCCCTGTAACACCTCAGCGCTGAACCCGGGCCTGATCACCGGTACGGCGGCGCAACAGACGGCGGCGGGCACAAGCTTCAACTGCGCGCTGCGTCCGACGCTGAGCACCGCCAACCAGGCCGGCACGCGCGAGACACCGCTGTATTTCGGGACCACATCGCGCACCTTCCGCCAGATCAACACCACGGAAGAACGTGACGGTCTGCTAGGCGCGCTGCAATGGCGGCCGACCGAGCGGCTCGATTTCACGCTCGACATGCAATACTCAAACCGGTCGAGCCTGGAGAACCGCAACCAGCTGGCCATCACAGAGGCCGCTCGCGGGATCACCCCCACCCTCATCGGCGGGCCGGATAACGGCTATAGTGACGGCGCCCTGATCAGCTACGCCGGCAACTCCAACCTGGAGGTCCAGTTCGAGGATCGACTGCGGGAAGAGGAATATATCGGCGGCGGCCTGTTCACCCGCTGGCAGGGCGACCGCCTGACGGTGACCGGCGACGTCTCCTATTCGCAGTCGCACCGGACAGAACTGCAGAAGGCCACCAACATGCGGTCCAGCCGCCGCGTGGTCTATTCGCTGAATGGGACAAACGATCTGGTCCCGAGCGTCGATTTCGCCGGGTTCGACATCAATGATCACAACAACTTCCTGACCGCCGTCCCGGCCTCCAACACGAACTATGCGCGCTACCGTCTGGTCACCGACCGCGAAGACGCCATCGCGGCAGCCCGCGTCGATGCGAAATACGACCTGGGCGACGAAGGCTTCTTCCGTTCCATCGGGTTTGGCGGGCGGGTCTCGGAGCACACGCGCGAAACCGACCTGAACAACAACGGCGACGTCGCCATTCCCCTGGCGCGCGACGGACTGACGGCGGCCCAGATCGTGGCCCAGGCCAATGCCAACTGCCGCACGCCCTTCGCCACCGACCAGTTCATGCGGGCGTCATCGACGAACATCAGCTCCTGGGCCCAGTTCGACAACAGTTGCCTGTTCCGCGCCTACACCGGTCGGGACACCAATCCTCTGCTGACCGACTCGCGCGGGCCTGAGGATATCGACGTCACCGAGACCATCAGCGCCCTCTACGCCATGACCAGCTTCGGCACGGAATGGAGCGGCATTCCGGTCAGCGGCAATATCGGTCTTCGCTATGTCTCGACCCAGGTCGAGGCGCGAGGCTTCCGCTCAGCCGTGACGGTGACGCCTTCGGTCGCCGGGTCGGCTGCGACCATCGTCGTGGTTCCGGGAACGCTGACCCAGATCACCGGCGAAGGCGACTACGACTACTTCCTGCCGAGCTTCAATCTGAACTTCGACGTCAACGACCAGACCCGCCTGCGCTTCGGCGTGTCCAGGTCTATCGCCCGTGTCGGCATCGAGGAGTTCAACGTCGGCATCAACCCGATCGTGGACGCCACGGCCACCACCGTCGCCGGCGTCCTGGCCAACTCCCAGACCGGCAATCCCCAACTGAAGCCCTTGGAAGCCTGGAATTTCGACACCTCGTTGGAGTTCTATCTCAACGCCGACACCAGCTTCTCGATCGCGCCCTACTACAAGCTGATCGAAGGCGCGGCGTTCGATGCGGTCCAGCCCTTCACCACCTCGATTATCGCCAATGGCGCCGAAGTCACCTTCAACGCCGTGGCGCCGGCGAACGATACCGAGCAGCGCACGCTCTACGGCGTCGAGGTCAGCGCCAGCCACGTCTTCACCTACCTGCCGGGCCTCTGGAGCGGTCTGGGCGTGTCGGGCGGCTACAACTATGCCGAGGCTGATTTCGAATTTCCCGATCCGTCCACCGTCGCCCCCTATGTCGAGCCGGCCAACCTGCGGGGCCTGTCACGCCACAGCGGCAACGCCTCGATTTTCTGGGAGGGGTCCGGGCTTCAGCTGCGCGCCGCCTATCGCTACCGTTCGGCCTATTCCAAGCCCAACAGCTCGACCAATCGCGGGGTCCAGGGTGCGGGATACCTGAACCTGTCGGCCAGCTTCCGCTTGACCGACAACGTCCAGTTCAAGGCCCAGGCGCTGAACGTCCTCAACGAACGAGACGTGCTGTTCAAGGCCGGGGAGGACTCTATCACCGAGGTCAGCGAGAGCACGCCTCAGTACTATTTCGGCGTCGTCTTCCGCTACTGACGTTCCGGCCCGTGGCGGCCGGCGGTCGCCACGGGCGTGTCCTTTTCAAGTGACCGCCATGAACCGCATCTTCCTCGCGCCCCTCGCATGCGCCGTGCTCGTCGCGGGAGCCCCCGCGGCAGCCCAGGCCCCGGCCGTCTCCCCAGTCTGTGAAGGGTCAATGGGTTACGCCTCCGCCTTCGACGGTCGTCGCACCTTCCTTTGGCGACCCGACTGGCTGGAAAACGTCAAGGCTCGCTACGCCAGCGACCCCGCGCTCGCCCCGGCACGCGACGCCATGCTGGCCCGCGCCGACGCAGCCCTGACGCGCGCGCCCTATACCGTCGTCGACAAGAGCCAGACGCCAGCCAGCGGCGACAAGCACGACTATATGAGCATGGGTCCCTATTGGTGGCCCGATCCAGCCGTGCGCGGCGGCCTGCCCTACGTCCGACGCGATGGCGAAATGAACCCCGAGCGCGAGACCGATGCTTTCGATCTCAGCGACCTGGAGGCGATGAGCCAGGACGTTCAGGCCCTGTCGCTGGCCTGGTACTTCACCGGCGACGAACGCTATGCGACCCAGGCGGCCGCCTTCGTCCGCGCCTGGTTCCTGACGCCCGAAACGCGGATGAACCCGAACTTCAACCATGGCCAGGCGGTGCCGGGCCGCGTGTCCGGGCGCGCCGAAGGCGTGATCGACGCTCACCGCCTGCCGCGCGTGATCGAATCCCTGGGTCTACTGGATACATCGACCGCCCTGACCGACGACGAGCGCGCGGGCTTGCGCGACTGGTTTGCCGCCCTGGTCGAATGGATGGCGACCAGCGCGATCGGCCGTGAGGAAAAGGCCGCGACCAACAACCACGGCATCTATTACGACATGCTGATCAGCCATTTCGCGCTCTACGCCGGGATGGACGAGGTCGCCCAAGCGGTAGCCGAACGGTTCAAGACCACCCGCATCGCGCCGCAGATCGAGCCGAACGGCAGCCTGCCTCAGGAACTGACCCGCACCCGGTCGCTGCACTATACGACGTGGACCCTGACCGCCGCGCTTGACCTAGCCCAGACCGGTCAGTGCGTCGGCGTCGATCTGTGGAACTTCCAGACCGCCGACGGCCGATCGCTGCGCGCGGCCACGAACTTCGTCGCCGGTTGGGCCGGCCGCGAAAGCGAATGGCCCTATCCCGAACTCGACAAGTCCGAGACCCCGGGCCTTTACGAGGTCTTTCAACGCGGAGCCTGGGCCTGGGGCGATGTCGATCTTGCCGCGGACGCCGCACTCTATCGCGACCGCAACGCCGCGATGGATCTCAACCTGCGACTGCCGCCCTATGCGCCGTGACCGCTCAGATCGCGGAGCGGCGAGCCAGTTCCTGACGGCGGGCTTCGACGTCGGACCTGGTGCGCTCCATCGCGTCGATCTCGGTCGCGGTCAGCAGACCGTCGATGACGCGGCCCAGGTGACGGCGCATGGCCTCGCGCGCCCCACGCGGATCGCGCAGGATGAGGGCGTCCAGGATCTCACGGTGATCCTCGATAAGGGGCCGCACCCCGACCTGGCGGGCACGGGCCAGCATGGCTGCGCACAGCGGCGATCGATATCGGAGATCCCACAGGTTCTCGACCACCATGACGATGGCGGCGTTGCGCGTCGCTCTAGCGATCGTGGTGTGGAAGCGCCGGTCGGCATGTTCGCCGATCGGCGTGGCCAAGGTATTCTCGCCGACCATTTCGGCAAGGATGACCTCCAGTTCGGCCAGTTCCTCGTCGGTGATGGCGCTGGCGGCCAGGGCGCAGGCCTCGCCCTCGAACAGCCGACGCGCCTCCGTCAGCTCGAACGCGCCGATGTCCAGCTCCGGCGCCGGACCTGTCGCCGGCGCTTCGGTGACGTAAATTCCCGACCCCGGACGCGCCTCGACCAAACCTCGGATTTCCAGGGCAATCATGGCCTCCCGCAGCGTCGGACGGCTGACGCCGAACTCCTCGGCCAGGTCCCGTTCGGACGGCAGACGGGCGCCGACCTTATAGCGGCCGGCGGCGATGCCGGCGGCGACGGACGTCGCGACTTGCTGGTAGAGCTTGCGGGTATTGGCGGTCGATGTGGTCATGCCGCTTTTCTTGTAATGTCCTTGTTCGGGTCAGGCCAGAGCCTCCTGTCCCCCTCTTCGAGCCCTTCATGATCGATCGTTCTCTCGCCGCCGTTCCCACACCCTCCAGCCGATCCGAGCGATCCGCCGCGACGATCGTCGATGCGCGGGTCGTGGTCACCTGTCCCGGGCGAAACTTCGTCACCTTGAAAATCACGACCGCTGACGGAACCTATGGCTTGGGCGACGCCACGTTGAATGGTCGAGAACAGGCGGTCGTGGCCTATCTGAGCGAACACATCGTGCCTTTGCTGATCGGCCGGGATGCGCACCGGATCGAGGACATGTGGCAGTTCCTGTACCGCGGGGCCTACTGGCGCGGAGGGCCGGTCGGCATGACCGCCATCGCCGCGGTCGATGTCGCCCTCTGGGACATCAAGGCCAAGCTCTGCGGCTTGCCGCTCTATCAGTTGTTGGGCGGCGCCTGCCGCGACGGGGTCACCGTCTATGGCCATGCCAACGGGTCGACCATCGAGGAGACGGTCGCCGAAGCGCTGCGCTATCGCGATCTTGGCTATCGCGCCATCCGGCTGCAATCGGGGGTGCCCGGCCTGAAGAGCACCTACGGCGTGTCGCGCGACAAGATGTTCTACGAGCCCGCCGACG
>JAZKHL010000123.1:0-3085 GCA_040385365.1 Pseudomonadota bacterium | reverse complement strand
TCCTGCTGATCGTCGGCGGCGGCATCGCGGCCTACAAGGCGCTGGAACTGGTGCGCCTTCTCAAGAAGGCCGGAGCGGAGGTCCGCAGCGTGCTGACCGCGAGCGGGGCCGAGTTCGTCACGACCCTGTCGTTGGCGGCCCTGACCGGGCAGCCGGTAAGGATGGGACTGTTCGCGCCCGACGACGAGACGACCATGGGTCATATCGAACTGTCGCGCTGGGCCGATCTGGTGGTCGTGGCGCCCGCGACGGCGGGGCTGATCGCCAAGGCGGCGAATGGGATGGCCGATGACCTGGCCTCGACGACCCTGCTGGCGACCGACAAGCAGGTGCTTCTGGCGCCGGCGATGAATGTGCGGATGTGGCTGCATCCGGCCGTCCAGGCCAATGTCGAGCGGCTGAAGGCCTTTTCAGGCTTCAACGGCATGGCGGTGGTGGGGCCAGACGAGGGCGAGATGGCGTGCGGCGAGTTCGGGCCGGGTCGGATGGCCGAGCCGCCGGCGATCCTTGAGGCGATCGAGAGTCTGCTGGCGGGCCCGGCGAATCGGGCGCTGGCGGGACGGCGCGCGGTTGTGACGGCCGGGCCGACGTTCGAGCCGATCGACCCAGTGCGGGGCCTGACCAACCGCTCGAGCGGTAAGCAGGGCTATGCCATCGCGGCTGCGTTGGCCCAGCGCGGGGCCGAGGTCACCCTGGTCTCCGGGCCGACGGGGCTGGCAGTGCCGGCCGGCGTGACGCGGATCGACGTCGAGACGGCGATGCAGATGAAAGCGGCCACTGAAGGCGCACTGCCGGCCGACATCGCGGTGCTGAGCGCCGCCGTGGCCGACTGGCGTGTGGACACGGTCGCGGGCGGTAAGATCAAGAAGGCCCCCGGCGGCCCGCCGACGCTGAGCCTGATCGAGAACCCCGACATTCTGGCCAGCATCGCCAAGGCGGGACCGAACAGGCCGGCGCTGGTCATCGGCTTCGCGGCCGAGACGACCGATCTGGAGGCCAATGCGCGGTCCAAGCTGTCGCGCAAGGGCTGTGACTGGATCGTCGGCAACGATGTCTCGGGAGATGTGTTCGGCGCGGACGGCAACACAGTGCTTCTGGTCACGACCGGGGGCGCGGACGCCTGGCCTCGCATGACCAAGGCCGAGGTGGCGGCGCGCCTTGCGGACCGCATCGCCGATCATTTCGCCCCGGAAGCGTGAGAGACCGACCTTGAGCATTCTTCGCATTCTCCGTCTGCCCCATGCCGAGGGTCTGGCCTTGCCCGCTTATGAGACCGCCGGGTCTGCGGGCATGGACCTAAGGGCCGCGGTGCCGGAGGACGCGCCGATGACGCTGGAGCCGGGCCAGCGCGCACTGGTGCCGACGGGGTTGAAGATCGCCCTGGAACAGGGGTGGGAGGCGCAGATTCGTCCACGATCGGGCCTGGCGCTGAAACATGGCATCAGCGCGCCCAATACGCCGGGTACGATCGACAGCGACTATCGTGGCGAGGTCGGCGTCATCCTGATCAATCTGGGGCAGGAGCCGTTCGTGATCCGGCGCGGCGAGCGGATCGCCCAGATGGTCATCGCCGCCGTGGCCCAGGCCACGGTCGTCGAGGTCGCGACGCTGGACGACACCGCGCGCGGCGCGGGCGGCTTCGGTTCGACCGGGCGATAGAGTCGCATCCAATCCCGCATACCGGCGTTAACTGTGCCGACGGCCAAGCTGGGCCGCCGGATCGAACCGGAGCGTGACCATGGAATCGTTGTTCGCCCAGCTGGGCAATCTGCTGCAGGGCCTGCTCTCGCTGGCCGACAGTGGCTTCGACGGCGTCAATCAGGTGCTGGGCCTGATCATCGCGGGCGTGTTTGCCTTCTTCCTGATGGGGTCGTGGCGCGGGCTCTGGAGCTCGGCGTTCGGCGCGATGTTCGTCCATACGCTGGTCGAGGCCGTGCGCCCGATGCTGGACGGAGGCGCGTTCTCGCTGCCGGACCTCACCGACCTGACCTTCTGGATGACGCGTCTGGCGCTGTTCCTGGGCTATGCGATCGTCATCGCGGTGTTCTTCTTCGTTCGGACGCTTCTGACCGGCGGTCTCGGCCGTCGCCGGGCTCACGCGCACTAGCTTTGAGAAGCGGCCTCTCTCATGCTTTAGTTCAGCTGGGAGAGGCCAAATGCATAATAACTCGATACCGTCAGACTCCACGCTCGATACGGTTTGGTTATCTCTTTCAAAACCGAAGGATTTTGCCAGCGGCGTAATGCAGTCGATGCATTCGATGAGAAAGTTGGGGGATAGAGTCCATGTCCGCCTAGGTGTCACCGGGACCGGGAAGGCACCAAACTACCGGGTCGAAGACCGGCTCAATGAGCTTCCCTCCGTAGCCTACAATGGAGCGAACCATCAGCCATTCGACGATGATGAGCAGCTCCAAACGGTGAGCACTTGGAGCTCAAAGACGATGGCGTATGACGAGGTAGCAGCCTTACGCAATCGGCGTTGATGCTCTCATATGACAGCTTTCCTGTTGTCGTTAGGTGGTCTATACGGCCTCCCACATCGTTAGACCGGCGTCCAACGGCGTCGTTCAAAGCGGCGGCCGTCGGGGCCGACCGCTTTTATTTTTGCCCGGATACTGCCGCTTGCGCGCCAAGACCGTTGAAGACCGTGAGATCCTGGAGCTGATCGATCCCGTGGCGGAGTCGATCGGGCTTTCGATCGTGCGCGTGCGTCTGATGGGCGGGACGCTACGTCGACGGCTGCAGGTGATGGCCGAGCGTCCGGCGGACAACGATATCGACGTCGGCGAATGCGCGCGTCTGAGCCGCGCCATGTCCGAGGTGCTGGACGCCGCCGATCCGATCGCGGGCGAATATCTGTTGGAAGTGTCGTCGCCGGGCATCGACCGTCCCCTGACGCGGCTAAAGGATTTCGACCTGTTCGAAGGCCTGGAAGCCCGGCTGGAGTCCGATCGGATGATCGAGGGGCGCAAACGCTTCAAGGGCATCGTGGCCGGCACCGACGGCGACAACATCGCCATCGACCTGGACGGCGAGGACGAGACCGCCCTGATCCCCTTCGACTGGCTGGTGGACGCCAAGC
>JAZKHL010000122.1:0-30173 GCA_040385365.1 Pseudomonadota bacterium | reverse complement strand
TCAGGCTCATAACCTGAAGGTCGCAGGTTCAAATCCTGCTCCCGCACCCAAGATCACAAAGCCCCGCAGGCCCGTCCTGCGGGGCTTTTTGCTGTCTTACGGCATACGGGTGTCTGCAAGCGGACTGTGGCCAGACCTGTAACCGCCAGCCGTCCACCGGCCGCCTCCGAAGACAACGTCTGTGGTTAGACTCATCCCGCCGGGGAATGAACGTGTCGGCGCGCACAGCTACCGCTCTGTTCGATCCTGGAAACTCCGTGGTCTCTAGCGGCGTGACGACGACAACCTCGCGCCCTCAAGATCGAGCGCTGCCGGCTCAGGCGCGAGCTGCGGCGACTCCAAAGCCCCGTCGCCGAGCGCACTCAGGGTCGCCAGGAAAGGGTCAGACCTATGGTTCGCGGTCTCAACGGGGTCATGGCCAGTCCTTCGGGAAGACGGAAGGGATCGCCGAACGAGAAGGTGTTAGCCTCGGTATCGAAAGGGTTATCGACGAACGCCGTGGCTGACAACCGCGCAGCCTGCAGTCCGATCGACAGGCGGCCCGTCCCATAGTCGCCCATCCTCGACCGCCGTTCAGCATCGAACGTGAGACGCGATTCACCGACGTAGGAGGCGAGTGCATCGAAACGCAGATCGACGTCGCGCCATACATTTCGACTGTATGCGACGAGGACATTGGCCGACGCCGACGATACTCCAGGCAGGCCCGCATCGCCGCGCGAGTTGAAGACGGCGGTGGGGCGTGTGATCCGAGGGTCGGCGAACAGGGCGTTGGCCCGGACTTCCAGATTGCCCGTGGGCCGCCATGTCGTTTCGATCTCGAGACCTCGGTTCGCGCCGTCGCCGACATTGACGGCATAGGCAAGGCCGCTCGGCAGATACTGATCGCTCTGGATGTCTTGCCAGCGGGCCGCGAACACCGCGATCCGGGCCCTGAGCCGGCCGTGCCACAGAAAACCCTTGGCGCCGGCTTCGTAGTTCCAGAGCGTGTCGGGCTCGTACTGTCGCGCCGGCATGCCGATGGTGTTGCTGAACCGCTGGCCGATTGGCCCTGCCGTGTTGAAACCGCCGGCGCGATGACCCTGGCTGAGTTGCGTGTAGAGGTTCCACTGGTCGCTAAGTCGAAACGCCAGGGCGACCTTGGGTGAGAAGCCGTCCGTCTGACCGGATCCGCTGAAATCACGCACAGCCTCGCCCTGGGCGACGCTGGAGCCTACGCTGTAGTCGGCATCGAAATATCGCACCCCGGCCGTCATTGTCAGTCTGTCAGTGAGATCGAGGGACGCTTCACCGAAGATGGCGATCTCGTCCAGCCGATCGCCGCGATCCTCGGTATAGACAACGACCGGAACCGGTCGAACAACGGAAACAGAAGTCCTGACGCCCGTGTCGCTGGTGGAGATGAAGGCGCCAGCAAGCCATCGAAAACGACCCTCGCGAGGCGAGGCGAAGGTCAGTTCTCCGGTGAGCAGGTCGATATCCTTGTCCTCGTCCAGCGCGCCGATCAGGCCGCGCGACCCGAACTGAGCCAAGGCAGTGGAAGCGTCATAACGGCTCTGAAAGTTGTGGCGCACATAGCCGAGCGAGACGTCCAGGCGGCCCCATTCACCCTGACCATCCACGCTGACATAGGCCGCGGCGAAGTCGTTCTCGTGCGGCTCGCGCACCAGGTTGGCACGACGGAAACGGCCCAGCCCCCGGATCACATAGTGGGTGTCTTCCGTCTCGATCGACTGACTGACGACGCCCGCGCCGATATTCCATTCGTCGCTGAGCCGGGCGTTGAAGGCCAGCCTAGCGCCTCTGCGGGCGCCCTGGTTCACGCGCGGCAAGTTCAGGCCGACGTCGTTGATATAGCCATCAAAACGCTCCTCGTAGGCGACGGCTCGCACAGCCGCCCGGCCGGACAGCAGCGGGACGTTGATCATGGTCGAGTAATCGCTGTTCGGACCTCCGGATTCCGTCTCAGACCGGGTCAGGGACACTTCGCCATAGAAGGCTTCCGGATCAGGTGCGCGGGTCAAGGTCCGGATCACGCCACCGATCGGTCCTGTGCCGTAAAGTGTCCCTTGCGGACCCCGCAGCACCTCCACCCGGTCGATATCGATGAGCTTCAGGTCCGGATCGGGCGCGCTGTAAGTGATCGGGATCTGGTTCAGGTAGATCGCGACGGTCGATTGGGTCAAGCCTGTGAAAGCCCCGTCGGACATGCCGCGCAGAAGGATCTTGTTGCGGCCCGATCCCAGATTGGTGACAGTCATTCCGGCCGTCAGCGACGCAACCCCGTTCATGTCGGTGACGCCGCCGTTCTCGAGTTGTGGGCCCGCGATCGCGGTCAAGGCGGCGGCGACTTCCTCAGGGGTTTCGGCGCGGCGCTGGGCCGTGACGACGATGTCGCTCAGCTCGGTCGAGCTTGAGGTATCGGACACGTCCGGCGCGATTTCCGTCGAAGGCGACGGGCGGGGCCTCGAAGACGGCGTCGTGCCAAGGGTGTGTCGGATCAGGATGGCCCCATCGCCCCGGATCGTATGGGTGCAACCCGATCCGGAAAGCAGGCGGGTCAATGCGAGGTCCAGTGTGATCCGCCCTCTCAACGCGGGAGAGATTCCGCGGCAGGCGCGCAGATCGCCGCCTAAAGATCGGTGGGTCTGCAGGGCTAGAGCCAGCAGTGCCTCGTCGGTGCGTTGGCGAGAGAGATTGAGGCTGAACGATGGGCTGGCCGCCGTCTGAGCGAGAGCGCTCGAATTCGGCATCGCGCCGAAACATCCAGCGAGCGCCAGGGTCAGGCCGACCCAAGGACGCGCGACAGTGTGGATTGGCTGGCTAGCCGCCACGCGCCGTCAAGCGGATGCCGTCGGTCTCTCGCGTCGCCCTGATGGGCACGAAATCCTGCAACTGCCCCAGCATCGTCGTTTCGTCACCAATCCGCAGCGCCCCGGTGAAGCGAAGCGCTTCGGCGGACGATGACACATTAACCGGCTTATCGAGATAACGCGACAGGTCCCCGGCCACGGTGTTCAGATCGGCGTTGCGATAGATCAGTACGCCTTGTCGCCAGGCCGACGCCTGTGCCGGATCCATACGGCTGACAACGGGCAAGGCGGCTCCGCTCTGATCGATACGTTCGCCGACGCCGAGTTGGACGACATTGGTCATCGCGACCCCGGAGACGGCGACCCGACCCCGTGCAACGCCAACCGAAAAGTCGCCGTCATGGCTCAGGACGTTGAACGCCGTTCCCAGGACGCGGACCTCATGCCCGGCCGAAGAGACCACGAACGGACGACTGGCGTCGTGGGAGATGTCGAAGGCCACCTCACCGCCGCTCATGACCACGTCGCGGTCCCGGGCCCCGATGCGGGCTTTGAGCTGGGAGTGGCGGTTCATCGACATGTGCGACCCGTCGGACAGCTCGATCTCACGCGGCGCTTCGTCTGTCGTGAATGTCTGGAAGCGACCGGCGCCGCTGATCTCTGGCCAAAGACCGACGATGACGACCGCCGCCGCTGCGGTGGCCAGCACCGAGGTCAGCCAAGTCCTACGTCCTGCCATTCCAGCTTTCTTCAGCGCGATGCTTTCAGCCGTCGGCGCATCGTCATTCGCCGGCTCACTGACGACAGGCTGTTCGGCAATTGCAGGTTCGTCCAAAGCCACCCAGACCTGTTCGATCAGGTCATAGGCGCGCGCATGAGCTGGATCGGCCTCCAGCCAGGTCTGAAACTCCAGCCATGCCGTTTCAGGCGTGTCCTGATCAGACAGACGGATAAACCAGGTCAACGCCTGATCCTGAGTGCTGGAAGTCGTCATCGAATGGTCAACCGAGCGCACGCCCGAAAAGGGGGCGACTGAACCTTAGACGTCGCCGATGGCCGGTCGCCTCCATCGGCTTGGGCGCGGAGTTCCAATCGGCCGATCATTGACGCACCTTCGCCGCAAGGGTTTTGAGCGCGTCCATCATGTGTTTCTCCACGGTGCTCCGAGACACCCCGAGATCGTGAGCGACCTCAGCGTAGCTGCGGCCATCGAACTTGTGCAGTCGGAAGATCGTCTGGGTTTTCTGGGGCAGGGCGTCGAGGGCGCTCATCAGCGCCGCAAACCGCTCACGACCGGCCACGACAAGCTCGGCCGACGGAGCGTCATCGATGTCTTCCGTCGCGCCCGAGATGTGGGTCACTTCGCGCCATGCAGCGTCGCGTGCCGCCGTCCGCCGGCTCGATCGCCAACGGTCCATCATCAGGTTCGACGCCAGGCGATAGATGTAGGCGCGCGGTTCCCTGACAAGGATCGACCCGTCCGTCGAGGCCACCTTCAGGTAGAGGTCCTGCAGCAGGTCATCGACGTCGACGCCGGAGCCCAGGCGCGCCTGAAAGAAGCGACGCATCGCTTCTCGTTGCTCGAAATAGACTTCCAGCAGGGCGGGCGCAGAAGGCGCGTTCAAAGTCTCGAAATCCCCTATATGCGGCTACAAAGATCGTCCCGATCGCCGTCACCCCACCGAGATGTAATGCCGTGCTGAATTTGATGAGGCAAGCAACGTCCGGCGACGTCCAATTCGTCACGCGGTGGCTATGGCCTTGAGCAACACGTTCTTCGCATGAAATCATCCATCTCAAAATCGGCCTACCTGGGCTGGCTCGCCGGCGCCTTGGCGGCGAAAAGCGAGGGGACCATCACCGCGACGAGGGCGCAGAACCTCGTCCTGGGCTATGCGACGGGTTACGACGCGGCCCAGATCGCGCCGTTCGTCCGATCTTTGAGAGCCCACTTCGACGGCGCCGTCGCCCTGGTCGTCGATGATCGTCGGGACGTGCGCGAGCTCCTGGACGAGCACCAGGTCGAGGTTGTCCACGCCAGTGCGGTCGATGGGTGGCGGCCGCATGCCGTGATGGCGCGCTTTGCGACCTTTCTCGACCTGATGAACCGCCATCCGAATGCGCTCGACGTCCTGATCACAGACGTCCGCGATGTCGTGTTCCAGGGCGATCCATTCGGGGCGCCTCTGCGCGGACTGGAGGCCTTCGTCGAGTTCGAGGGCGGAGTGCTGGGCGACCACGCCTTCAACATGAAATACCTGTCGTTGCTGGTTGGAGACGAGATCGCTGACACGCTCGCATCCAGGTCCTGCATCTGCGTCGGCACCGTCATGGGTCCGCGAAAGGACATCGCCCGCTTCTGCCGGACGGTCCTGATGCTTGCGGCCATTCCGAGATCGGAGATCGGCGGCGCTTTCGGCGCCGACCAGGCGGCGTGCAATCTGGCAATCCACATGGGTCTGGTGGAGGCGGAGGTGAAGCCGAACTTCGGCCGGGTCGCCACCCTGGGAATGACGCCCGGCGAAAGCCTGACATTCCGCGACGGCCTCGTCGTCAACCCGGATGGGGGCGTAAGCCCGATCGTGCATCAACATGATCGCCACCCGCATCTGGACAGGGCGGTGCACGCGCTATGGGGCCAGGGCATGGTCCATCACGAGCGGGTCCAGGCCAAGACGAGCGGCGATCGCTTCCGCAAACTGCGCCAGTCTCTGGCTCGCCGCCTGCCAGAGCTGCGTTAGCTCCGGACGCGGCATTTTTCTTTGAGGTGACACGCCCGCCGCATCGTCATCCGTTTGAGGCCTCGTCGAGGTCTCTCGGGGATCACGATGTACGATATCTGGCGGTCCGGCTTTGTCAGGCGTTCGCTGTCGAGCGTTCATGCGACGCCCGTGGCGCCGCATGAACTGACCTGGCTGCCCGATCAGGGAGCCTTCGCCTATGTCGCCGATCCCTTCTGCATTGAGCGCGACGGCGTGCTGACGGTTTTTGCCGAGCATTTCGACTATCGCAGCCGCCGGGGCGAAATCCGGTATTTCCAGTACGATGGGGCCAATGCGCTGGTGGCGGAAGGGGTCGCGCTCGCCGAGCCGTTCCACCTGTCCTACCCCTCGCTGATCGAAGATGGCGGCGAGCTTTACATGCTGCCGGAAGCCTTCAAGAGCGGTT
Source organism: Pseudomonadota bacterium (assembly GCA_040385365.1). Classification (GTDB taxonomy): domain Bacteria; phylum Pseudomonadota; class Alphaproteobacteria; order Caulobacterales; family Caulobacteraceae; genus Brevundimonas. The sequence continues at coordinate 24,192 of JAZKHL010000122.1, read as the reverse complement.
GTCTGACCCTTTATCGCTGCGTCCGCTTTCCCGACCTGTGGGCGCCGGTTCAGCGCCTGATGGATGTTCCGGCCATCGACGCGACCGTGGTGCGCCACCACGACCGATGGTGGATGTTCTACGCCCTGCCGGGTTCCGGCGATCGGTCAATGCGGGAACTGCATGTCGCCTGGGCCGACAGTCTGCTCGGCCCGTGGACCGATCACTCCGCCAATACCGTTCGGCGCGGCCTTAGCGATACTCGCCCGGGCGGCACGGCCTTCGTGATCGACGGCGCGCTGCACCTGCCGGTTCAGGATTGCTCGACGACCTATGGCGGCGCGATCAGCCTGCTGCGGATCGATGCTCTGTCGCCTGACGTGTTCGAGGCCGAGATCGTCGATCGCCTCACTCCAGAAGGGCTGCTGTTCGATCATGTCGACGGGCTGCACACCCTGTCCGGCAACGGCGCGGCGACCTGCGTCGACGTCAAGCGCATCCAGCACTCTGCGTCGGAAGGCTGGATCCGCACGCAATACAAGGTGCGCCGTCTGCTGGGGCTGAATGGGCCGCGCGTCCGTCGTCGGGCGTCGATCGAAACCGCCACGCGGCGCGTCGGAAAGGTTGGCTGAGTATGCGTATCGCCGTCGTCATGCCGCGCGGATCGCGCATGAGCCAAAGTCAATCCAACTCCATGGAGACGGTCGCCGCCACCATGCTGGCCCAGAGCCGGCTGAAGACGCAAACTCGCGTCGTCTGTGACGGCGGGGCCGCCGATCCGGTCTTGCCCAATCTGTTGACCGTTTCCGAAGGGCTCAGCAAGGCCCGTCGCGCCGATGCCGTCGCACGTGGGATCGAGGCCCTGGACCCGGCCTATGTCGAGTATCATCAGCAGCTGGAATCCTCGGCCGCCCTGGCCCGGCGCCTGCCCGGTCGTGTTCACGTCCTCTATCGCCATACCCGGATCAAACCGCCGCGCGGGTTTATCGATCGTCTGCGCTATGGTGCGCGTCTGGCGGCCTTCGATCGATTGATTTTCGTCAGCGAGGCGGCTCGGGCCGAGTTCGCGGCTGACTACCCCCGCTTCGCCGACCGCGCCTCCGCGATCTGCAATCCGATCGACGTTCAGGGCTGGACGGCCGACCCGGCCGATCGCGACGATCTGATCGTCTTCTCCGGTCGCGCCACGGCCGAAAAGGGCCTGGAGCCGCTCTGCCAGGCTCTGGACGTGGTGCTCGATCGCTTCCCGACCTGGAAGGCGACCCTGATGCTCGGCGATTGGGATCGCCATGCCGACTGGGCCGAGCCTCGTCTCGCGCCCCTGAAGCGGTTCGGCGATCGCGTCACGATCCGTAAGTCGGCGTCCCTGAAAGAGGTGCAGGCCGTGACCCGACGCGCCGCGATCGCCGTGACTCCGTCGTTCGTGGCTGAGGCGCTGGGGCTGTCCGCGCTCGAAGCGCACGCCGCCGGGGCCGCGCTGATCTCGTCAGGGCGCGGCGGGCTCAGCGAGGCCAGCGGCCCACATGCAGTCTATGTTTGCGACCCCCAGACGCCCGCGCTGGTCGATGCACTGACCTCTCTGATCGTGGACCCAGAGAGCCGCGTATCCCTCGCCCGCTCGGGCCAGGCCTATGTCGCCGGCACTCATTCCCCCGCAACCCGGTCCGCTCAGCTCGATGATCTGAGGGAGCATCTGCTGGTTCGGCGTGGCGCAGCGGTCAAGCGCCGACCGTCGCTTTCCGACGGTCTGATCGAAGCCACGTCCTGGTTCCTGAGACCCACCACGACGAGATTTCCCGGCGTCCCCTCCGGGGGGTGACGGCACTAGATCACGCCGGGCGTCCCCAAGCGTTCGGCGGATCGATCGACGTTGTCTCACGGCGACGATCGCAAAACGGGCCGGATGGGCATTGCGTCTATCCGGCCCGCATTCCATGACCAGTGGTATTCGCAAGGGGAAGCCACGGTGGGTGCGCGCACGTTTCTGACCAGACTGTTCCGAGGCGACGCGGGTCTGCGGGCGCTCCAGCTCCAGCGCGCCAGAAAAATTCGCGATCTGCCGGATCGAAGAATGCTGGCGGAAGTCTATATTCCAGCACTTGCCGCCGAGGGCGGACGGATCCTGTGGGTCGGATGCCGCGCCTACACTGCCGACGACTATGCGGTGCTGGAGGCCGCAGGGGCCGAGGTGTGGACGACCGATATCGATCCGGACGCCGAGCGCTGGGGCTTGCCGGGCCGATACCGAACGGGCGACATCTGCGAGATCGATCGCGTTTTCCCGGACATGACATTCGACGCCATCGTCTGCAACGGCGTGCTGGGCTTCGGCGTCGATGCGCCAGACCAGCAGCGTCGAGCGTTCGAGGCGATGGCGAACGTCCTCGAAGTCGGCGGCCGTCTCCTGCTCGGATGGAATGTGGGCAGGATTGACGACCCCGTGGCGGCGTCGCTGGCGCAGCCGTGGTTCTCGCCCACACCCTTCGCGGGACAGGCCTCTCGCGTCACCTTCACCGAAACCACCCACGTCTATGACGCTCTCGTCCGTCGTGCCGACGCATGAGCTATCGGCATCCGATTTCTTGCGCGACAGGCTGAAGAGCTCAGCCTGCGGTCGCAGTCCGCTCGCGACCTCGGACCAGGACATCGGCTCCGCCCGCGCGACGAAACCGTTCCAGTCGGCTGGTCAGGATCTGGCCCGTGTCCCCGACGGTGACGGTGGTCACCACTCTGTAGTGGTCAGAGGTGTAGCCGGTCCCGGGCAGGACGCCGGCGCCCGCTGTCGCCAGATCGGCGGGTTGGAGAAGCCCGGCCTGCGCCCGGCGCTGGATCAAAGCCCGTGCGCTCGCCGGGTCGCCGGTCATCACGCTCAGCAAGGGTTCGCCGACCGTGTTCAGGTTGACCATGGCCTCGGTCGGCAGGGCGACGATCCATGGCTCCAGCCGCGCCAGATCGTCGGGCGAGACGCCGCCGGTCCGCAGCAGGCCAAGGTCGCTCAATGGGCCGGCCACCCGAACGATGCTGGCGATGCGGATCAGGACGGCGGGTTCCACACCGGCCGCGGCGCCGATCTGCTGAAACAGGGCGATGGGCTGGGCGTCGCCGGAGACCATGCTGTTCAGGTTGAAGCGCGCCTGTTCGTCCTCGATGCTCAGGCTGAACCGGCCGCCCGGCACGGCGATGGCCTGCTGGCCGATCGCCGCCCAGGGTTCGGACAGGTTGTCTGTCCCGGCCGCCGTCAGTGCGTCGCGACGGAGGACCGTCACCGCCGACAGCTCTCCGGCGCGAGCGTAGGCGCCGGCCTGGGCCGCCTCGCGCAGCCGGGTGCTGCGCTGGACCTCGATATCCTGCGACGTGACCATGACAAGCACCGCCACGCTGGCCACCGCCATGATCAGCAGCACGTTGAGCAGGATCATACCCTCCCGGCTGCGGCGCGTTTCGATCATGGCAGCACCGGCGTCGACGCCACGCGCCGCAGGGTCGCGCCGGGACGACCGTCCAGCCCGGTAAGCGTCAGATCGAGAGCGACCGCGGTGACCCCATCCGCCGGCCGGCGAGGCGGCGCCGCGCCGATCGCGACGGGCGCCGGGGGCGCGGCGCCGGGCGTTTCAGGCTGCGGCCAGGCGGCCAGCCAGTCGCCCTGCCGCCGGTGAAAACTCCATTGAAGGCTCGCCACATCCTCGACCAGGGGTTGGCGACGCTCGCCGAGTGGTCCTGCGACCGTCCGCACCAACGTCGTTCCCGCCAGTTCGTAGCGGACGACCACACGAGAACCCGCCAGATCGTCCTTCTGCAGGCTGAGAGCCGCGCCCTGGCCCGTGAGACCGCCGGTGAACTGATCGAGGTCGGTGGAGATCACCAACATCGCGCGCTGCACCTCGGCCAGCCGCGCCAGCCGCGTCTCCGTCGCACCCTGGGTTCGCAGCACGCTGTCCAACAGGGTGAAGCCCGCGACCCCGATCAGGGCGAACAGGGCCAGGGCGATCATCACCTCGATCAGGGTGAAGCCGTCGCGCCCCTTGGTTGCCGCGTCACACATTCGGGGTAGCGCCGAACGCCGGTCTGGTGTGTTTAGCGTCGGACGGCGCGGCGCCGGGGAACTCAACCATGCTCAAGCGATGGACCATCCGAGACGGCGAAGACGGCCGGGCCGGCGGCGCGTTCCGGTTCGAGCGGCTGGCGGTCAAGGTGACGCGCTGGCGGGTGGTTCTCGCCGGCGTCGGCGCGGCGACATACGCGGTCGCACTGATCGTCATGCTGCCGGCCGAGGCGGCGGCGCCGAATGACCGCGACGCCGTGGGCACGGTCTGGGACGGGCAGATGGCTCTGGATGGCGGGTTCACGGCGGGATGGAGCCTGAGGCCGCTCGACACCATCGCGCGCTTCGGTCTGGCCCAGGATGTGCGCGTCATGGGGCCGGCGACGGCGCTGGACGGAAAGGCGATGCTGCGGCCCGGCCGGGTGTTGGTGACCGGTCTGGACGGCGTGGCGTCGGCGCGGTTGCTGAGCGCCGTTGCACCCGGACTGCCCTTCACCTGCGACGCGGACCTGCGGGTCGCGATCGCCGAACTGGCCTTGAAGGGTCGGCCTGCTGGGTCGGGAGAGGTCCGCGGGCTGCCGGGCGACTGCACGCCAACGGGGGGCGGCGCGCCAACGCCGCTGCCAGCCTTGACCGGCACATTGACTAGCGAGCCGGACGCCACGGTGCTGACGCTGGCGCGGGCCGACACACGTGCGGCAGTGCTGACGGCGCGGGTTTCGCCGGCCGGAGCCGTCAATCTGACCGTCGAGCCCGGCGGCGTCGGAGTCTTCCCGGGCGTCAACGCGGCCGTCTCGCTGGACACGACGCTGTAGGGGTCTTGCGTCACAGCCCGGCGAGGTTGTTCAGATTGACGATGGGCATCAGAATCGACAACACCATCAACAGCACCACCCCGCCCATCACCAGCAGGACGCCCGGTTCGACCAGGGCGACCAGGGCCGAGACCAAAGCCTCCAACTCCTGCTCCAGATCGGCCGCCGCGCGTTCAAGGCCATAGCCCAACCGTCCGCTGGACTCACCCGAGGCGACGATGGCCAGCAGCAGGGGCGGGAAGACATCGGCATCGGCCATCGCGCGGCGCAGCGACGATCCCTCTCGCACACGGGTCGCGACCAGAAGGGCGCGCTCGCGGGCGTAGCGGTTGGGCGTCACCGCCGCCGAGGCCTGAAGGGCCTCGACCAGCGGCACGTCGGATCGCACCAGGGTCGCCAGCGAACCGGCGAACCGGGCTGCGTTGAGATGGCGGGTGAAGCCCTTGAACGGTGGGGTTTCGATCAAGAACTGGGCGAAGCGTCGGCTGTTGGCGGGAACCGCCAGCCAGCGGTTCCAGGCCACTCCGATGAGGACGCCGGCGATTAGGACATAGACGCCGAAGGTCTGCACGAAGGCGCTGAGCGCGATCAGGGCCCGGGTCAGGAAGGGCAGGGCGGCGCCGCGCGACACGAACACCTTCACGATGTCTGGCACCACATAGATCATCAAGAGGGTGATCATCAGCAGCGACACCCCCGCCAGCAGCGCTGGATAGAGCAGGGCCAGCTGAATCTTGCGCCGCGCCTTGTCCTGATTTCCGACGAACTCGGTCAGGTGGGCGAGGACGTCGGACAGCTTGCCGGACTGTTCTCCCGCCGCGATCGAGGCGCGGTAGAATTCGGGGAAGACCTTGGGGTGGCGCGCCAGGGCGGCGGCGAAGCTGCGACCCTCCAGAATGGCGCTGCGGACGTCGATCAGGACGGTGCCGATGGGCTGGCCTTCGGTCTGGCCGGCGACGACGCGCAGGGCCTCCTCGATGCGGATGTCGGAGCCGATCAGGGTGGAGAGCTGGCGGGTCGCGGCCGACAGGGCGTTCGAACTGACCCCTCGACGAAAGATGACGACGCCCTTGGACCAGTCGGTCTTTTCGCGCTCGGCGTCGGTCGAGACCAGGGTCGGCAAGAGGCCCTTGTCGCGCACCATCTGGCGGGCGCCCACGTCGCTGGCGGCCTCCACCATGCCCTTGTGAGCGCGCCCCTCGCCATCCACGGCCTGATAGCGGAAGACCGGCATCAGACGTCCTCGCGAACCACGCGCGCGACCTCCTGGACCGAGGTCTCGCCGGCCATGGCCTTGGCCGCGCCGTCTTCCAGCAGGCCAGGACCTCGCTTGCGGGCCAGCTTCACCAGATCGCTTTCGGCGGCGCCATCATGGATGGCCTTCTGCATCGCTGGATCGACCTCGATGACCTCATAGACGCCGAGACGTCCGCGATAGCCTTCGCCCCGGCACTCGGGACAGCCGACGGGACGGAAGATGCGCGCGCCGACCGGCACGGCGCCGCCGGTCATCTCGGAGTCCAGCTCGCCTGCGGTGTCGGGCTGTTTACAACTCGGACACAGCCGACGGACGAGCCGCTGGGCCGCCAGACCAGTCAGCATCGGCGCCAGCAGATAGCGTTCGACGCCCATGTCGATCAGCCGCGTCACGCTGCCCACCGCCGTGTTGGTGTGCAGGGTCGACAGCATCAGGTGGCCGGTCATCGAGGCGCGGACGGCGACTTCGGCGGTCTCGTGATCGCGGATCTCGCCGACCATGATGACGTCGGGGTCTTGGCGCAGGATGGCCCTGAGGCCGCGTGCGAAGGTCAGGTCGATGCGGGCGTTGACCTGCATCTGGCCGATGCCTTCCAGCGCGTATTCGATCGGGTCCTCGACCGTCATGATGTTGCGCTTGCGGTCGTTCAGACGGGTCAGGACCGAATAGAGGGTCGTGGTCTTGCCAGAGCCGGTCGGGCCGGTGACCAAAATCACGCCGTGGGGCCGCGCGATCAGCCGCTCGAACGTCGCCAGGTCGCGTTCGCTCATACCCAACTGCGCCAGGTCCAGCGAGGTCGAGCCCCGGTCCAGCAGACGCATCACCACCCGCTCGCCGTGCTGCGACGGGATGGTCGAGACGCGGACGTCGACGTCGAGCCCGCCGATCCGCAGCGTGACCCGACCGTCGTGGGGGACGCGCTTTTCGGCGATATCCAGCCGCGCCATGACCTTGATCCGGCTGACCAGCAGAGGGGCCAGAGCGCGGGCGGGCTGTAAAACCTCGCGCAGCACGCCGTCGATGCGGAAGCGAACGACCAGCCGCTTCTCCTCGGCCTCGATATGGATGTCGGAGGCGCCGTCTCGGATGGCCTGGAGCAACAGGGCGTTGATCAGCCGGACCACCGGGGCGTCGTCGCGGCTGTCCAGCAGGTCGTCGATGGCGGCGGCGTCCTCGGCCAAGGCCTCCAGGTCTTCACCTGAGGCGGCGAAATCAGCGGCGGGCACGGCTTCCTCGCCGGTCTGTTCGCGCAGGATGTCGTCGAATCGATCATCATCGACCGCCTCGAAGGCCAGATCGGCGCCGTGGACGCGGCGGACTTCCAACAGGGTCTCCAGCGTCGCCGACCGGCGGTGCAGGCAGACGGGAGTCTCGCCGTTGCGCCGGATCATCGCGCCGCGTCGCCGAGCGAAGCCATAGCTGAGCGCCGAGATCGGGCCGGCGATTTCGGCTTCCATCGTCATGGGCGACGCACCGTCAGGGTCACGCCGACCATGCCGGGCGTGGGGCGGGACTGCATCCGCACCTGGTTCAGCTCGACCAGCCCCCCGCTTTCCAATGCGGCCAGCCAGGGAATGACGGCGTCATATCGTGCGTCGTTCAGCGTGACCGCCACCGCGTCGCCGTCCGGCGTGACGGACGAGGGGACGATGCCGAAATTGGCCGCATGGATCGGCAGGGCAGCCTCGATAGGGCCGTCGGGAAGAACGGCGACAGCGGCGGTGATCGGTCCCGCCGTCTTCAGCCGCGCCATGATGGCTTCGTAGGATTCGATCCGGTCCAGCGCCGTCGCACGGGCCTCCAGCAGGGGCCGAGGGATGGCGAACCAGAACAGGGTCAGAGCCAGGAAGCCGCCGAAGAAGGCGATCAGCACCTGTTCGCGGCGCGAGCGGTCGCGGACCCAGGTCTCGGCGGCGCCTATGGCGGGCGTCACACGTGTGATCAGGACCGGGGCCTTCATCGCGCGCCGCCTTCGATGCGGATCATGCCGCTGACGCCCGTGGCCGCCGGTGGTCCGACCGAACCGGTCGCGCTCAGTCCCGCACCCTTCAACGCCGTCACGGCCTGATCCAGAGCAGCCGGATCGGCGACGATTACGCCCAGATCGAGCTGGCCCGCGTCGGCATAGGCCAGACTGGAGAAGGCGACCCCGCCGGCTGCGGGCAAGGCCTGGGACGTGCGGGCCAAGAGGCCGGTGAAGGGTTTGGCGCCACCACCTTGGGGCGCGATGCGATCGGCGGCCGCGACGATGTCCTCGCCGGGCGCCAAGGTGGGCGAGACCTGCGCCAGTATTGCCCGGGCCTCGACCTCGCGCCGGTCGGCCATGCCGTCCAACACAAAGGTATCGACCGCGAAGATGGCCAGATGCGTCAGCACGCCGACGCCCGCCACCATTGCCAGCGTTCTCGCCCAACTCACTTCGCCTGTGCGAACGACGGCGTAGAGACCCTGGCGCAGGTCCAGCGGCGGGATCACGACGATCGGATCTCCGGTTGAGCTCAGAGCGAGAGCCTCCGCCTCGACGCCGTCCAGCATCGCCTCAGGCAGGGCGCCACTCAGGGCCTGCAGCCGAGGACGCCCGGCGGCGGACCACACCGTCGGCAGGTCGCGGGCGGGCAGGGCGAAACCGGTCGCCTGATCGGTTCGCACCAGCGCCCGACCGTCGTCGATCCGAACCGACCACGCGCCGGCTGACGGCAGCGGCAGCATCAGAGCGTCCGGCGTCAAAATCGCAGGGTCGAGATCGGCGGTCGCCAGCATCGCCAGCCACTCCCGCATCCGGGCATGGCGCACGACGCCCGCCAGGTGGCGGCGCGGCCCGATCTCGACGCCCAGTGCGCAGTGCAGCGCCGACAGCGGCTCGGCGGCCGCGTCCTCCACGGCGAAAGGCAGTGCGGCCTCGCGCTGACGTCGCGTCGCGAACGGCAGGTCGACGGCGAGGTTCAAAACGTCTTCGGATGGAACCAGCACGGTGGTCGGGCCGTCCCAGGACCGATCGACCGCCATGATTCTGTCATCGACGATGCGCCATAGGCCTCGGCTCGGCAGGTTCGATCTGGCGGGTCGACCGAGCATGGAGCAAACTCAGAAAATGGCGTGGTCGCAAAGGATGCCACGGTCTATAGCAGCCGAGATACGCCTGTCGCCACAGCGCGGACGTGCAAGAGTGACCGTCATGAAAAATTCGTTGAACCGCAAAGCTTTAGTTGGCCATCGCGCGGGTCTGACCCTGGTCGAAATGATCGTCGTCCTGGCCATCATCGCCCTGGTGGCGGTGCTGATCGTACCCAATGTCATCGGTCGGCCGGACGAGGCGCGTGTCACGGTAGCCAAGACCGACCTGAAGACCATCGCGGCGGCCCTGCGCATCTATCGGCTCGACAACGGCGACTATCCGACGACGGATCAAGGCCTGGAGGCTCTGGTCGAGCGGCCGACCGCGCCGCCTGCGCCTCGCGCCTGGGCGAGCGACGGATACCTGCCCGAGGTGCCGACCGATCCGTGGAACAAGCCCTATATCTACCGCAGTCCGGGTCAGAGCGGCGCCTTCGACCTCATGTCTTACGGCAAGGACGGCGAGGAAGGCGGCGAGGGGCTCGACGCCGACTTGAGCGACCGAACGCGCTGATGGTGAGGGCGGGGGCCATTCGCTGTGAGCGACGTCAGGGCATGACCCTGGTGGAGATCCTTGTGGTTCTGGCCATTGTCGGCGTGATGGCGAGCGTCGTCGTTCTGGGCGTCGGGATCGGCGACCGGGGACTGGGCGTCGAGAGCGAGGCGAACCGGCTGGCCGACCGGCTGAGACTGGCGGCCGACGACGTGCTCGTGACCCGTCGTCCGTTGGCTCTGGCATTCGACGGAGAAGGCTATCAGTTCATCCGGGTCGACGGGACTCAGGCGACAGCGGCCGATGCGGTCGAACCATTGAGAGAACGGCATCGTCTGCCCGATGGCGTCCGACTGGTCGGTCTGGGCGTATCGTCTCCCATGGCGATCGATCCAGATGGGGGGACGGCGGTGGCGGGCTTCGGCCTGACCAAGGGCGATCAGCGCTGGCGCATCGATTTCGACGGATTGAACGCTGTGGTTCAGGTCGTGGCATCCGAGCCCGCCGCATGATGCGCCGCGACGGATATTCTCTGATGGAGGCGATGGTCGCTCTGTTCATCATGGCGATCGCAACGGTCGGGCTGGTGCGCGCGACCCAGGCCCATATCGACGGCGTCCGCGGTCTGGAACAGCGCGTCATCGCTCAATGGGTGGCCGAGAACCGCCTGGTCGAGATGAATCTGGAAGGCCCGACGGCCGCCGCCCCCTCCACCGTGCGGATGATGGATCGCGACTGGGCCGTCGATGTCCGCACGCGCGCGACCGAGGATCCCGACCTGCTGGCCGTCGATCTGACCGTGAGGGAAGCCGGCGTAAGCGGCGCGGCCGTCGCCCTGTCCGGCTTCATCGACCGCCAGCGCGGAGGCGCCGCGTGACGTCCGACCGCGCCGGCGAGCTGGCCGTCCGCGTCGCGGGCGTCGTTGTCGTCGCCTCCGTCGCCGTGGCCCTCGCCGGACTGACATGGCGGCTGACCGGATGGGACGACGGGCGCGATGAGATCGTGACCTCGGAAGCCTCCGCGCCTCGCGTGGCCGGTCCTGATCCCGATGTCGCCCGCATCGTCGCACTCGCCCCTTTCGGCGGCGGCGCGCTGGCGTCCGGCCTGCCCGCGTCGTCGCTCGGCCTGATCCTGAAGGGCGTCCTCATGGCCTTTCCGCCGGAAGCGTCCGTGGCGCTGATCGCGGCGGGAGACGGACCGGCGCTCAGCTATGGCGTTGGCGCCGCTGTGGCGGGCGACGCCGTCATCGAAACCATTGAAGTCGACCGCGTCATTCTCAGGACAGGGTCCGGCCTTCAGGTCCTGGGCTTTCCGCCGCCCGTGGCCGGCGCGCCTGCGCCCGAGGGCACCACGCCGGGAGCGGGCATCTTCATCACCCCGCCGCCCGGGGCCGTCACCAACCCGGCGGCATCGCCCGCGGCAGCGGCCGCTCTGGCGATGTCGTCGCCAATCGCCAGCGCCATGGCGGCGAACCAGGCCGCTGCCAAGCCGCAGCCCGCGCCAGCGGCCCCTACCGCCGCCGAACTCGGCGCCACGGCTCAGGCCGGCGGCGGATACCGGATCGGCGACAATCCCTCGCCCGAACTGCGCCGTCTGGGTCTGCAGCCGGGCGACGTGATCGAGACCCTGAACGGCGAGGCCGTCGGCGATGTCGCCGGCGACCGCGCCCTGGCTCAGCGGGCGCTCGCGTCCGGCGGGGCCACCGTCGTCATTGTTCGTGGGGGGCGTCGCCTGACCCTCACCTTTCCCCTTCGCTAGGAGCCCAGCGTGACCCGCCTCATGCGCCTGTCGACCACCAGCGTGCTCGCGCTGTCCATGCTGGTCGGACCCGTCGTGGCTCCCACGGCCTCCCTGGCCCGTCAGACCGCGCCCGCGCCCGTGATGGACGACGTCGTCATCAACATGCGCGGCGCCGACATCAAGGATGTGGCCGAACAGGTCTCGCGTATCACCGGCCGAACGCTAGTGCTGGATCCGAACGTCCAGGGCGTCGTCAACGTCGTCTCGGCCGAACCGCTGAGCCGGAACGGCGTGTGGGAGCTGTTCCTTTCGGTGCTGCGGACCTCGGGCTTCGCAGCGGTGCGCAGCGGCAATGTCTGGCGCGTCGTGCCACAGGCTGCGGTGGTCCAGGGCGGCGCGTCCGAGACCGGTCCAGCCCAGTCTAACCAGCAGATCATCACCCGCGTCGTTCGGTTCAGAAACCTCCCCTCTGATCAGGCCGTCAGAGCGTTGCGGCCCCTGGTGTCGTCCTTCGGCGCGATCGAAGCGATCACCGACCCCAATGCGGTGGTCGTGACCGACTATGCCGAGAACATCCGCCGCGTTCAGCAGCTGGCCCAGTCGCTGGACGCCGGCGGCGGGACCGCATTCGACAGCTTCACCCTGCGTTACGCCTCGGCGGTAGATACGGCCGAGGCAATCGGCAGCCTGCTGGGATCCGACGCCGGAGGTCCGCGCGTCTCGGCCGACGAGCGGTCCAACAGCGTGCTGGTCCGGGGCGACGCCGCCGACATCGCCCAGGCGCGCGAGATCATCCGGTCGTTGGATACGCCGGGCGGGGCCACGCCGGTGACCCGCGTCGTGCGCCTCAGAAACAGCGACGCCGAATCCGTCGCCGCTATCGTCGCCGGCCTTATGGGCGCGGAGCCGTCCGCGACCAATGTCGTCGCCCGCTCGCTGAGGAACGACACCGGTCTGGCCAGCCTCAGCAGCGCCAGTCGGGACGCCGCGTCCTCGGCCATGGGCGCGTCGGGTGGAACATCGAGCGCCGCGACGCGGCCGCTCGCGGGCGCGGGCGCCAATGCAGCCGCGGCGCGTCCGGCCCAAGGCTTCACGCTGCAGGACGTCACCGTCCAGCCGGCGCCAGAGCTGAACGCCATCGTCATGCGGGGGGCTCCGGCCACGGTCGCGATGCTGGAAGACCTGATCGTCCAGCTCGACCTGCGGCGTGCCCAGGTCAAGATCGAGGTCGCCATCGTCGAAATCACCGGAGAGCTGGGCGAACAGATCGGCGTCCAGTTGGGCTTCGGCGGCGCGGTGCCGGCTGACGGCGTCGCCGGCGGATCGTCTTTCTCCAACGCCGGCACGGCGATCGGAACGGTCCTGACCGCGCTGGGCTATCCGACCGGGCAGTTGCTGTCGTCCGGGTTATCGCTCGCTGCGGGACAGAGGAACGAGTTCGGCCTGCTGCTTCAGGCGCTGGGCACGACCTCCAGCGCCAACCTGTTGTCGACCCCCAGCATCACGGTGCTGGACAATCAGCCGGCCGAGATCGTGGTCGGTCAGAACGTGCCGTTCCGCACCGGCAGTTTCGCCACAGACGGCAACACCCTGAACCCGTTCACCACCATCTCGCGTGAAGACGTCGGGCTGACACTGCGGGTCATTCCGCGCGTTCATGATGGCGACGTCGTCAAGCTGGATGTCAGCCAGGAGGTCTCGTCGCTCGTGACGACCAACGTCACCGGCGCGGCCGACCTGATCACCAACAGGCGCAGCATCCAGACATCGGTGCTGGCCGACGACGGCGAGACCATCGTCCTGGGCGGCCTCGTCACCGATGACCGTCAGTCGGTCAACAGCGGCGTGCCGGGTCTGTCGAGCTTGCCCGGCGTCGGCGGCCTGTTCCGTTCGCGCAGGGACAGCCAGACGCGCCGGACGCTTTTCATCTTCCTCAAGCCGACAATCCTGCGCGACGTCGATGCGGTCGGAGCCGATGCTCAGGAGAGCTATGATCGGCTGCGCGCCGCCGAGCCGTTTCGGGTCGATCCGGCCTACCGCCCGCCGCGCGTCGATCCGGCCGCGCCGCGTCTTCAGCCTGATGTGGACGGCGTTTTCTAGGGCCGCCTGGACGATGTAAAGCGGGGGATGGTCAGGTCGGTATCCTCCACCTGGCTCGTTTCCGACGACGGGGCGTCGTGGGTGATCATCAGAAGCACAGGCTCGCGAGATGCTCGCCGCGCGCGCAGGATCTGTCCGCCGCGCAGGCCCGCCGCCCCGGCCAACGCGCCGGAAAAGAACAGCAGCAGCGCGCCAAGAGGCCCATCCTGCCAACGGTCCTTGCCATATGTGATCGCCGGCGTTGGACCCGTCGCGACCGCCGTGGCGCGCGGGGCTTGAGGGGCCGGTGCGGACACAGCGACCAGATGCGCGCCCTTGGCGATTTCATTTGCCAGGTTGGCGCGCAGCACGACCGCGAGATCTCCCCGAGATGAGCGGACCAAGGCCGCATCTCGATCGAGCAGGGCTTCGCCAAACTCCGCCAGCAGGGCGTCCGTCGTGAACGCCCCCTGGACCTGGAAACTCATGATGTCGTCGATCGCCGGATCGACGCTGACGGTCTGAGATAGACCTCCGCCTATGACCTCTTCAGCCACCTCCGCGATCGGCTGGTCGGTGAAGCTCAGGACATAGAACTGGGCTGGGTTGTCGATCGGCGTGCTAGCGGAGGAGATGGCGGACGGGACGCCCTGGGCGCGCGTCGGCGACCCGCTAAGACCGGCCGTGGCCAATCCCAGGGTCAGCCCCGCGATGATCTGAACCGCCGACTTCATCTGCGGTGCTTCCCTCGGCGCGGCGGGCTCTGTCAATCGCGGACTAGAGGAAGCCGAGGCCTCGGCTGACCATATTCTTCAGATTGGGGAAGATGGTGTCGAGGTTGGTTTCCGATACGCCCAGCCACCGGCCCAAAGTCGCGGCGTACTGGTCCACCGAGGTGGTGGGCACCAGGGTCGATCCGGCCATGTCGGGGTTGCGGAATGTCCCGAGATCGACGCCCAGCGTGGGGTACTGGCCGTAGATGTCGCCGCCCCTGACCGAGCCGCCCATCACCAGATGGTGTCCGCCCCAGGCGTGGTCGGTACCGTCACCGTTGGTGGTGAAGGTGCGAGAAAAGTCCGAGGCTGTGAAGGTGGTCACCGCCTCGCGCATGTTCACGCCGCCCAGATTGCCCAGCGCGGTGTCGAAGAACCCGAGGGCGGCGGCGACCTTGGACAGGTTGTTGGCCTGGGCCGCGTTCTGGAAGTCATGTGTATCCCACCCGCCCAGGCTGACGAAGAAGACCTGACGCTTGATGCCGAGGGTCGGCGCGGCGGCGATCATCCGGGCGACCGTCTGCAACTGCACAGTCAGCGAGTTCGTCTCGGTCGCCCCGGTGATGGGGTTGCGATAGGTCGGAGCCGCTGGGACGCCGGTGACCGCAGAGGAGGTGAACACGGTGTTCAGCGATGTCGCCGCCCCGATCGAGCGGTCGGTCGTGGTCGCGTAGTCAGCGGCGAACAGGCTCGCGGACGAACTGTCCCGGATCAGGTCACGAACCCGCCCGGGCGCCACGGTGGAGCCGAACAGGCTCGTCGCCGACTGGCCATTGATAACAATCGCGGGCTGGGTTCCGGTGCTCATCTGGTACTGGACGACTGACTGGCCCGACAGGAAGACGGCGTTGCCAGCGGTGGAGACTGCGGTGAAAACGGCGCTGGAGCCGTTCATCCCGGTCAGCAGGTCGCCGTACTCGCCGCCCCACCCGGTGCGCGCGCCTTCGGCTCGCCCGGCCTGCCAGGTCGATTGCTGGTCGTTGTGCGAGAACAGGTTTGCCGGCGTCGCAACGGTGCGCGCCTGATACTGAGTCTTGGTGATCGGGCGGACTAGAGTTCCGACGTTCGCCACGACCGCCAGTCTGCCGGCATCGAAGAGATCCTTGGCTGGCTGCATGAAGGGGTGCAGGCCGAAGGTCCGGACCGAGGCATTGGTGCCCGCCGGCACGGTCTGGATCGTGCGTGGCGTGATCGGAAGGACACCGCCCCAGGCTTCGGGAGTGCTGGCGGTCGCGACGCGGCCCGTCACCGGACTGGTGGCGCCTACGGCCGTCGGCGCCGTTCCAACGGGCATCAGCGCGATCGGGTCCGCTCCGGTATTGCGCGCAGAGAAATAGCGACCCCAGGAATCCTGATCGGTGGCCAGCACCATGTTGTGGGCGTCGTTCCCGCCGAACAGGAAGACGCAGACCAGCGCCTTGTAGTCGGGGGCGCTCTGGCTGACGGCGGCGCCCGCGGCGGCGAGCTGGGCCGCGAACGGCGTGGCGGCGCCCAGCATCGACAGGCCCCCGCCGACGCGGAGCAACTGACGGCGGCTGTATTTCCCGTGGCTCATCGTCCCGCCCTCACCGCTGGACCAGATATTCTGGCGAGACCATCGTCATATAGACCGCAAGCTTGGAACGGTTCAGCAGGGCCGTGGCGATGGTCGCCTGGTTGGTCTGCGTCGGGGTCGGAATGGCGACGCCGTTGACGCTCTCTATCAGGCGGGCACGCAGGGCGGGCGACATGCGGCCGTAGAGGAGGAGCCGGTTCATCCGATCCGCTAGAGCGGCCGAGTTGGCGGCGATGGCGATCTCCTGAGTGTAGGCCGATCGGACGTCGCTGCTGGTGCCGATGCCTGTCCCGATCGCGGTCTGCATCGTGTTGGCGTAACCGGCGACGGTCACCTCATCGACGATCTGGAACTCGGGAGCCGTCAGGTTCTGGGCGCCGGCGCGGGTGTTGGGCGGAATGTAGCCGGGTCGGAAGAAGTTGAAGACCGAGCCTGACGTCAGCGCGCTCTGGCTCAAAGAGGTGTTGGCGCTGGTCGAGTTCAGCAGATAGGCGCCGCTGACCGAGGTCGCCGCGAACGCGCGCATCCAGTTGGTCATCCGGATGACCGGTTCGCGGATCTTGCCGTATGTCGCGCCGGACGTCATCGCGCTGCTGCGGGCCTCGTCGTCTATGACGATGGTGCGGACCACCGCGCCCAGATCGCCGCGAACGCCCGCGCCATTGTTGACGAAGGTCGCCGAGCATCGGCCGACATAGGCGGGCGAGGGGTTCGATGTAACCAGCCGCTGGATCAACTGCTTGCACATGAATGGCGGCACGTTGGCGTTGTTGGCGATGGTGTCCAGCGCGATCTTCAGATCGGCGTTCGCGTTCGAGGATCCCGCCGGGATCGTGACACCCAGGAAGGTCTTGGCCGAAGTGGAATGGTAGTTGGCGTAGGGGATCATCGACCGGACGTAGGATTCGTTCGTCCGTCCCCCGCCGCCGAAGGTGGAGTTCGTCGGCGTCGCCGCATACCAGCTGAACCCGGTGAATACCTTCGCCAGGTTGGAGATGTCGGCCGGCGTGTAGGTGGGGATGGCCGCGCCATTTCCGTCGCGCCGGACCGTCCCGTCCATGTTCAGTTCTTGAACCCCCATGGACATCAGCTGCATGACTTCGCGGGCGAAATTCTCGTCCGGGGTCCGGCCTGTCGCCAGATCCTCCTTCTGGTTCGCCAGATGCGTCAGGTAGCGCCCCATCATCGGGTGGAGCGCCACCTGTTCCAGCAGGGTGCGATAGTTGCCGAACGCGTTCGCGCCCAGCATGTCGTAGTAGGACGCCGCACCCCGGACATCCACGTTTGCGTCGACGAGGGAGATAACGAAAATCTCGGACAGGGCGAACTTCATGCGTTCACGCAGCTGCGCCGGACTGGTGGCGGCGTAGAGCCAGAAGCTTTCGTAGAACTGATTGGCGCTGAGCGCAGCCGACGGATTGGTCAGCTGCAGTTGCGCCAGACGGTTGTCCATATAGGCCAGATGCGATGCCGAGGGCGTCGCCATCTGGCCGGCGAGATACGGTCCGTATCCCTTTCGCAGAACGGTATCGATTTCCACATCGGTGGGACCGAAGGTGGTTTGGCTGAGGAACCGGCCGGCGGCCGCCGCATCGGCTTCCTCGAGCGGAGTCGTTCGCTGAGGGTCAGCGCCGCTCAAGCCAGCCAATGCGCCGCCTTCACCGCAAGCGGAAAGGCCAACAATCATCAGCATGGCGACTGCGCATGCACGCACACGACTGAACCTGACTGATGTCACGAGCGGTCCCCCGACCGGCTTCGATACGATTTCGTCGAAGCCTCTTGTCGGCGACTATACCGATACGGTGAATTGTTCCTACCAGACGTTTTCACGACTTCGTGCAACAGGCGGAGGCCTGGGTACGCCGGAGAGTGATCAGGCGTTCTGGAGAGCCTAGCGCGACGCCGGACGACGAAATGCGCCTGGACGCAGATCGTGGCGGCGGAACTTGTCGTAGAGCGTCTTTCTCGGAATCCTGAGGGCCTCGGTCATGGCGACGATGTCGCCGGCGTGGCGATGCAGGGCTTCCTCCAGCACGGCCTTCTCAAACCGCTCCAGTCGATCCGTCAGGCCGGCATCGTTCTCTTCAGGGGAAATGCCAGCCCCCGATTCATCGATGTCAAGCGCGACGCCGTCCGCGAAATGCGCCAGTTCGCGGACGTTGCCTGGCCAGTCGTGCTCCATCAGGGTGCGACGCACGGCGGTGGTCATGGGTGGAGGCGTGCGCTGACGATCCGCCGACGCCCGCGCCAGAAAATGAGCGAACAGCAACGGCACGTCTTCGCGTCGTTCCCGCAGCGGCGGCACGCGCAGCTTGAGCACGTTCAGGCGATAGTAGAGGTCTTCGCGAAACTGGCCCCTGTCGATCGCTAGCTTCAGATCAAATTTCGAAGAGGCCAGGATGCGCAGGTCGAGCTGGCGCGGCGCATGTGCGCCCAGGGGCTGGACCTCGCGCTGCTCCACTACGCGAAGGAGGGCGACCTGGGCCGCCATCGGCATGCTCTCGATCTCGTCGAGATAAAGCGTGCCGCGATGGCTCTGTTCGATCAAGCCGACCCGACGCCTGACCGCGCCGGGAAAGGCGCCCGGCTCGTGACCGAACATCTCGCTCTCGATCAAGCCGGCGGGCAGGGCCCCGCAGTTCACCGCCACGAACGGATGCACCCGACGTCGGCCATTGTTGTGCAGGGCGCGCGCCACCACCTCCTTGCCGACGCCGGTTTCGCCCTCGATCAGGACATCCATGTTGGCGTCGGCCACCTGTTCGATCACCGTGCGTAGTCGGGCGATGGCCGAGCTGGAGCCAAGAAGCGGCAGGTCCGGCGTAACGCGCGACACCCTCGCCGACAGAGCGCGGTTGTCCAGGACGAGCCCGCGTTTCTCCAAGGCTCGTCTCAGGCTGTCGGCCAGACGCCCGAAATCGAAAGGCTTGGCGACGAAGTCGTAGGCGCCGTTACGCAGGGCGTCGACGGCGTCGGCGATGTCGCCATGCCCGGTGATCATGACGACGGGCAGGCCAGCGTCGAGCATCTGCAGCCGTGACAATAGACCCCGACCGTCGAGGCCCGGCATGCGCAGGTCCGAGACGACGACGCCAGCATAGTCTGCGGTCAAAGCCTTGAGTGCGGCTTCGGCGGATGAGAACGCCTGGACCTCAAGATCTTCGAGCTGAAGGCGCTCCAGCAGGGCGTTTCGGAAATCGTCGTCGTCGTCGATCAGGGTGACGCCGCGGGGTTGGGAGAAATTCACGACGCCGGCCTCAAAGAGATGACGAACCGGGCGCCGCCTTTGCCTGGCCGCAGACTGAGTTCACCGCCGAAGCCGGCGATGATGTCCCGACAGATGACGAGACCAAGGCCAAGGCCCGCCGACTTGGTCGTGACGAAGGGGGTGAACAGGGCGGAAGCGACGGTGGGATCCACCCCAGGTCCATTGTCGCTTATCGAGATCTCGACGCGTTCACCCACGCGCGCGACATCGATGGTCAGCCGGGGGCGGGGCGTCGCGGCGTCGGTCAGGGCCTCGTAGGCGTTTTGAACCAGATTGACGATCACCTGCTCCAGACGGATCGGCTCGGCCTGGACGTGAAGATCGGCAACCCCGGTGCGAACCAGCGCGATCCCGCCGTCGCGCAATCTCCCGCCGACCAGCAACAGTGCGCCGTCGATCGCAGCGCCTGGCGAGACGGCGGATACGGCCTGGTTGCTCTTGCGCGAGAAGGCGCGGAGTTCATCGGTGATGGCGCCGATGCGGCCGGTCAGATCTGCCACGCGTCCCAGGCTGCGTCGCGCAGCCTCCGGATCGTCTCGGTCGAGATAGGCGGCGGCGGTGTCGGCATGGGTGCGGATGGCGGCGACCGGCTGATTGATCTCGTGGGCCACGCCGGCGGCGATCTGACCCAGGGTGGCCAGCTTGTTGGCCTGAACCAGTTCCTCGCGCAGAACCTCGCGGCTGGCCTCGGCGCGTTGGCGCTCGTCGATCTCGAGGCTCAACTGACCGTTGGCGGCGCGCAGTTCCTGCGTGCGGTCGTCGATGCGCCGTTCGAGTTCGGCACGCGCCTGTTCCTCGGCCCTGGCCCGAGCCATAGCCTGTTGTCGACGCCGCAACAGCACGCCCGCTCCAAAGGCGATCAAGGTGACCAGCAGGCCTGCGACCGCGCGGGCGCTCATGACGTTGGCGACGATTGCGCCGCCGATGGGATCCAGAAGATGCAGGGTCCAGCCGGGCGTGTCTGTGCTCGTGTGGGCGACGATCCAGTCCCCGGCGGGACCGCCCGCGGCTACCCGGATGATCCGCTCGGGACTGCCGATCCCACTATCGAAGGGCAGGGGCGCCAGGGCCTGACCGCTCAGGGTCTGGTCGGACAGGATCGACTGACGTTCAGCCGGCGTCAGCTCACGGCTACGACGGAATCGCCATTCGGGGACGCTGGTGACCAGGACGACGCCCCGTGAATCCGTGACATAGGCGGGCTCGCCGGAACTGCGCCAGTCGGCTTCGAGCGCATCGAACTCGACTTTGACGACGACCACGCCGATCGGCCTGGCGGCCGTTCCGATGCGGCGCGCGAGGTAGAGACCGGGACGTCCGCTCACCGTTCCGAGCGCGAAGAACTCCGCCTCGCCGCGCTGGATGGCGCCACGGAAATAGGGTCGGAAGGCGTAGTCGGATCCGACGAAGCTGGTGGGTTCGCGCCAGTTGCTGGCGGCGCGGGCGACGCCGTTCCGGTCCAGGACATAGATGGCGGCGGCGCGAGTCTGGGCGGCGAGGGCTTCGAGTTTCGCACTGACGACGTCGGCGGATTGGCGACCCGATCCGCTGATGAGACCGACGACTTCCGGATCTTGTGACAGGACGACGGGAAGGGAGCGGTGTTTTTCCAGCTCGCTGCGCAGGACTGCGGCATGCAGAGCGGCGGCGGCGTCGGCCTGACGCATCAGATCGGCCTGAGCGTCGCGTCGCGCCAGCTCGCCCGCGGCCGTCATGGCCAGCATGCAGGTGATCAACCACGCCAAGAAGAGGACGACCCACGGCCTGAACGACCGGTCGCCCATCACCTCGCCAAATCGAATCCGGGTTAGCCGCGTCATCGTGAAAGCATGCGGAATTCCGCACAATCTTCCTATAGGGCCGGCTGAGTTTTCGGACGCGATCGTCACCCGCCGTCGCCAAACGTATGAACTTCAAACGATTTCTCTGAGCAGCTTAAAGTTTGGCGGTCGATCGGATCAGGGCGAAACTGGAGCTTGGGACACGGCGTCAGACCGTGCGGAAACATCGCGGCCATCGCCGCAGGGGAGGACGGATGCAGCTCACGAGCGATCCTGGTCACGCGTCCGGCGCGCATCGCGCCTGGTACCGGCACCTGTATGTCCAGGTTCTGGGCGCGATCCTGCTCGGGGGGCTGATCGGTCATTTCTGGCCCGAGTTCGGCGAGAGCCTGAAGCCGCTCGGCGACGCCTTCATCAAGCTGGTGAAGATGGTCATCGCCCCGGTGATCTTTTTGACCATCGTCACCGGCATCGCCGGGATGCGCGACCTGGGCCGCGTCGGTCGGGTTGCGGCCAAGGCTTTCGGCTATTTCCTGGTCTTCTCGACCCTGGCCCTGATCGTCGGTCTGGTGGTCGGAAATGTCATTCAGCCGGGCCGCGGCTTGAACATCGACCCCGCGTCGCTGGACGCCGGGGCGGTCGCGCAATATTCCACCGCCGCTCACGAGACGACGATCATCGGCTTTCTTCTGGGCGTCATCCCGGACACGGTGGTCAGCGCTTTCTCGACCGGCAACATCCTCCAGGTACTGTTCGTCTCGGTTCTGTTCGGCATCGCGCTCGCCTCCATCGGTGACCTCGGCAAGCCGGTCCTGACGTTCCTGGAGTCGGTCAGCGCGGCCTTCTTCAAGCTGGTGGCCATCGTCATGAAGGCCGCGCCCATCGGAGCGTTCGGCGCCTTCGCCTTCACCATCGGGGCCTATGGGATCGCCACGGTCGCCAATCTGATCGCGCTGGTCGCCACCTTCTATCTGACGGCCGCTATCTTCGTGATCGGCGTGCTGGGACTGGTCGGCATCGCCAATGGCTTCTCGATCTTCAAACTGATCCGCTATCTGAAGGAAGAGCTGCTGCTGGTTCTCGGCACCTCGTCGTCAGAGGCGGCGCTGCCGAGCCTTCTGCAGAAAATGGAGCGCGCGGGGGCGTCCAAGTCGGTCGTCGGACTGGTCGTGCCGACCGGCTATTCCTTTAACCTGGACGGCACCAACATCTACATGACGATGGCGGCCCTGTTCATCGCCCAGGCGCTGAACATCGACCTGAGTTTGCAGGATCAGGTCCTGCTGCTGCTGGTGGCAATGCTCAGTTCCAAGGGGGCGGCGGGCATCACCGGCGCCGGCTTCATCACCCTGGCCGCGACCCTGGCGGTCGTGCCCTCCGTGCCGATCGCGGGGATGGCGCTGATCCTGGGCATCGACCGCTTCATGAGCGAATGCCGGGCCCTGACCAACTTCATCGGCAATGCCGTCGCGACATTGGTCGTGGCCCGCTGGGAAGGCGAACTGGATCGAGAGGCTCTGCGCGACGCCCTGAACGGTTTGCCCCGGCCACTCGCGGCCCAGCCCGACCCGTCCGCGGGACCCGGCGACGATCTCGTCGTCGCCGCCGACTGAACCCTTTTCACGTGCCTGAAAACAAAAAGACTTTGGGAGGATCAAGATGAACACGAAGAAGACAGCCATGCTGGCCACGACCGCCGCCGCCGCCTTGCTGAGCCTGGCGCCCGCCGCCTGGGCCCAGACCACGACGCAACAGGCGCCGGCGCCTGCGCCCTCGACGACGCAACTTTCGCAGGCCGCCCAGTCGATCGCCGATCAGGCCGAGGACAACGGCGATCAGACGGATTCTGTCGACGACATCGTCGTCGTCGGTTCGCAGATCCGGGGCGCGGATGTGACCGCCGCCCTGCCGGTCACGGTGCTGAGCGAGGAGCAGATCCTGGCCACCGGCGCCGTCAACGGCGACGACCTGCTGCGCTCGATCCCTCAGATGGGCGACGTGCTGTTCTCGGCCGCGAACAACCCCCAGACCTCGAACGCGGCGCGGGGCGACGTGAACTCGGTCAATCTGCGCTCGCTCGGCGTCGGCAACACGCTGGTTCTGCTGAACGGCCGACGCATCGTTCAGCATCCGACCAGCCAGGGCACAAGCGACACCGGCACCGTGCCGGTGCTCAGCTACAACTCCAACGCCATCCCGGTGACGGGCCTGGAACGCCTCGAGGTGCTGCTGGATGGCGCGGCGGCCATCTACGGCGCCGACGCCGTGGCCGGGGTCGTCAACACCGTGCTCCAGGACGACTTCGACGGCCTGAAGATGAACGCCCAGTATGGCGGCGCCGAAGGCACCCACCTGCGCGAGTTCAACCTCGGCGTCTTCGCCGGCAAGGACTTCGACCGCGGCAACGTCTCCGCCTACATCGACTACACCGACCGCGCCGCCCTGCGGGCCGAGGACCAGGAGTACACGGCGACCGACAACCTGCGTTTCCTGTTCGTCGGCGATCCCGCCTTCGCCTCCAGCCTGACGCCCGACTTCCGCAACACG
Organism: Pseudomonadota bacterium; assembly: GCA_040385365.1. Classification (GTDB taxonomy): domain Bacteria; phylum Pseudomonadota; class Alphaproteobacteria; order Caulobacterales; family Caulobacteraceae; genus Brevundimonas. The sequence goes on along the minus strand of JAZKHL010000122.1, from coordinate 745 downwards.
CGCGGAGCCTGGGCGAACCTGGCCGTGGTTGGGGCGACGACGGCGATCCGGCGCGGCACGACCGCCCTGACGACGGCGGCCGGCGCCTTCCACATCCAGCCGACGGCCCTGACGGGCTGCCTGGTTCCCAACGCCAATGACGCCAACGTCTGTCTGGGTTCCGGCGCCCTGACCTTCAATGGCGTCCAGCGCGACCTGCGCTTCGACACGGCGCCCGGCACCACCATCCTGCCGGACACCCAGCGCCTGAACGTCTTCCTTCAGGGCCACTACGACCTGACCGACACCATGACCGCCTTCGGCGAGTTGGGCTACTACACGGCCGACACCCAGCGCATTCAGCCGCCGGTGATCAACCTGAACACCCTAACCATTCCGGCGCAGAACTACTGGAACCCGTTCGGGCCGGTGACCTTCGCCAACGGTCAGGCGAACCCCAACCGCATCTCGGGCCTGACCAACGTCCCGGTCACGGGGCTGGCCGTCACCCTGAACCAGTACCGCTTCGTCGACGCCGGCTATCAGAAGGTCGATGTCACTAACTACCAGGCACGCGCTCTGGCGGGTCTGCGCGGCGAATGGCGCGGTTGGGACTGGGAAACGGCGCTGGTCTATTCGGAAGCCGAGGCGGTCGATGAATCGCTCGCCGTCAACACCCAGGCGCTTCAGGCCTCGCTCGCCCTGTCGACCCCGGACGCCTACAACCCCTTCAGCGGCGGCTGCATCGCCCAGACCAGCTTCGGCG
>JAZKHL010000121.1:0-6608 GCA_040385365.1 Pseudomonadota bacterium | reverse complement strand
GTGCGGTTGCCCTCGGCGTTCTCGATGACCTTGGGGTTCTTGCCGTCCATGACGGCCACGCACGAGTTGGTGGTGCCGAGGTCGATACCGATAATCTTGGCCATGAGCCTGTCTTCTCTCCGTCTGGCGGGCGATGCGGCGGCCTTATCAGAAAGCGCCGCGCGTGACCGCCCCCGTTTTGTTTGCGCCGCCTCGCGGGGGCGCGAGCACGACAGGTTGGGTTCAATTGCCGTGAAACCCCACAGGTCGCGGGGTCTCTCGGGCTGGTCGGGATATGGGAAAGTCGCCATGCCCTGCAAGGGCTTGATGCGTTCCGGGGTTCGAATCCGACGGAGTCAGGCCTCATCAGGTGCGCCGGAGACGTCGTTGCGGCATTCTGAAGAGAATTGCGGGTGATCGGGCCCGTGCTGTCTGGATCCCCCTATGACCTTGACGCCGCCTGACCGTTCTCGCCGCATTGGGATCGCAGTCGCTTTCGGTGCTCTGGCGATCTGGCTTATCCCGCACGGATCGGCTTCGGCCACGGCCCAGCGCGTGTCGCGGCCCCTGCAACGAAACGGAGCGCCGTCCCGGTCCGACGACGCCGCCAACCGGGCGGTCCGCATTCACAACCAGACCGGCTGGACGATGACCGCCCTCTATCCGTCGAGCGGAGGCGACTGGGGCGGCGACCTTCTTGGCTCGCGCGCGCTTTCTTCCGGCGACAGCATCGTGGTGACCATAGATGACGGCTCAGGCGCGTGCCGCTACGCTTTGAGAGCCGCGTTCGACAATGGTCAGTCGCTCCAGCGCGACGGCGTGAACGCCTGCCAGGTCGCGGACTATTATTTCACGCGGTGACGGCTGCCTCCCAGCCTTTACCCGATGGGGAAGGGCTATATCGCCATCATGCAGCCCTTCCCCGACCTGCCCGGATTTCATTATTGGCCCCGTCGGCTGGATGAAGCGGCGCAGGCCTCCCTGCTGGCCGAGATCCAGGCCGCGCTCGCCGTCGCGCCCCTCTACCGGCCGGTCACGCCGGGCGGAAAGCCGTTCTCGGTCCGGATGAGCAACCTTGGCCCCCTGGGCTGGGTCTCGGATCGAGCAGGGTATCGGTATCAGTCGACGCACCCCGAGACAGGCGAGCCATGGCCGCCGATCCCAACAATGTTGCTCGACCTCTGGACCGACCTTACCGGCTGGCCCGAACCGCCGGACGCCTGTCTGGTCAATCTTTATCGCGATGAGGCGAAGATGGGTCTGCATCAGGACAAGGACGAAGCCGACCTCGGCGCGCCGGTGGTGTCGGTTTCGCTTGGAGACACCGCCATCTTTCGCATCGGGCCGGCAGGCAAGGGCCCGACCCGGTCGGTGAAGCTGGCGTCCGGCGACGTCTGCGCCCTTGCCGGCCCCGCCCGGCTTGCGCGGCACGGGATCGATCGGCTGTTGGCGGGCTCGTCGCAGCGGATCCCAGGCGGGGGCCGGATCAATCTGACGCTTCGGCGAGCGGCGTAAGGTCACGGGTCGATTGCGGCGCTGTGACTCGACGGACCGGCGTACGCTCGTCACAGTCCCGTCCGCAAATCCCGGAGAGCCGCTATGACCGTCCTGATCCGCCCCGAAGGCCAGACCGCCGACGACTTCCGCTTTTCGCGCCGATCCCTCGCGGGGCTGACCGCCGGCGCCGTCTTCACCGGCTACGCCGTCGCCGCCCTGGCCCAGGACGCCCAGCCGATCGTCACCGACAGCGAAGGGCTGGTCACCGAAACGGTCTCCTATCCCTCGGATGGTTTCGACCTCCCCGCCTATGTGGCTCGCCCGGCCGGTGAGGGTCCCTTCCCCGTCGTGATCGTCGTCTCGGAGATCTTTGGCCTGCACGCCTATATCCAGGACGTGTGCCGCCGCCTGGCCAAGGAGGGCTACGCCGCGATCGCCCCAGCCTTCTTCGTCCGCGTCGAGGATCCGGCGCCGATCGCCGACATGCAGCGCGTCATGGCGATCGTCGGAGCGGCCGGCTACGAACAGGTCATGGGCGACGTTTCCGCCACGCTGGAATGGGCCTCGGCCCAGCTGTGGGCCAATTCGGACAAGGTCGGGATCACCGGCTTCTGCTGGGGCGGCAAGGTCGTCTGGCAGGCCGCGGCCCGCTTCCCCGCCATCGACGCGGGCGTCGCCTGGTATGGCCGCCTTGCGCCCGCGCCCAACGTGACGCCTGAGCAGATCACCTCCGGCCAGCCCTTCCCGATCGATCTCGCCGACGACCTGAAAGGCGTCGTCATCGGCAACTACGGCGGCCAGGATCAGGGCATCCCCAACGACACAGTCGCCGCCATGCAGGCCGCGCTGACGGCGGCGGGCGCGACCGAAAGCGGCATCAAACTCTATCCCGACGCCCCCCACGGCTTCCACGCCGACTACCGGCCGAGTTATCGGGCGGCCGATGCAGCGGACGGGTGGGCCCGCTTGCTGACGTTGTTCGCAGCCAAGCTGCAGTCGTAAATCCTCCCCCGGAGCGAAGCGAACGGGGGAGGGGGACCGCGACGCGCTTGCGTCGTGGGGGAGGGGGCGACCACAGACACGGTGTGTGCTTTCGCCCCCTCCACCACGCTACGCGCGGTCCTCCTCCCCCGCTATGGGGGTGAGGATTAGGTCAAGCCGCCCCGTCGAACTTGCCCCCGGCCTGGGCGTTCGCGGTCGCATAGGGGTTCGATCCCTGCGGTCCCGAGCCCTTCGCCGCCACCACGACCATCGCCGGCCGCACCGTGCGGCCGAACAGCTCATAGCCCGCCTGCATGGTCTGCAGGACCGAGCCACCCGGGACTTCGGCAGAAGGCTGTTCCATCATCGCCTGATGCAGGTGGGGATCGAAAACCTCGCCCGGGCCCGGGGCGACGCGCTTCAGGCCGTTGGTCTCGAACGCCTGCAACAGCGACTTCTGCGTCAGCTCCAGACCCGTTACCAGCCCGGCCTCGCCCGCGTCGGCGTTCTTGGGCGCGGCCATCAAGGCGCGCTCCAGATTGTCGGCCACGCCCAGCAGGTCCTTGGCGAAGCGCTGGATGGCGAAGGCGCGCGCGTCGTTCATCTGCGTTTCGGTGCGGCGTTTGACGTTGTCGGCCTCGGCGGCGGCCCGCATGGCGCGGTCCTTCCACTGATCGCGCTCGGCGATCATGGCGTCTAGCGGGGCCAGACTTTCAGGGTCGGCATCGAGTCCCGCCTCGGCGTTGGCCAGGGCCTCGTCCAGCTGGGCTTCCAGGTCGTTCATGTCGTTCGTCGTATCGGTCACGTGTCTTGTCCGTCCAGGATTCGCCCCAGCACCCGGGCGGTGTAGTCCACCAACGGGATGATGCGGGCGTAGTTCAGTCTTGCAGGTCCGATCACGCCGATGGCGCCCAGAACCCGTTGTCGGCCCGTCATATAGGGCGCCGCGACGACGGCGGAACCCGAAAGCGAGAACAGTCTGGTTTCGGCGCCGATAAAGATGCGCACCCCTTGCGCCGCATTGACCCCGTCCAGCAGGCCGATCAGCTGTTCCTTCTGCTCCAGATCGTCGAACAGAACCCGCACCCGCTCCAGGTCCTCGGCGGCGCCCGCGTCCTGCAGCAGGTTGGCGCGGCCCCGCACGATCAGCGACCGTTCCCGGTCCGCCCCGCCCGACCAGGCCGCCAGACCGTCCTCGACAAGCCGGGCGGCGGCGGCGTCCAGCTCGCTGCGCGCGGCGGCCAGCTCCGCCCCCATCTCCTGGCGCGCCTCGGACAGCATCCGGCCTTTCAGCCGGGCGTTCAGGAAGTTGGACGCCTCCTGCAGGTTCGACGGCGTCACCCCCGCCGCCAGCGGCATCAGCCGGTTCTCGACCGTCCCGTCATCGGCGACCAGCACCGCCAGAGCCTGGCCCGAGCCCAGCGCTACGAACTCCACATGCTTGACGCCCGCGTCCCGCACCGGGCTGGCGACGATGCCCGCCCCGCCTGCGAGGCCTGACAGCAGGGCCGAGGCCTCGTTCAACGCCTCGTCGAAGCCTCGCCCGCGCCCCGCCAGCCGCCCGTCGATCTCGCGACGCTCCTCGGCCCCGATGTCACCAATCTCCAGCAGACCGTCGACGAACAGCCGCAAGCCCGCATGGGTGGGGATCCGCCCCGCGGAGGTATGCGGCGCGGCCAGAAGTCCCGCCAGAGTCAGATCTTGCATCGTGTTGCGGATCGAGGCCGGCGACAGATGCACGCCCCCCTTCGACACCGTCCGCGACCCGACGGGCTCGCCGGTCTCCAGATAGGTCTCGACCACGCTGCGAAAGATATCGCGCGCCCGGGCGTCGAGGCCGGCCAGGCCCGCATAGTGTGGGGCCAGCAGAGGGTTGGGGGGATACAGGCTCACCCTTTCAGGATAAGCACCGCCGCTCGATACGCCAACGCAATACCGAACTTCAGGACCTCCGCCATGCGCCCCTCCGAACGCACCCCCGAACAGCTCCGCACTGTCACACTCGAGACCGGCGTCAATCGCTACGCCGAGGGCTCCTGCCTGGTCTCGTTCGGCCACACCAAGGTGCTGGTGACCGCCTCGATCGAGGAAAAGGTGCCCGGCTGGATGCGTAACACCGGCCAGGGCTGGGTCACGGCCGAATACGGCATGCTGCCCCGCGCCACCCACACGCGCGGCCGTCGTGAGGCCGCCGCCGGCAAGCAATCGGGCCGCACCCAGGAGATCCAGCGCCTGATCGGCCGATCCCTGCGCGCCGTCGTCGACCTGGAGGCGCTGGGAGAGCGTCAGGTGCTGATCGACTGCGACGTGATCCAGGCCGACGGCGGCACGCGGACCGCCTCCATCACCGGGGCCTGGGTCGCCATGGCCACCGCGCTCGGCTACCTGCGCGCCGAGGGCGTGCTCAAGGACAACCCAATCCTGGATCAGGTCGCCGCCATCTCCTGCGGCATCTTCAACGACGTCCCCGTCGCCGACCTCGACTACGAGGAGGATTCCAACGCGGAGGCCGACGGCAACTTCGTCCTGACCGGCTCGGGAACCATCGTCGAGATCCAGGCCACCGGCGAGAAGCGCGGCTTCTCTCGCGCCGAGTTCGACCGCCTGTTCCAACTGGCCGAGGCGGGCTGCAACGACCTGTTCGTGCTGCAGAAGGCCGCCGTGGACGAGGCCCTGGCTCGCCAGAGCTGATCGTCAGGCGTCGCGGGGTTTCCTGAAAAGCCAAACCGGGCCATCGTCGGTCTTTCCCGACCGCTCGGAGACGCCGCCATGGTCCGTGTTCCCGCCTCGCTGGCCCTGATCGGCATCATGTCGCTCGCGCTGACGGCCTGCGGCTCACCGGAAACGACACCCGTCGCGGACTCCGTTACGGCCGCCGCGCCCGCGGTCGAACAGACGCCCGTCATGCCCGACGATGCACCGCCTCAGGAGGAGGCGATGACCGACACCGCCCCCGCAGCGACCTCGGACTGCCTGGCCGAACTCGGCACCGCCGCCTCGGCCCGGCTGGTGGAAAGATGCATCGCCGTCAGCCCTGCAACCCACCCGCCCTGCAACGCCGCCAACCCCTGCACCCTCATTCAGGGCGAGATCGACCGCGCCTGCGGCCAGTACGGTCCCGGCGAGACCAAGCCGGCGGAATGCGCCGCCTGACCGAGGACGGCGAGGCGACCCACGAGATCGTCGTCACCGTCCCGAATGTCCTTCTGCAGCCCGGCGAGGCCGTGTTCGACCGTCCCGGGCCGACGATCAACCTGGCGGCGCCCAAATGGGTGCTGATCGGCGTTCCATTCGTGGCCGGGGCCGTGATCCAGCTGTTGCGCATGCCGATGCGTCCGATCTGGATCGGCGCGGCGATGCTCGTCGTGGTCATCGCAGTCGCCGGCGGCCTGTGGCGGCTGTGGGCCTTCTGGCAAACGCGGGGGATCCGCGACTTCGCCCGCAGCCGCTTCGGCGGTCAGGCACTGGACTGGCGGCTGGACGAGACGGAGGTCCGCCAGACCGGGCCGTTTCTGGACACCGCCGTGCCCTGGTCCGCCTTCGTCCATGTGCTGGACCAGCCGAAGGCCTTCGTCTTCGTCCTGTGGGGCTCCAACGTGATGATCCTGCCACGCCGCCTGCTGTCCGAGGCGCAGCAGGCCGACGTCCGCGACCTGATCGACCGCGCCCGCGACCGGGGCCTGATCGGCGACATGCCCGCTCATCTGATGCCGCCGTGGGACCTGATCCGCGACGGCGTGCGCGAACGCTACGCGGGCGACGAATAGAAAAAGGCCCCGCTGTCGCCAGCGGGGCCTCGTTCATTTCAGCGGTAAGGCCGTCGGCTAGTCGCGACGGGGACGGCTGCGACCGCGGTCGCCTCCGCCGCCTTCACGCTTCTTGCCGCCGCCGCCGGTGTCTTCGGTCAGGGGGGCCTCGCCGCGTTCGGCGCGCTCGGCGTTGATCTTGTCCGTCAGGTCTTCACCCGTGGCCTGATCGACGATCTTCATCGACAGCTTGGTCTTGCCGCGATCGTCGAAGCCCAGGAACTTGACCTTGACCTCTTGACCTTCGGACAGGACGTCGGCCGGATTGGCGACGCGTTCGAGGCTGATCTGCGACACGTGGACCAGACCGTCCTTGGCGCCGAAGAAGTTCACGAAGGCGCCGAA
>JAZKHL010000120.1:0-4329 GCA_040385365.1 Pseudomonadota bacterium | reverse complement strand
CGCCGCATCTCGGACTTCCACGCGACCAACAAGATCCTGTCGCTGGAGGAGGTCTATCTTCACTCCTCCAACATCGGCACGTCGCGCCTGGCGGTCGAGATGGGGGCCGACACCATGCGGTCCTACTTCCAGAAGCTGGGCCTGCTGGACGCCGCCCCGATCGAACTGAAGGAAAGCGCCCGTCCGCGTCGTCCTCACGACTGGTCGGATTCGACCCGCGCCTCGATGTCGTTCGGCTACGGCATCATGATCACGCCCTTGCAGATGACGGCGGCCATGGTCTCGCTGGTCAACGGCGGTATCTATCGGCCGCTGTCCTTGCGTCGCGGCGGGACGGGCGACGAGGGGCATCGCGTCGTGTCGCCGGAGACCTCCGCCTCGATGCGCGAGCTGATGCGCGCCAACGTCCTGCGCGGCTCCGGCGGTCAGGCGAACGCGCCCGGCCTGCGCGTCGGCGGTAAGACTGGCTCAGCCAACAAGCTGGTCAACGGCCGCTACGACGCCAGCCACGGCGTCGGCTCCTTCGCCAGCGTCTTCCCCGCCGATGGGCCCGACACCACCCGTCGCTTCGTGATCTTCGTGCTGGTCGACGAGCCGACCATCGGCTCGCGGCTGGGCGGCGGCGTCGCAGCGCCCGTCGTCGGCCGCGTCGCCGACCGGATCGCCGGCTTCCTGGGGGTCGAGCGCCGCATCGATCCGCCCGCTCCGGTGGTCGCCCGATGAGCGCCGTCCGCCTGTCCGACCTGTTGCGCCGCGACGTCTCGGCCGACCCAATGATCACCGGCGTTACCGCCGACAGCCGAAAGGTCGCACCCGGCTCCCTGTTCGTGGCCCTTCCGGGGACCGCCGCCGACGGCCGCGCTTTCATTCCCCAGGCTCTGTCTCAGGGGGCGGCCGCCGTGCTGGCACCCCAGGATACGCCGGACGGTGCCGCGCCCCTGCTGGTCCGCTCCGGCGACGTCCGCCGCGCCTATGCGCTCGCCGCGCGCGGATTCTACGGCGCCCAGCCCGCCACCTGCGTCGCCGTTACCGGCACCAACGGCAAGACCTCGGTCGCCGCCTTCTGCCGCCAGATTTGGGCCGCGATGGGCCTCAAGGCCGCCAGCATGGGCACGCTCGGCGTCGTCGCCCAGTCGGGTTCAACCACCGAGGCCCTGACACCGCCCGGCCTGACCAGCCCCGACGCCGGCGACGCCGCCCGTCTGCTGGCGACCCTGGCCGAGGGCGGCGTGACTCATCTGGCGCTGGAGGCGTCGTCCCACGGCATCGACCAGCGCCGCCTCGACGGCGTGACGCTGAAGGCGGCCGCCTTCACCAACCTGACCCAGGACCACCTCGACTATCACGGCGACATGGACGCATATCGGTCCGCCAAGCTGCGCCTCTTCGAGACCCTGCTGCCGCGTGGCCGGACTGCCGTTCTCAATGCAGACTCCGACGCCTACAACGCCTTCGCCGCCGCCTCGATCATGTCCGGCCTCGGTGTCATGGGCGTGGGCGAGCGTGGACGCGACCTGTCCCTCATCGAACGTCGCGCCGTGCCGGAAGGCCAGCGTCTGACGCTGGATGTGCGCGGCGACCGCCATGAGGTGCTCCTGCCGCTTGCCGGCGCCTTCCAGGCTTCCAACGCCCTCGTCGCCGCCGGCCTCTGCATCGCCGCCGGGGAAGACGCTGCCCGCGTCCTGAACGCCCTCGAAAAGATCACCGGCGCCGCCGGCCGGCTGCAACGCATCAGTGGCGGGCGCGGCGAGGCCTATGTCGACTATGCCCACACCCCCGACGGCCTGGAGACCGTGCTCAAGGCCTTGCGTCCCCACGCCACCGGCCGCCTGATCGTCGTGTTCGGCGCCGGCGGCGACCGCGACAAGGGCAAGCGTCCGCTGATGGGCGAGATCGCGGGGCGTCTGGCCGATATCGCCATCGTCACCGACGACAATCCCCGTTCCGAAAATCCCGAGACCATCCGCGCCCAGGTCCGCACTGGCTGTCCCTATGCGCTGGAGATCGGCGACCGTCGCGCCGCCATCCGCGAGGCTGCAGGCATGATGCGCGACGGAGATGTGGTCGTCGTCGCCGGAAAAGGGCATGAACAGGGTCAGATCGTCGGAGGCACGACTCACCCCTTCGACGACGCCACCGAACTCGCCGAGGCTTTGCGACTGGATGCCTGATTCCCGACCGCCCCTCTGGACCGCGAGCGACATCGCGGAGGCCACCGGCGGACGGATCGTAGGTGGGGACTTCGCGGCCCACGGCCTCACCTACAACAGCCGCGAGATCGTCCCTGGCGACCTGTTCCTGGCCCTGAAGGGTGCGCGCGACGGCCATGATTTCGCGGGCAGCGCATACGCCGCCGGCGCGACCGGGGCTTTGGTCGAACACGCTGTGGAAGGCCCCTGCGTCGTCGTCCCCGACACCCTGCGTGCTTTGGAGGCCATGGGCGCCTTCGCCCGCGACCGCACCCCCGCCCGACGCGGCGCCGTCACCGGCAGCGTCGGCAAGACCAGCGTCACCCAGGCGATCAAGGCCGGCCTCGACCTCGCCGGGCCGTCCCACGCCTCGATCAAGAGCTACAACAACCATATCGGCGTGCCCCTGACGCTGGCCCGCATGCCGCAGTCCACCCAGCGCGCCGTGTTCGAGATCGGCATGAATGCGCCGGGCGAGATCGCGCCGCTGTCACTTCAGGTCCGCCCCCACGCCGCCTGCGTCACCACCGTCGGTCCCGTCCATATCGAAGCCTTCTCCGACGGCGAAGCCGGAGTCGCGGCTGAGAAGGCCGCCATCTTCCAGGGCCTTGTCCCCGGCGGTCTGGCCGTCATCAACGGCGACAGCATCTGGACCGGCTTGCTGCGCCAGACCGCGACCGACCACGGCGCCACCGTCGCCACCTTCGGTTCGGAGGCCGGCCACGACGCCCGGTTGATCGACTTCGCGCCCAATCCCGACGGGGCCGTCGTCACCGCCGAGATCCTGGGCCAGACCCATATTTTCCCGCTGAAACAGTCCGGCTTCCACTGGGGTCTAAACAGCCTCGCCGTCATCCTGATGCTGGAGGCGCTGGACGTCCCGCTCGACACCGCGCTGGCGGCGCTCGCCGACTTTCAGCCGCTTAAGGGCCGGGGCGAGACCCGCGCCGTCCGCATCCCCGGCGGCGTCTTCACTCTGATCGACGAGAGCTATAACGCCAATCCGCTGTCGATGACGGCCGGCTTCCGTAGCCTGGGGGCCAGGCCCGTCCAGTCGGGCGGTCGCCGCATCGTCGTCCTGACCGACATGCTGGAACTAGGCGACGAGTCGCAAGCCCTCCACGCCGGCCTCGCCGCGCCGATCGACGCCGCCGGCCTCGACATCGTCCACGCTGCAGGCCCCGAGATGCGACATCTCTACGACGCCCTGCCGCTCGCCCGTCGCGGCATCTGGTCCGAAACCGCCGCCGATCTCGCCGCGCAGGCGTCCGAACTCGTCCGGCCCGACGACATCATCATGGTCAAGGGCTCGAACGGCTCGAAGGCATCGCTTGTCGCGGCCGCGCTCGCCCGGCTAGACGCCTAGGGAACGGGGGTTCCATGTTCTATCTGCTGTATCTCTACTACGCCGACGTCGCGAACGAGTATCCGCTGCTCAATCTGGTGCAGTACCAGACGGTGCGGGTCGCCCTGGCCATGGCCACGGCCATGATCGTCGCTGTCGCCATGGGCAGCCGGTTCATCTCCTGGATGCGGGTCAAGCAGGGCAGGGGCCAGCCGATCCGCGCCGACGGTCCCGTCAGCCACCTCTCCAAGGTCGGCACTCCCACCATGGGCGGCCTGATGATCCTGGCCGGCATCGCCGTGGCTGTCCTGCTGTGGGGCGACCTGACCAATCCCTACATCTGGATCGTGTCGTTCGTGACTGCCGCATTCGCCGTGCTGGGCTTCGTCGACGACTACGCCAAGGTCACCAAACAGACCTCAGCCGGCCTGTCGTCGGGCCAGAAGATGCTGGCCCAGGTCATCGTCTCGGTCATCGCCGGGGTGCTGGTGGTGCTTTGGATGTGGAGATCGCCGACGTCGCCGGGGCTGGAGACCTCGATCGCCTTCCCGTTCTTCAAGGACGTGCTTCTGAACGTCGGCTGGTTCTACGTGGCCTTCGCCGCCTTCACGATCGTCGGCTTTTCCAACGCGGTGAACCTGACTGACGGCCTCGACGGTCTGGCCATCGTGCCCGTGATGATGTCGGCGGCGGCCTTCGGGGTGATCAGCTACCTGGTCGGCAACTTTATCTTCGCGGACTATCTGGGCGTCCACCACGTGCCGGGCTCGGGCGAGCTGGCCATCTTCTGCGCCG
>JAZKHL010000119.1:0-29834 GCA_040385365.1 Pseudomonadota bacterium | reverse complement strand
TCACGAGGCGCAGGTTGGCCTCGACCATTTCCTTCTTGGCCTGACGGGCTTCGCGCTCGCCCTTCTGGACTGTCTGGACGATGCGGCGATAGTCGTCGATCGGCAGGCCGGCCTCGACCGCAACGGCGGCGACGTCGTTGCGGATCGTGGCGATCTGGGTCGCCTCGTTATCGCTGAACTTGGTCCAGCGCACGCCCATGTCCTTCACTCGCGTCGACCAAGTGGGGTCCAGTTCGGCGGTGAAATAGGCCTTCAGGAACTCGGGGCGCGAGATGCCGTAGCTGTCGGCGAGACGCAGCAGACGCCCCTCCAGCCCGATCAAACGCTTGTTGATCGCGTACAGCTGCTCGACCAGCGCCTCGATGCGGTTGTTGTTCAGCTTCAGCGTCTTCAGCCGGCCCGAGATCGCGGTCGTCAGGTTGGTGTAGGCCTTGAGATCCTTCGGGCTCAGCACCTCGCCCTTCAGCCGGCTCTCGACCAGCTTGTCCTGCAGCTTGCGGAAGGCGCCGAAGTCGCCCGCCACAGAGTCCAGGATCTCCATGACCCCGTCGCGCAGCTCGGCCTCCATGGCCGAGATCGACAGACCGCCGCCGTCGTCGAAGTCCTCGTCCTCATCATCCTCGGTGCCTTCGGGCTTCTCGGCGCCTTCGGCGGCCTTCTCTTCCTCGGGCTTTTCTTCCTCTGTGGTCTCAGCGGCCACGCCCTGGTTGTGCGGCAGGGACGAGGGGTTCAGCACGCCGTAGGTGGCGTCCAGGTCGATGACCTCGCGCAGCAGGATGCGGTTGTTGGCCAGTTCGTCGCGCCACACCATGATGGCCTCGAACGTCAGGGCGCTCTCGCACAGGCCCGAGATCATCGCGTCGCGACCGGCCTCGATCCGCTTGGCGATGGCGATCTCGCCCTCGCGGCTCAGCAGTTCGACCGAGCCCATCTCGCGCAGATACATCCGCACGGGATCGTCGGTGCGGTCGTAGGTCGGCTTGGCGTCGCCTTCGGTGACGGACGTCTCGGCCTTCTCGGCCAGCTCGCCGCCGGTCGATTCCGCCGCGTCCTCCTCGGCCTCAACGACGTTGACGCCCATCTCGCTGAGCATCGCCAGGGTGTCTTCGATGGCGTCGGGCGTGACCTCTTCGGACGGCAGGACCTTGTTCAGCTCCTCCATCGTGACATAGCCGCGGGCCTTGGCCTGCTTGATGAACTTCTTGACCCCGGCGTCGGTCAGGTCGAGCAGCGGCCCGTCCGTCTGGGCTTCCGGTTCCTGGGTCTCGGCGTTCTGGGCGCTCATGAAGTCTCGATCTCCGGCCGACGGGGAGGATCAGACCCCTCGGCAAAAATGCAACATTGGTTCCGAAATAGAACGCATCTGGGCGAAGTTCGTTACGAACCCGCTCCATCGTCCCAGATCGTCCCGGTTCGGATAGCTCGCCGCAACGCATCGCGCTCGGCCTTCAGACGACTGAAGGCCGATGCGTCAAAGGCGTGATCCGCCCCCGACTTCGCTGACGCCAGCGCCGCGTCCAGTCCCGCAACGCGGGTCAGGGCGTCGAAGCCTTGCGACCACCGGACCCTTGCTTCGGCGAGGGGCGCATTTGCGGCCAGGAAAGGCGCGCCGGACTTTGCCGCCGCCTTCTCGACCTCGCGCACTAAAGCATCGTGTCCGGAAGTCGCGAGATGGCGACGGAGCGCCGCGCTGTCAAGCGTTTGGCCGCCGAAACGCAGCCGGACCAGCTCCTGCGCCAGGCCGTCCAGCGCAGGATCGCCGAAGCCGTGCGAGGAGATGGCCTCCAGATGGTCGTCCATCCGCGCGGGGTCCTCGATGGCGCCGTGGGCCAGCGCCGCCGCGACCGGCTCTATGGATCGGGTCAGCGCCTGCATGGCCTGCGCCCCCTCGGCGGTCTGGCCCAGCTTGGGCGGCGGGCCCGGCTTCCAGCGGCCGCCCGCCTGCTGCGAACGCTGTTGCGGCGCGGACCGGCCCGGGAACAGGGCGTCGAAGCGGTCGAACAGTTCGCGGCGATACTGTTCGGCCAGATCCTTGTCCTGGATCGCGGTCGCCGCCGTGCGCAGCCGTCCCTTCAGCCCCGCGCGGCGCTCGGGCGTATCCAGCGGCTCGGCCTCGGCCTCGCGCTTGAACAGGACCTCGGCGAAGGGACGCGTCTCCGCCATCGCCTGACGCAACGCCGGCGCCCCCTTGTCGCGCAGGATGTCGTCGGGGTCCTGGCCACCCTCCAGCAGGGCGAAGCGGAACGATCGGCCGGGCTTCAGCAGCGGCAGGGCCCGCTCGATGGCGCGATAGGCGGCTCGCTGCCCCGCCCCGTCGCCGTCGAAACACAGCACCGGCTCGGACGACACCCGCCACAGCAGCGCCATCTGATCCTCGGTCAGGGCCGTTCCCATCGGCGCCACGGCCGGCAGGCCGGCGCGCTGGCAGGCGATGACATCCATATAGCCCTCGACCACGATCACGCTCTGGGTCGACTTCGACTCCGCGCCCAGGATGCGTCGCGCCTCGGGCAGGCCGTAGAGGGTCGCCCCCTTGTGAAACAGCGGGCTCTCGGGCCCGTTCAGATATTTGGCCCGGTCGTCGGGGTTCATGGCCCGCCCGCCGAAGCTGACCAGCCGTCCACGCGCATCCAGGATCGGGAACATCAGCCGGTCGCGGAACCGGTCATAGGGATTGCCGCCGCCTTCCGGCGAGATCAGCAGCCCCGCCTCGACCAGATCGCCCGGCCTGGCGCCTCGCTGCACCAGCGCGGCCTTCAGCCCCTCACGATCGTTCGGCGCATAGCCCAGGCCGAACCGCTCCCACTGATCCTCGGGCAGACCGCGCTTGTCCAGATAGTCCCGCGCCGCCTTGCCCGCCGAGCGGCGCAGATTGGCGGCGAACCATTTCTGGGCTAGGTCCATCCAGTCGGCGAGGCCCTGCTTCCTGGCCTCCCGCTCGGCCGCCTGCGGGTCCTCGGCCGGCATCTGCATCCCGGCCTCTGCGGCGAGGCGTTCGACCGCCTCGGGGAAACTCAGCCGCTCGGTCTCCTGCAGGAAGGAGATCACGTCGCCATGCTTTCCGGAGGAGAAGTCGTGAAAGAAGCCCTTGTCGTCGTTGACGAAAAACGACGGCGACTTCTCTTTCGAGAAGGGCGACAGCCCCACCCACTCGCGTCCCTGACGCTTGAGCTTCACCGACCGCCCGATCACGTCGGACGGGCGGAGGCGAGCCTTTAGCTCTTCAAGGAAGCGGTCATCGAAACGCACGATCGGTCCTTAACCGTTTAGCGGCCGCGAGCGAAGCGCATCTGACGCTTGTGGATCGTGCCCGGCGCCTCTCTTATGAGATCGGGATCGGGGTGGACGATGACGCGACGCGGGAGAGCCATCGCAGGCCTGTTGTGCGCCGCGCTGCTGGGCGGTTGCCAGACGGTCTCTCGCGCGCCCTTCACCTACGACGATATCGCCGCCGCCAGTCCGGACATCCGTCTCGATTTCAACAGCCGAACCGACCGAGATCGCTTCGTCAGCCAAACCAATGCAGCGGCCGAAGCGGCGACCGACGGCCAGTTCGACCTGCTCGCTCTGTCCGGGGGCGGGGCGATGGGCGCTTACGGCGCAGGCGTTCTCGTGGGCTGGGGCCAGCGAGGAGACAGGCCGCAGTTCGAGGTGGTCACAGGCGTTTCCACGGGCGCCATGATCGCGACCTTCGCCTTCGTCGGCGCGGCGGGCGATGCCGAACTGGAGGCCGCGTTCACCGATGGCCGATCGGACCAGCTGCTTCAGGCGCGGTGGGCCATGTCTCTGGTCGGGCCGGGCCTGTTCCGCCAGCGTCCCTTGCGCGACCTGGTCGCCGCTTCCGTCACCGACGACATCCTGGACCGGATCGCGGCGGGTCACCGCGCAGGGCGCAGGCTGTATGTCGCCACCACCAGTCTGGACATCCAGGGACAGGTTGTGTGGGACATGGGGGCGCTGGCGGCCTCCGCACGGCCGGACAGGCGCGAGGTGTTCATCGACATCCTGACCGCGTCGGCCAGCATCCCCGGGGTCTTCCCGCCGGTGTTCGTCGCGCTGGAGCACGACGGCCATACGTTGCGCGAGCTGCATGCCGATGGCCGCACCACCGCGAACTTCTTCATCGCGCCCGAGCGGCTGATGCTCGATCCCGAGCTGTTGGCGCAGGCGTCCGGAGGTCGGATGTGGATCGCGATCAACGGGCGGCCGGATGCCCGGTTCAGCGTGGCGCCGTTCAGCGGTGTCGGCGTCGCCAGCCGGGGTCTCGACACGATGATGAAGGCTTCGACGCGCATGAACTTGATCGCGGCCAATCAATTCGCCCAGATGCGAGGCCTGTCGCTGTCTCTGACCCTCGCGCCCGCCGATATCGAGGACAACAACCTGCGTTTCGACCAAGCCTGGATGCGGGAGCTGTTCGAGCGGGGCCGGACCACTGCGATGGAGGGCACGGCCTGGAGCACCGCTCGACCAGCCGCTGATTAACCTCTTGTTAACCACACAGGCGAAAGCGTGTCAGTAACCATCTGATTTCGGGCATATTTATATGTGACCAAGGGAACGATCCACAGGGTTTGTGGATTAACCACGTCGAGCGCTCGAGAAACGAGCGGCCCCGCAGGCCCGGACGCAAAGCGCGACGGTCGGCTTCGAGACCAGATTGAGTATCCCATGTTCATCGCCATCGCCCAGCCGGCGGTCGAGCCCATCGGACCCGACGCCGTCGCCGTTCCCTATAGCCCGGTCATTCGCGACCTGACGCCGCGTGCACTCCATGCCCGCCTGCTCGAGAATGCAGCCCAGCGTCGATTGCGCGGGCTGGAGCGGATGCGCGCCGATCGGCCCGAGGACGCGGACTACTGGCTGCACGCCGCCCCTGTGGCCGTGCGCAAGGCCTGCGCCCTGCGTGAAGCGCGCAGTTTCGCCCCCCTGCCCTAGCCGTCGCCGCTTCAGACCGACCTAGAAATATCGCTCCCTGACCCGGATGGTGTCTCCGGGACCGACCCTCGTGGTCGGCGTCAGCGCCAGCAGAACCTCCCCCTCGGCGTCAGCGCGCTTGACCAATACATTTCGACTGTCCGCCCGGTAGGTGAACCCCCCGGCGGTCGCCACGGCGTTGAAGATCGTCAGACTGGTGCTGAATGGATATTCTCCGGGGCTGTTGACCTCGCCCAGGATGAAGAACGGGCGGTAGCTGAGAACCTCCGCGCTGACGCTCGGATCGTTGATCAGGCCGTCGCGCAGTGCATCCGCCACCCCGCTCTGAAACTCGGAAATCGTCAGGCCTTTCGCCGGGGTCTCGCCGATCAGAGGCAGGGAGATCATGCCGTCGCCGCCGACCAGGAATTCTCCCGTCAGAGCGGGCTCTCCAAAGACCGTCACCCTCACCTTGTCCGCCACGCCCAGGCGATAGTCGGCGGTTTGGTGGTTCCCGTCGGGCTCGATGACGCCCGACGCAAGCAGGCCTGACGTGCAGGCGGACTGCATAAGGGCCGTAAAAACGGCCAGCAGGATCATCAACGTGCGTGTCATCGTGCTTCCCTCGAAGGGAAGGCTAACGCGGCCGCCTGGCCGTCGTCACTACCTAAAAGCGTAACAGAGTCGACAAGGCGAAACTCGCGGGGGTTGCCTACGAGAAAGATCGCCGCCTTGTTTCGAGGCGAGAGGCCTTTGAAGGCTGCAATGCCGCCAGCCAATAGCAATCTTTCCGGGCGTCTCATTTTGGCAACGTAACACGCTCTGCGTGTCGTTTCGCATCAGATAGGACTCGCAGTGGGGCGCTGATGCGTCCTCATATCTGCGTATCGCCGGCTTCCATTGTCTTACACAGGCCCAAATGGTTCGCTTTCTGAAGCGTGTCGTGATCGCAGTCGGCGTCGGCATCGTCTCGCTGATGAGCGCGCCAGCATCCGCCTTTGCTGTTGCGCAGGACGCGCTCCCCGCCTCCGTCGAGGCCTTCTCACGGGACCGGAACACCTCGGTCCAGGAGCGGCCTCGGCCGGAGTATGAAGCCCGGGGTCTCCGTGGACCCGGCGTCGTATTCTACCCCCGCATTGAGGTCGCGACCGAAACGACGAACAACCTCTACGCCTCAGCAAGCAGTCCGGTCCGCGACGTCGCGGTACGGATGGGTCCAGAGCTTTCGGTCGAGTCCGACGCGCCGAACCACGCCTGGACGGCCTATGTCCGAGGCCGGATGCAGCGATACGCCGACAATCGGGATGAAAACACCGACGCCTTCAGCGCCGGCGCTGTGGCGCGGATCGACCTGACGCGCCAGATGCATTTGAGCCTTGGCGCGGATCGCGCCCGAGGCTTCGAACCCCGCAGCGCGACCACGGCCGCGCCAGAGGCCGTAAAGCCCACAAAGGTCTCCGAGACCAAGGTCTACGCCGTCGGCGCACGGGCCTCGGGCCGCGTGAAACTGTCCGGCCGGGCCGACTGGCGGGTCGTGGACTACGACGACAACGAGACGCGCGGCGGCGTCCTCATCGATCAGGACGTCCGAGATCGTCGGATCGCCAGTGTGTCGGGGCGCGTCGATTGGGCCGTGAGTCCCGACACCGCTGTCTTCGTCCAGGCGACTGGAAACCGGCGCGCATACGCCAGGTCCGCTGGCCCGATGTCCGATCGCCGGTCCAAGGGCGCCGAGATTCTCGCAGGAGCCAGTTTCGACATCGCCGCCACGGTGCGCGGCGAAATCGCCGCCGGCTACGTGGAGCAGGATTTCGAAGCGACTGCCTACGACGACGTGTCGAGTCTCGGCGCACGTGGACGGATCGAATGGTTCCCGAGCGGACTGACGACCGTCGAGTTCGCGGCTGGTCGCACCGTGGAGGACACGCCGGAGCTGGGCGCCAGCGCCTTCGTTTCGAACACAGCCAGCGTCGGCGTCGACCACGAGTTGCTCCGCAACGTCATTCTGGACGCCCACCTGACGTGGACGCGCGACGCCTATGCCGGGATCGACCGGGAGGACACGCGGTTCGCCGCCAAGGTCGGGGTCACCTATCTGATCCATCGCAATCTGGGCCTGAACGCGAGCGCCCAAGGCCTGGACGGGCGGTCGGCGGGCGCCGCTCGCGATCGCGATTTCAACATCGCATCGCTGGCGTTCAGCGTCGTGGTTCAGGTCTGAACCCGATGAACTATGTTCCCCAACAGGACTTCGCCGCGCAGGGCCGACCCTTCGATACGCGCGCCTTGTTGGATATCGTCCGGGATCGCTCGAAGCTGTTTCTGGCGCTCGTGCTCGCGGTGCTCATCGCGACGTTGGTCGTCACGCTCCGGACGCCGCCGCTCTACATGGCGACGGCGACCGTCCTGATCGACACTCGCTCGCAGCGCCTTCTGGATTCGCAGGCGGTTCTGTCCGGTCTTCCGGCGGACGCCGCCACCGTCGATACCGAGGTGGAGCTGCTGCGATCTCGACAGCTCGCAGACCGCGTGGTCCGGGCGCTCACGTTGGACGAAGACGCCGAGTTCGACGCGACCGGACGCGAACTCAGTCCCGGCGAGGTGGCGAGCCTCAGGCGGCATGAGGCGGTCGTCGATGCGGTTCAACGCCGGCTCGAAATCAGTCGCGTCGGACTGACCTATGTCATGAATATCGGTTTCAACTCGAGCGACCCGGAGAAGGCTGCGCGGATCGCCAACGCCTTCGCGGAGACCTATCTGCGCGACCAGCAGGAGGCGAAGCTGGATGCAACCCAACAGGCCAACGGTTGGCTGGGCGAGCGTCTGGACGCGCTCCGCGCCGAGGTGATCGAGGGCGAAACGGCGGTCGAACAGTATCGCAGCGCCAACGGCCTGATGAGCGCGTCCGGGGCTACCCTGACCGAGCAGGAAATCTCCGGCTACAACACCCAACTCGCCACCGTGCGCGCGCAACAGGCGGAGGACGAGGCGAGGCTGTCCACCGCACGCGCCCAACTGGCCGACGGCTCGACCGGCGACGATGTCGGCGAGGCGCTTCAATCGACCGTGGTCCAGCAGTTGAGGACGCGCCGAGCCGAGGTCTCGGGCCGGGTCGCCGACCTGACCAGCCGCTACGGCCCTCGCCATCCCGACCGCCAAAGAGCCGAAGGCGAACTGGCCGACGTCGACGCCCAGATCCAGGCCGAGATCGTTCGGATCGTGTCCAATCTGGAGGCGCGCGTGCAGGTCGCGCGGCAGCGAACCGCCTCGATGCAGGCCAGCCTGGGCGGCGCGCGAAGGACGCTGGCGCTCAACAACAGCGCCGGCGTGCGGCTGAACGAACTGGAGCGAAACGCCGAGGCGTCCAGAACCCTCTATCAAGCGCTTCTGGACCGCTACAAACAGACCACCAGCCAGGCGGGTCTCGCCACGTCGGACGCCCGGATCGTCTCGCGCGCGACCGTTCCCGTCGATCCCACATCTCCCGACATCGGCGTCAACCTGATGCTTGGCCTCATACTGGCGCTGGGAGCCGGGGCGGCGGGAGTGGCGCTGGCCGAATATCTCAGCCCGACCCCAGGGGCGCGCTTCGTCATCCGCCGATGAACCCGCGCGCAGAGGGCGAGAGCAGACATTTCTCGCCGCCCCGACCCCCGGTTCGTCTCAAAGGAAAGATTCGGGCGCTGGCACGGCTGGATCTGGCCGGATGGTTGGGGGTGTTGGCGCTCGCTGTGATCGCGATGTGGCTCGCGGTGACGGTGGGCGCGACTCGTCGCGAGGCGAGATCGCTGTCTTCGCTTACGGCCCCGGCAATCTTTGACCAAGCTTCAGAGGACCCAACCGCATTCACCCTCGCGCCCAGCTCACTGCGAGAGCTCACGGTCGTCGATGCCCGCAGATTGAATGCGTCGCTTCCTGTCTCGACCGCAGCGATCCGGCCGATGAAGGGCTTCCCCATCCCGATTGGCGGCGCAGAAACCCGCAGCCGCGCGCTCGATTGCCTGACAGCCGCCGTCTATTTCGAGGCTGCCTCTGAATCACGCCTGGGGCAGGCGGCCGTGGCCCAGGTGGTGCTGAACCGGGTCCGGCATCCGGCCTATCCGCATTCGGTCTGCGGGGTGGTGTTTCAGGGGGCGGAGCGCAGGACCGGATGTCAGTTCAGCTTCACCTGCGACGGCGCGATGACCCGCGCTCCGTCAGTAGCCGGCTGGGCGCGGGCAAAGGGGATCGCAGAGGCCGCATTGAACGGCGCCGTGATCGCGGAGGTCGGTACGGCCACCCATTTCCATACCGACCAAGTGGCCCCCTATTGGGCTCCGCGCCTGTCGAAGATCGTCCAGATCGGCGCGCACATCTTCTATCGCTGGAACGGTGCGTGGGGTCTGCCGTCCACCTTCGACGCGCCTTACGCCGGCGCGGAACCGGCGCTGTTCGGGCGGCTTGACGCGGCCGCGTTCATCGCCGAACCGGCAGTGGAGACCTTGGCCGAGGCCGGAGGTCCGACGATGGCGCTCGCTCCTGAGGGGTCGCCTCCACTGCCGGTTCCGGAAATCGTTGCGACCGACATCGATGCGGCCACGTCGGTCCCTGTCCTGCCGATCGAGGTCGCCGGGCCGGACGGGATCGCAACGCCCGTTGCGCGACGTGACATCGTCGTCATGGCCGATCCCCTGGCCAGCCCGACCGCACCGCCTGTGCGACGACGTCCGAGGATCGCCGCGCCTTCGGACTGGTGATCAGTCGCGGATGAAGTGAGGCACGAAGCGCGAGACGTTGCGCGTGATCCGTCCCTCGTCCTCGCGCACCGACATGCCGGCGGGTTCGTCGCCGGCGACCCATGAGCCGACGATGGCGTAACGGCCGTCGAACACGGGCGGCGCATGGACGGCCTGCAGGATGGCTCGGCCGTCATAGCCGCCGTCGAAACCCAGCTCGGTCCCGCCCGGCTCGACGATCGAGATGTTGGCGCCCTCACGCGAGAACAAGGGCTTTCGCACATGGGCCGAAGCCAGGGCCGAAGCCTTGGGATCGTCCTCGAAATAGGCCTCCAGCAGGTTGGGATGCCCGCCGTGGCGTTCCCACAGCAGCGGCAGGATGCCCTTGTTGGACAGGATCGCCTTCCACGCCGGCTCCAGCACCGTGACCTCGGCCGTCGGCAGGGGCTCGGCGTAGTCGTCGCGCAGCATCTGTTCCCACGGATAGAGCTTGAACATCGCTTGGATCAGCCAGTTCTGCTCGTCCACAAACCGGCCGTCGGCGTTCAGCCCGATATCGCCGATGGCCACGAACTTGGGATCGAGCCCGGCTTGTCTGGCCAGGTCTTCCAGGAAACGCACAGTCTGGCGGTCCTCGACGAAGTCGGGGTCGGAGGTGAAATGCACGAAGCCCCCCATCGGGAAGATCGCTCTAAATCGGGCGACCAGCTTCTCGTGCAGGCTGTTGAACTGATCCGACCCCGGGGGGATCGAGCCGTCGGCGATCCGGTCCTCCAGCCACAGCCACTGGAACACCGCGCTCTCGTAGATCGAGGTCGGGGTGTCGGCGTTGTATTCATACAGCTTGGCCGGGCCGGTCCCGTCATAGGCGAAGTCGAACCGGCCATACAGCGACGGATCGCCCCGCTTCCAGCTGTCCGCGACGTAGTCGCGGAGCTTTTCCGGGATGTCGAGTTGCGTCATCAGACGCTCGGACTTCACCGCCTCATCGACCAGATCCAGACACATCTGGTGCAGTTCGGCGGTCGGGGTCTCGATGCCGTCCTCGACCTCGGCGAGCGTCAGGGCATAGGCGGCGGTCTCGTCCCAATAGGCGTCACCCGAGGTGTGGTGCCAGGTAAAGCCGAGGTCATCGGCCTTTGTCTGCCAGTCAGGGCGTTCGGGAAGGGTGAGGCGTTGCATATGTGCTGTCTTTCAATCCTCCCCCGGAGCGCAGCGAACGGGGGAGGGGGACCGCGGAGGCCACTTGGCCGACGGGGTGGAGGGGGCGGACGCAACGACGGTGTCTGGGTCGCCCCCTCCACCCCCGCGCAAGCGCGCGGCGGTCCCCCTCCCCCGCTGCGCGGGTGAGGATTAACCCGGCTCTTTCTCGTTCGGCACGCTGGTGCCGATCCTCGGCGTCACCACCGTCACGTCCTGCTGCGTCAGCCGAGCCAGCACGTCGTCGGCCGAGGAATGGCCAGGCAGGATGCCCGCCTCCTTCAGCTTGGCGTCCAGGTCGGCGCCGGTGCGCTTATCCTCAAACTCCTGACCGACGCGCAGGCGTTCTTCCTGCACCGCCTGACGCTGCTTGATGCGTTGCAGGCTGTCGGCGGCCGAGCCGATGCGCGAGTGGGCGCCGGCCGATTGCAGGGCGACCGAGGTCTGGGCCCGCTGGACGCTCTCGTTGACCTTCACGATGTCGATCTCGCGACGCAGGGTCTCGATCTTCTGGTCGGTGGAGGCGATCGCCTGACGCAGGCGCATCTCGGCGGCCTTCATGTTCTCGATCACCGGCTCACGGTCGCCGATCTGGGATTCCAGCTCGGCGATGCGGCCAGCGACTTCGCGGGCCAGGTCGGTCTTGCCCTGGCCCAGGGCGGCGCGGGTCGAGCTTTCATATTTGCCGATCTGATCGCGGAACGAGGCCATCTCGTTCTCGGCCATCCGACGGCGAGCCACCAGACCGGCGAGGTCGTCGCGAGCCTTGCCCTGGGCGGTGTCGGCGTCGCGGATTTCCTGGTCGAGAATCTTCAGCGCGTTCTGATCGACGACGCCTTGAGCAGCGTCATGGGCGGTGCCGCGGAACAGGGCGGAGAGTTTCGAGAGCATGGACATGGTTCTGGTCTCCGGTTCAGGCGGCTTGGGAGCCGAAGGTTTCACGCAGCGAGGTCGCGTCGATGGCGTTCTCGGCCAAAGTCCGCAACTCGATCAGGATGGTCTGCAAGGTGGTCTTGGACGACAGCTCGCCCATCAACTCATAGACGTCCTGATCGCCCACCGTTGTGATGGCGAAGTTCGACAGCGGCACGACGCGCTGGGCCTTCAAAAGGAACTCATTGAAACGGGCGGTGTCCGCCTGTTCCGACACGGGCCACAGCAGGACCGAAACCACGATCTGTTCGCCGCCGACCGACAGATAGATCGGCAGGTCGCCGTATTCCTGCATCGTGACCAGGAGCACCGGATCGGCCCCCTCCAGCACGCGAGCGGTGAGTTCGCCCTCGCGGACCAACCCAGAGTCCTCCAGCGCCGTTCGAATAGCGGGAACGGTCCAGGCGGTTTCGATGACGGCGTCCATGTGAGGATCGGCTCCGGTTGATGACAGTGACGATGAAGAGGGGGAGGTGGGGCGTGGGCGGCGCGGCGCAAGCGCGGGACCGCGCGTGGAATCGGTGACGATGGCGTGGACGGCGGCGCGGACGTCGTCACGGCAACCTTCGGGGACCCAGAACTCCAGCTTGATCTGACCGGCGTCTCGACGCGCCTTTCGCCAGGCGCGGATGCGGTCCGTGCCGGGTGCAGACGAGGGAATGTCGACAGCGTCGCTCATGTTGCATGTAACGCGTAACATGAACACTTGACGTTCGGCAAGCGGGATGCGAATTTCACTCGTGGCGGCGATCATAGCCGCGTAAAGACCGGACCATGTTCAAGCGTCTCTTCGGCGGACAGCCTGCTGCGGAACCCGTCAATCGCCTGGCGGTTGTGCGCAACATCACCGTCGGCCGGACCGTGTCGCTTGACCCGCTGGCCTGGCGCCGGCTGCAGCCCGAAACGGCGTTCAATCTGGATCACGACGCGCTGGAGATCACGGCCCAGGGGTCGATCGCGCTCGACAGCGGCCAGCACGTCCACCGGTTCTACACCGATAACCACGTCATGCTTCAGGCCATGAGCGACGACGCCACGGGTGCTGAGGCCTATGACTTCTCGCTGTTCATCCCGTGGACCAGCGCCTATCCGCCGGGCCCGCGCGAACGCCGGATGTGGACCGACCGACTGAGCGAGCCGGTTTTCGACGGCACACCCGAGGAGCTACCGGCCTATCCCCGCTTCTGGTTCTCCGAGAGCGATGCGCGCCAGCCGCCGGTGACCCTGTGGGAGACGATCTGGGACGACCGCACCGCAACTGTTCCGTTCAGCCGGATCTTCCAGACCTGCATGCTGTATGCGCGGGACCTCTCGGGGGGCCGGGAACTGATGCTGGCGCTGGAGATGGAGCCCGAAAAGGCCCCTGGAAAGTCCGCCGACATCAGCCACGAGATCATGGTCGGCATCCCCCTGGAAGTCGGCGAGTTCACGGCGTGAGCCGCTCCGCAACTAAGGAATAAGACGACGATGGACTGGTTCGCATTCCAGACGGGGGCTACGGCCTTCGTCATCGCCTTCGCTGCGGCGGGCGTCTTCACCGTGGCGTTCAAGCTGATCTACCAGTGGGTCACGCCCTATCACGAGCGCACCCTGATCCGGGACGGCAATCCGGCCGCCGCCATCGCCTTGGGCGGCGCCCTGATCGGCTACGTCCTGCCCTTGGCCTCGGCCCTGTCGCACACCGTCAGTTTGATGGAGTTCGCGGCCTGGGCCTTGCTGGCCGGGATCATCCAGATCGTGGTGTTCGTTTTCGTCAGCCGCCTGGCCTTCAAGAACCTGGCGACGCGCATCGAGGCGGGCGAGATCGCCGCCTCGATCTATCTGGCGTCCATTTCCATCTGCGTCGGCTTGCTCAACGCCGCCTGCATGACGACCTGAGGGCGACGATGAGCGATATTCCAGAGACAACCACCATCCGCCGCCTGAAGCGGTCGCGCACGCTGCAGGTCACCAGTCTGATGGCGACGGCGTCGTTCTCGCTGGCCGCCTGCGGCGCACCTCAGGTCGCCGTTCCCGAGCCGCAGCCGACGCTGGCCTATACCTCGCTGGACGAGTGCAAGGCCGCGAACGACATCACCGACACCGAATGCGATGCCGCAGAACGCAACGCTCGGACCCAGGCCGAACAGACCGCACCCCGCTATGCCACCCAGTCCGAATGCGAAGGCCAATGGGGACCGGACCAGTGCCGACCCAACGGCTCGGGCGGATCGTTCTTCACGCCGCTGTTGACCGGCTTCGTCATTGGTCAGCTTCTGAACGGCGGCGGCTATCGCGGCGGTGGAGCCCTGTATCGCGACCGCGACGGCAACTACCAGAATGGCTACGGCGGCGGATATCTCAGCCGCGACTACCGCACCGGCCGCCAGGTCGCGAACGGCCGCGACTACGGGACCGACGTCGCGCGTCAGGCCCCGAGCCGGGTGCAGAGCCGCACCACCGTCGTCTCGCGCGGCGGGTTCGGGGGCGGGGGACGCGGCTACGGCGGCTGACGCCCCCTTGGCCTAGTGGCCTCCGGCGGAGGCCACGGCGTCGCCTCGACCCTTGGTCCGGGCCGCGGAGATGGCGAACACCGTCAGGGCCAGATAGCCGAGGAACGGCACCCAGAAGGCGGGATTGATCGCCTCGCCCGAGGCGTCGGCGATGCGGCCGGCGATCAGCGGCAGGATCGCCCCGCCGATGATGCCGAACACCAGCAGGCCTGATGTCGCCGACGTCGAGGCCGACGACCGTTCCAGCGTCAGGGTGAAGATGGTCGGGAACATGATGGAGTTGAACAGACCGATCGACAGGGCGGCGTAACCGGCCGTCATCCCGCCCGTTTGCGTGACCAGCAGGCAAAGGCCGGCGGCGGCGACGGTGCAGAGCGTCAGCAGCCAGGCGGCCGGCACGAAGCGAAGCAGCACCGATCCGACCAATCGTCCGACCAGGGCGCCAGTCCAGTAAAGGGCCACCAGCTTGCCGGCCTCTTCCAGCGGCAGGTCGAGGATGCTGCCCGAGGCGAGGAAATTGGTCATCAGCGAGCCGATCGTCACCTCCGAGCCGACGTAGAGAAAGATGGCCAGGGCGCCGAAGATCGCCCAGGGCGAACGGAAGGCGGAGATGAAGTTCGAACTGCCGGCGCTGGCGGGCGCCGCCGCATTGATCTGTTTGCGGGCCGAGAAGATGAACGCGGCCACGAGGGCGAACACGCCAGCCAAAGCCAGGAAGGCGAGGTCGATGGAACGCAGCGATGCGCCCCGGGTCGCCGCCGTCACCACCGCGCCGGCCGCGAACACGCCCCCGGTCAGCAGCAGGTGCGATCCCAGCCACGGCCCGACGGCGGCCCCGAGCGAGTTGAAGGTCTGGGAGAAGACCAGGCGGAAATGCGAGCTCTTCTTGGAGCCCAGTTCGGCCACCAGTGGATTGGCGGCGACCTGCAACAGGGTCACGCCCGAAGCGATGACGAACAGGGCGGCCAGAATCCCTGGATACCAATCGAGCATGGTGGCGACGGGCACGATCAGGCAGCCGACCACCATGGTCCCCAGCGCGGCGATGATGGCGCGGCTATATCCTAGCCGACCGAGGACCGCCGCCGCCGGCAACGAGGCGACGCCATAGGCGATAAACCAGGCCGAGGTGGTCAGAAGAGCCTCGGTGTAGGACAGCTCGAACACCTTGCGGACGGCCGCGATCAACGGATCGATCAGCGACGTCGCGAACCCCCAGGCGAAGAACAGCGTGGTGATGTAGCCGAACGCCAGGCCCGTGCCCTTGGTCGCCGTCGTGGGGGTCGCGCTCATCCTGGCCTCGCTTCCTGGCGGGCGTTGATCGCCCGTAACCGTTTACGTCCCCTGCCTCACGCGGATCGCCCGCGTCGTCCAGCCCGAACTTTCCGGCCGTAACGAAAAGTGGCCTGACGGCCCTCCCCTGCGGCGGTGGACGCAAGGCCTCGACAATGGTCTGGTCCGGCCATGACCACGCCATCGACCCCGTCCGACCTGAACGCACCGCCCGAGTGGTGGCGGGGGGCGGTGATCTATCAGGTCTATCCGCGCAGCTACGCCGACACGAACGGCGACGGGATCGGCGACCTGCCGGGGATCACCGCCCATCTGGATCACATCGCCTCGCTGGGCGTGGATGCGATCTGGCTGTCGCCCTTCTTCACCTCGCCGATGAAGGACTTCGGCTATGACGTGTCGGACTACGTCGGCGTCGATCCGATCTTCGGCACGATCGAGGATTTCGATCGGCTGATCGCGCGCGCTCACACGCTGGGCCTGAAGATCATCATCGACCAGGTCTACGCCCATACCTCGGACGAACACGCCTGGTTCCAGGAAAGTCGCAGGGACCGGGCCAATCCAAAGGCCGACTGGTATGTCTGGGCCGACGCCAAGCCGGAAGGCTCGCCGCCGTCGAACTGGCAGTCGGTGTTCGGCGGCCCGGCCTGGACCTGGGACGCGCGACGCGGCCAGTACTACATGCACAACTTCCTGACCTCCCAGCCGCAGCTGAATACGAGACTGCCCGAGGTTCAGGACGCCCTGCTGGATGCGGCGCGGTTCTGGTTGGACCGGGGCGTGGACGGCTTCCGTTGCGACGCCCTGAACTTCTCGATGCACGACCCGGCGCTGACCGACAATCCGCCGGTCACGACGCCCGGCAAGCGGACGCGGCCGTTCGACTTCCAGCAGCATGTCCACAACCAGTCCCAGCCGGAGATTCTGGACTTCCTGACCCGCCTGCGCGCCCTGATCGACAGCTACGGCGGCGACCGGTTCATGGTGGCCGAGGTCGTCGGCGACCAATCCGACGAAGAGATGAAACTCTATACTGAGGGCTCGACCCGGCTGCAGTCCGCTTATGGATTCCTCTATCTCTACGCCGACCGGCTGACGCCCGATCTGGTCCGGCTGGGGCCCGCGCAGTGGCCGGGGGCGCCCGGCGAGGGCTGGCCGTCCTGGGCGTTTTCAAACCACGATGCGCCGCGCGCGGTGTCGCGCTGGGCCGAAGGGCGCGATCCAAGAGCCTTTGCCGAAATGGCGATGCTGCTTCTGTTGTGCCTGCGCGGAAACGTCTTCCTCTATCAGGGCGAGGAGCTGGGACTGCCCCAGGCGGAGGTGCCGTTCGAGCGGCTGGTCGATCCGGAGGCCATCGCCAACTGGCCCGAGACCCTGGGTCGCGACGGCGCCCGCACGCCGATGCCCTGGACCAGTACCGGGGCGTTCGCTGCCTTCTCCGAGGTCGAGCCCTGGCTTCCGCTGGACCCCCGCCACAGGGCGCTCGCGGTCGAAGAGCAGGAGGCGGATCCCGCTTCTCTGCTCCACACAGCCCGTCGATTGATCGCGCTGAGGAAGGCGCACCCAGCTCTGCGGCTCGGCGCAATGATCATGGAAACGGCGTCTTCGAACCTACTGGCCTTCACGCGGTCGGACGGGGAGGAAACGCTGCTGTGCGTTTTCAACCTGGGTCACGAACCGGCCGCGTGGTCACCGCCTGGGAGCGCGTCGGTCGTCGAGGCGGTCAACTGTTCTGATCCGACCGCAGCGACGCTCCCGGCGCTAGCCGGCTTGATCTTGCGCCTGCCGACAGAAGCTTAACGAGTCAGGGGCGAGCCGGACCTCACCAGCGCCTGCGATAGGCGCTTGACGCGACGGAGGCCAAGCCCGAGCGTCACAGCCATGAATGACCGGCGCTCACAGCCGGCGACAAGGGATGGAAAAGACGAATGCCGAAACGCGACGAGGGCGCCCTGGCCAACCGGGCGACCTATAAGGCCTTCCACACGGTCTCGACCCGCTGGGCCGACAACGACCAGTACGGGCACATCAACAACGCCAAGTTCTACGAATTTGTGGATTCAGCGGTGAACGCGCACCTGATCATCGGCGGGGCGCTGAAGGATTCGATCGGATTGGTTGTCGACAGCGGCTGTCGCTACGCCTCGGCCCTCGCCTTCCCGGACGTCATCGAGGTCGGCATCAAGGTCGATCATATCGGCACGTCGAGCGTCAAATACGGCTTCGCCGTCTTCCGCCGCGGCATGTCCGAACCTGCCGCGATCGGACATTTCGTCCACGTCTATGTCGATGCCGAGACGCGGCGTCCCAAGCCGCTGCCGCCGGTGCTCCGGGGCGTGGTCGAGAACCTGAGGGGGGCCTAGGCTCAGTCCTCGTCCATGTATCCGAGCAGGGCCAACGCACCCACCGCCGTCAGCACGCCAAACGCGAAGGCGGCGACGATCGACCCGGTGGCGACGGCAGTCGACACGGTAACCGGACGGGCTTCATACCATTCGACGATGTCGGCCTCGTCCAGGTCGTCCTCCAGATAGGCGTCGGCGTCGTGCAGGGGATTGTCGGACGTCATGGTCAAGCTCCTATCGATGGCTGGCTTAATCCCCGGCGGGTCGCCCGGTTCCGGCGGCACGCCGTGACAGGCGCGAGAGCTTGCGTTAGACGCGCGCCTCAGACGCATTTCAGACTGCGCTTAAGCAGCGAGCCCCGGACTTGGATCCGGGGCGAGCGTTAGCGCCCTTCATGAGACTAAAATGGCCGGCCATTCCAAGTTCAAGAACATCATGCACCGCAAGGGTCGCGCCGACGCGTCCCGCTCCAAGCTGTTCTCCAAGCTCTCCCGCGACATCACCGTGGCCGCGAAATCGGGGATGCCCGACGTCGCCCTGAACCCGCGCCTGCGACTGGCGGTCAACAACGCCAAGGCCGAGAGCCTGCCCAAGGACGTGATCACGCGGGCCATCAACAAGGCCGCAGGCGGCGATGTCGATACGATGGAAGAGGTTCGCTACGAAGGCCGGGGGCCGGGCGGCGTGGGCATCATCGTCGAGGCCCTGACCGACAACAGGAACCGCGCGGCGTCGAATATCGGGACGGCCTTCAAGAAGAACGGCGGCGCGCTGAGCGAGATGAACTCGGTCGCCTTCATGTGGGACAAGGTCGGCAAGATCACCTATCCCGCCGAAGCCGGTACCGAAGACGCGGTCATGGAGGCCGCCATCGAGGCCGGCGCCCAGGACGTCGAGAGCGATCTGGTCAAGCCCGACATCTATGAGGACGCGCCCGGCCACACGATCTGGACCGCCTTCGAGGATCTGAACGAAGTCGCCGACGCCATGTCCAAGATCCTGGGCGACGCCAAGTCAACCGCCATCGTCTGGAAGCCCCAGACCGAGGTGCCCGTCACCGGCGAACATGTCGCTACCCTGATGCGTTTGCTGGACGCGCTTGACGCCGAGGACGATGTGTCCATGGTCTATTCGAACGAGGATATCTCGGACGAGGAGATGGCCAAGCTCGGGGGGTGAGATGACCACGGAGGCGGAGCAATCGCAGAGCCGGCCGTTACGGCACCGGCCGTTGCTCCGACTTCTGGAAACCGTGCTTGTCTGGCTGCTTGTCGTCGGCTTTTTCGCCGGCCTCGCGATCGGCGTCTTCCTGGTGGTCAAGGACAGTCCGGCGAGGTTGATCGAGAACCTGAGGCTGGCCGGAGCGAACACATCCTATTCGTCAACCGTGCCAGCGGGAGCACACCATCCTATGGAGGTGGGACCGGTGGCAGCGGAGCCGTTGACCGCGGCTGCTCCGGGAATGTCCGTCACCAATCCGTCCTGGGCAACGGCGCCTAATCCCGTCTTTCCCAGAGCCGCCATGCTGGCCCGCGCGGAACACGGTCGTGTCAGTCTGCGATGCCGCCTGAACACGGAAGGCAGGCTGACGATGTGCGAAATCCTGGATGAGACACCGGCAAGTGTCGGTTTCGCCGACGCAGCTTTGGAGGCGGCCTCGCATGCCAGGCTGACGCCAAGGACGGTGAACGGCGCGCCCGTTGCTGGTGTGGTGCAGTTCGGGATCCGTTTCGAGCTCCGTTGAAGGAACTGTTTGCCTGCTGCCAAGGTTAGGCCTGCCACTGGCGCGAAAGGGTTTCCATGGACATCACCCAACTCATCCTCGACGACCATGCCGAGCAGCGCCGCCTGTTCGCCATCATCGAGCAGATCGACCCCAAGGACACCGACGCCCTGACGGCCGTCTGGTCTCGTTTGTCGGCCTTCCTGGACGTCCATGCCGAGGCCGAAGAGCGGTTCTTCTATCCGGAACTGCTCAAGCTGGGTGAAGGGGCCAACGACGCCGAGGACGGCACGGTCGAGGGCGAGACCGAGGACGCCATCGAGGACCACAACAAGCTGCGCGACGCGGTCAAGGCGGTGGAGAAATACCCGGTCGGAACCGGCGCCTGGATCGAGGCGGTCGGCAAAGCGAATGTCGTGAACTCAAAGCACATGGGCGAAGAAGAACGTCAGGGACTGACCGACTTCCGCCGCCATGCCCCAATCGCCAAACGCCATGATCTGGCCGTGCAGTTCGCCGCCTTCGAGGCCGAGCACATCACGGGCGTGAGGCCGGTCAACAAGGATCCCGAGACCTATATCGAAGCGCACGGCTGAGCGATCAGTCGGCCTGCATGGCGTAGCGTTTGACGATCTCGAACAGGAAGTCGCGGCCTTCATAGAGTGAGCGGACGCGGATGCGCTCGTTCAGGCCGTGAGCGCCGCCGCCGTCCGGGTCGCCGAACATGCCTGTCACGCCATAGGTCGCGATCCCCGCCGCGTTGGTGAAGCGGCCGTCCGTGGCCCCCGTCGACATCGTCGGCAGGATCGGCACGTTCGGCCACATCGTACGGGCGACCTCGCGTATTGGACCCATCACGGAATCCGACAGAGGCGGCGGCGGTGTCGAGGGATCGGGTGCGCCGACGGTGGTGATCGTGATGGCCGGATTGTCCACCAGCCGGACCAGTTCGGCCTGAGTGTCGGCGATCGTATTCCCCGGAAAGATCCGGCAGTTGATGTTGGCGGTGACGTGCTGGGGTTGGGCGTTCGGCGCATGTCCGCCCTCGATCAGCGTGGGAATGCAGGTCGTACGCAGCGTCGCGTTCCACGACGGGTTCGCCGCCGAGATACGCGCCGCCGCTCCGGCGTCAGGCGTGTCCCCGGCGACCAAGACCCTCATGGCGTCGCCATGCACGGGCTGGGTCGCGGCCAGTTCCGAGAAATAGGCCCGGGTCACCGGGTTCAGTTGCAGAGGGAAGTCGAACGCGCCGACGCGGGACAGACCATTAGCCATGGCGACGATGGCGTTGTCCTTCCTCGGTCGCGCCGAATGGCCGCCCGGATTGGTGATCTCCAGCCGGTAATCCTGATAGAGTTTCTCGCCGGCCTGGACCGCCAGGGCGACGCGGTTTCCGTCGGCATCCAGCAAGCCGCCGGCGCCCTCGTTCAGCGCGAACCCCGCCTGGAGGGCGTAGGGATGGTTGGCCAGCAGCCATTCCACGCCGTTGAAGGTGTCCGCCGTCTCCTCGCCGCAGGTCAGGGCCAGCTTGATGTCGCGGACGGGCTTGAAGCCCTCCTGCATCAGCCGAATGAGCGTATCGGCCCAGACCGAGGCCTGCGCCTTGTCGTCGCTCGCCCCGCGCGCGTAGAAATAGCCCTCCTCCTCCACCAAGGTGAACGGGTCCCGCGTCCAGTCGGCTGGATTGGCCTCGACCACGTCGATGTGCGCCAAGAGCAGCAAGGCGGGCGCGTCAGGATCGGACCCGTGGAGCACGGCCGACAGGTTGCCGTCCTTTGGGCGATCATCGGGGATCAGGATGCGGACGTCGTCGGACGCATAGCCCGCCGCCGTCAGACGCGCCGCCATTCGCTCAGCCGCCAGGGTACAACTGCCCTGCGACAGGGTGGTGTTGGTCTCAACCAGCTCTTCGTAGAGGCCGCGGAACGCGAGTTGGTCCGGACGTGGCTCGGGCGTCTGCGCTCGGCTGGAGGTCGCGATGGCCAGGGCTACGCCGAACACCACGGCGATGACCGCCACCCCGATCACCATCCGCTGGCGATGCTTGCGCACGGCGGCGTAGACCGGCTCGTCCAGATAATAGGTTCCGGGAGTTGCCTGGCGGATCGCGTTCTGGCGCATCAGTCCGCGCAGGGCGAGCCGACTGAGATTGCGTTCCGGCGCCAGGGGAATCGCGCGATCGGGAGAGAATGCCTGCGCCTCACGCAGCGCCTCGATCATCCGCCGCTCGGCCCGCATCTTCTGAGCGGCGATGACCGCTCCGGCGCTGTTCGACATGATCGCTGTCCTCTGATCGGCGAAGGGTAGTGACCCGATCAGGCGACGCCCTTCATTGCTCGTCAACCCTGTTTGCGGCATGACAGGAACGAATGACGAACGCAGCGACTCGAATTCTGGGACTGGACCCCGGCCTGCGCCGCACGGGCTGGGGCGTCGTCCTGGCCGAGGGGTCGCGGCTGCGTTGGATCGCCCACGGCGTGGTGACGCCGCCGGAAACCCTGCCCCTGTCCGAACGCCTGCTGTGGCTGCTGGAAAAGGTCGGCGAGGTCTGCGCCGCCCACGCCTGCGATGAGGCCGCGATCGAGGAGGTCTTCGTCAACGTAAATCCGTCATCGACGCTGAAGCTGGGTCATGCGCGTGCGGCGGTGATGCTGGCGCCGGCGCGGGCCGGTCTGTCGGTCGCGGAGTATTCTCCGAATCTGATCAAGAAGGCGGTGGTCGGCGCCGGTCACGCGGACAAGGCCCAGATCGCCTTCATGGTGAAACGGCTCCTGCCGACCTGCGGCGAGGTCAAGGCCGACGCGGCGGACGCGCTGGCCGTCGCCATCACCCATGCGCAACTGAGGAAGCGGGCGTTGCTGGCGGTAGCGTCGTGATCGGCCGGCTTCGGGGCGTTCTGGCCGAGGTCGAGGAGGCGCACTGTTTGATCGACTGCGCCGGCGTGGGCTATGTCGTAACTTGCGGCGCGCGGACCCTGCAACGCCTTCCAGCCGCCGGCGACGAGGCGACCTTGCACATCGAATCCAGCTGGTCGGCCGAGAACGGCCCGCGTCTGTACGGCTTTCTGACCCGCGACGAGCGCCGCGCCTTCACCACGCTGACCGGCATCCAGGGCGTCGGACCCAAGGCGGCGCTGTCGGTGCTGGACGTCCTGCCGCCGGGCGAGCTGGCCGGCGCCGTCGCGCGCGACGACAAGGCCGCGATCGGTCGGGCCAACGGTGTGGGGCCCAAGCTGGCGCTGCGTATCGTCACCGAGCTGAAGGGCAAGCCGCTGGGCGATGCATCGTTCACGCCGTCGGGGGCGGGCATCCACGCCGAAGCGGCCCCGGCGGCCCCCAGCGTCACCGGCGAAGCCGTCTCAGCCCTGCTCGGCCTGGGCATGGCCGAGGTCAATGCGCGCCGAGCGGTCGATCACGCATTGATCCGGTTGGGCGAGGATGCTGAACTTTCCGCCGTCATCCGCGCCGCGTTGCAGGAGCTGGGCCGGTGAGCGACGACCGCATCATCTCCCCCGAGCCCGCCCCCGGCGAGGCCTACGACCGCGCCCTGCGGCCCCAGACCCTGTCGGAGTTCGTCGGTCAGGAGCAGGCCAAGGGCAATCTGAAGGTCTTCATCGACGCGGCGCGCGGTCGGGGCGAGGCCCTGGATCACGTCCTGCTGTTCGGTCCGCCCGGTCTCGGCAAGACCACCCTGGCCCAGATCGTCGCCCGTGAACTCGGCGTCGGTTTCCGCGCCACATCCGGCCCCATCCTGGCCAAGGCCGGCGACCTCGCCGCCATCCTGACCAATCTCGAACCGCGCGACGTCCTGTTCATCGACGAGATCCACCGCCTGGCCCCGACGGTGGAGGAAATCCTCTACCCCGCCATGGAGGACCATGTGCTGGACCTGATCATCGGCGAGGGCCCGTCGGCGCGCTCGGTCCGCATCGACCTGGCCCCCTTCACCCTGGTCGGCGCCACGACCCGCGCGGGCCTGCTGGCCACGCCTCTGCGCGACCGTTTCGGCATTCCCCTGCGGCTCGAGTTCTACACCCCCGCCGAACTGGTCCGGGTGATCACTGGCGCCGCGCGCAAGATGGGCGCCCCGATCAACGACGAGGGCGCTGGCGAGATCGCCTCCCGGTCCCGGGGCACGCCCCGCGTCGCCGGCCGCCTGCTTCGCCGCGTTCGTGATTTCGCGGAGGCGGAGGGTTCGCCCGTCATCGACCGGATCGTCGCGGCCCGCGCCCTGTCGCGGCTGGAGATCGACGAGGCCGGCCTCGACGCCAACGACCGCCGCTTTCTGAAGGCCCTGATCGAGAACTACGGCGGCGGCCCGGTCGGCATGGACACCCTCGCCGCCGCCATCGCCGAGGCCCGCGACGCCGTCGAGGACGTCATCGAGCCCTACCTGCTGCAACAGGGCTTCATCCAGCGCACCCCCCGCGGCCGCATGGCCTGCGCCAAGGCCTATGCGCATCTGGGCCTGACAGAGCCGCCCAAACCCATCAGCCAAGGCGCGTTGTTCGAGTAGCGCCTTGCCAAGCGGGGCGCTCGGGACTTTGGTGTCGGCGAACCGGAGACCCATCATGTTCCTGCGCGCGCTCGCCGCCTTGTCCGTCCTGCTTGGAACCGCGACTCTGTCGATGCCCGCCTTCGCAGCCGATCCCGTCTTCACCGACACGGCCTGCCCCGCAGAGTGGCCGACGGGCGTGCGCGAGGTTCGCTGCGGGATCCTGACCGTCGATGAGGCGCGGGATGGATCCAGCGATCGGCGCATCGACATCGCCGTCGTGATCGTGAAGGCCTCAACGCCTTTTCGCGACGCCTCTGGCGCTCTGCTGCCCCCGGTCGTGAACTTCCATGGCGGACCCGGCGGGGCCTCGACGCCCGGCGTGGGCGCCACGCTGCGCTACGCCCAGCAGAACCCGGACGCCTTCGCCGTCGATCAGGACATGATCTTCTTCGACCAGCGCGGAGGGGGACGGGGGGTGCCGTCGATGGACTGTCCGGGGGTCGAGCTGACCGATGCCGGGCCGCCGTCGGACGAGGATCGCGACAGGCTGATCGCCTGCATGCGCGGCTATCAGGCCCAAGGGATCGATCTGAACTGGTACAACGCCGCAGCCATAGCCGACGACGTGCGCGACCTGACACAGGTTCTGGGCCTGTCCAAGATCGACCTGCGCGGCGGCTCCTACGGCCCGCGGATCGAGGCGGCCGTCATCACTCACCAGCTTCAGATCGTGCGCGCCGTGGTGATGGACAGCCCCTGGCCGCCCGAAGGCAACTGGGCCGTCGGCACGCCGGAACAGGTCTCGACGGCTGTTCGCATCATCCTGGCCAAATGCGCGGCCCAGGCCGACTGCGACGCCCGCTATCCCGACATCCAGGCCCGGTTCGAGACAGAGGCGCGACGCTGGCTGGCCGGCCCCGTCACCGGATCGGATGGCCGGGCCTTCAACGTCGACGACCTGTCGGCCTTCCTGATGGAGACGACCTACAGCCGCGTCGGCGTGCGTCGCCTGCCAGCCGATCTGGCCAGGATCATCGCCGGCGACCTGAGGCCCGTCGCCGACGTGGCGGAGAGCCG
Organism: Pseudomonadota bacterium; assembly: GCA_040385365.1. GTDB lineage: Bacteria > Pseudomonadota > Alphaproteobacteria > Caulobacterales > Caulobacteraceae > Brevundimonas. The sequence continues at coordinate 4,639 of JAZKHL010000119.1, read as the reverse complement.
CACCTACTACACCGAGGGCCAGCACATGGCGCACCTGTGCAAGGAAGAACTGCCGTTCGAATCCAAGGCGCGTCTGGCGGCCGGCGCCGCTGGCGACCCGGTGGCGCAGGTCCTGGTTCCTTCGCTGTCCCGTCTGTTCGACGTCTGTGACGCCATCGGCGAACGCCCGGCCGCTCCGATCGAGAACGCCCCCGTCACGACCGACATTCCGACGCTGTTCGTCGCCGCCGAGATCGATCCCGGCTGTCCGCCGGCCCTGACCGAGGCGGCGGCGCGCGGCTATGCGAACAGCCAGGTGGTCATCGTCACCAACGCCACCCACGGCGTGATCAACGCCAGCCCGTGCACCCGTGCGATGGCGCGAGATTTCCTGCGTGATCCGTCCGCGCCCGTGGATCGCAGCTGCCTGCCGGCCGCCGACACGCCGCTGGACTTCGTGCTCGACCCGCCGGCTGCGTGACGGCGATGGCGCGCCCCCGCATCACCGTGAGAGGACTGTTGCCGATGCTCGGCCTCGCCGTCCTGCTCCTGGGTGGCTTGAGCGCGTGGCTGTTCGTCCACGAACGCACCGCGCGGCCGTCGGAATCATCCTTCGAACGCGCACAGCGGCAGGTGCGTGAACAGCGCGGCGCGGACTGGGAGGTTCATTACGTCGAGGCTGGGACGGCGCCCGCGGTCTGCGGCTATGCCGCGCCCCGCAATCGCGGCGGCACGACCCATGAGCCTGTGGCCTTCATCTCGCGCATCGGTCGGATCCTGTTCGCCGACGAGCCGCTGCCGACAGAGTTTCGCGACCTGCGCGACCGGTTCTGTCCCGCCTTCGCCCGTTCCCCCCGGTCGCCTGTCTGATGACCCAGGACCACCCGACCGCCGGACGGTTCGAAGGCCGGGCCCACCTGCTGCCTGTGCGGGTCTACTACGAGGACACCGACTTCACCGGCGTCGTCTACCACGCCAACTATGTCCGTTATTTTGAACGCGGGCGGTCGGACTTCCTGCGCTCGGTCGGCATCGGCCATGCCGAGCTTCTGGAGGACGAGGCTCCGATGGCCTTCGTCATCGCCAGGATGGCGCTGGAGTTCGTCAGGCCCGCACGCATCGATGACGCCTTGGTGGTCCGCACCCTCTACGACACGGTGAAGGGGCCCCGGCTGATGATCTCGCAGACGATCGAGCGGGACGGCGAGGTCCTGTGCCGGGCGGATGTCACCGCCGTCTGCATCCACATGGATGGCCGTCCGCGCAGACCGACCCGAGCTTTGGTCGAGGCGGTCGCACCCTGGCTGGAGACGGCGTCCAACCCAACCTGACGCTTTCGTAACTTTGTCGGAACGGCTGCTCGCTCTAGACTCGCCTGGGCTTCGGAGGGGTGGAAATGACGCAATCGGATCGGATGTCTTGGAGCGTGCTGGCGGTTCTGGTGCTGCTGGCGGCGATGCTGTTCGGCGGGGCGCTGGTCGGCTGCCCTTACTACAATGTCTTCAAGCGCAAGATGGCCGGGCAGGCTGAGCTGCAATACCAGCAGGGCGCACGACAGGCCCTGATCGCCCAAGCCGCCGCCGAGGACGAAGCCGCGATCAAGCGGGCCGAAGCCGCCACCCGACGCGTGCGCGGGTGGGCCGATGCGGCCAAGCGTGGCTGCGCCGACCTGGGTCTGGACGGCGACCGGGCCTGCATCGACCAGCTTCTGCGCGACGCCGCCACCTATTCGATCGCCAAGGAAGGCCACGAAGGGGTGATCATCTCTGTCGGCGCGCCCGTGGCTGTGGCGGTTCAGCCGCAGACCGCTGCGCGTCAGGAATAGGCGCGGTTCCTGCAAGGCCACGCTGGCCATTCCGCCTTAGAACCGCCATGGGCGGTCGCTCGATAGAATTTGCGCCAAGACTTTAGGACCCGCCCATGACCGTCGCCGCCACCGTCGCATCCGAAGCCTCGATGATGAACCCGGTGACCCTGTTCATGACCGCCGACTGGGTGGTGAAGGGCGTCATGGTGGGTCTGGCCGTCGCATCGGTGTGGTCGTGGACCGTCATCATCGACAAGGCCTTCCGATTCACCGCCCTGAACAATCAAGCCAATGCGTTCGAGAAGGCCATCGGCTCGGGCCGCTCGCTGGAGGATGTCGCGGCACAGGCGGGGCCGGAGCCGTCACACGCCTTGCCCCGCATGCTGGTCATCGCGCTCGCCGACTGGCGCGAGACCCGCCAGAAGGGACCGCTGACGGACACGCAAGGAAATCTGCTGATCTCCCGCATCGACCGGGCGCTGGACGCCCTGATCGCCCGCGAAGGACAGCGGATCGAGGAGGGTCTGGGCGTGCTGTCGGTGGTCGCCACCGCCTCGCCCTTCATCGGCCTGTTCGGCACGGTCTGGGGCATCATGAACGCCTTCGGGCGGATCGCGGCGGCGGGCAACACCAACCTGACGACGGTGGCCCCGGCCATCGCCGAGGCCCTGTTCGCCACCGCCATCGGCCTGGCCGCGGCCATCCCGGCCTATATCGCCTACAACAAGTTCTCGATCGACGCGGGCAAGTTCACCGGGCGGCTGGAAAGCTTCGCCGACGATCTGCAGGCCGCTGTGGCGCGCCGGCTGGGTGGCGGTTCGACCCCCGTCGCGCCGCCGCCTGCTCCCGCCACCGACCCCGCCTACCGCCGGAGCGTTTGAGCCATGGCGATGGGAGGCGGAGGCGGAGGCGGCCACGTTCGTGGGCGACGCCGCGCCAGAAAACGGCCGCTGAGCGAGATCAACGTCACCCCGCTGGTGGACGTGATGCTTGTCCTGCTGATCATCTTCATGATCTCGGCGCCGCTGTTGACCGTGGGCGTGCCCGTCGAACTGCCCAAGACCGAGGCCAGTGCGGTCGAGACCGACAAGCCGCCGGTGACCGTCTCCATCGACCGCGACGGCGCCATCTTCGTCCAGCGCGACGAGACGGCCTTTGACGCCCTGACCGAGCGGGTGAGCGACGCGGCTGGCGAGACCGACCGCGAGACGTTGTCGATCTTCGTCCGGGCGGACGGCCGTGCGCCCTATCAGGCCGTGGCGCGGGTCATGGCCCGGCTGTCCGCCGCCGGCTTCACAAAGCTGAATCTGATCACCGACACGGCCGAACCGGCTCAGGCTTCGGAAGGCTGAGCCGTGGCCGGCGCGCGTCCCTCTCCCGCGATCCTCGGCGCTCTTGTGCTACATGCGGGTTTGGCTGCCATGTTCCTGATCCAGTGGCCGGAGCGCGAGGTCGAGATCATGCCGACGGTGTCGTCCGTGCCGGTCTCCATCGTTTCCTCCGTGCCGATCGAGGCCGCTGCTGCGGACAATCCGTCCGAGGAGTTGGTGACCGAGGACGCCGCGACCGCCCCGATCGAAACGCCGCCCGCGCCGGTCCCGCCGACCCCCACGCCGACGCCGCCCACGCCCGCACCGCCGCTTCGTCCGACTCCGACGCCGACGCCGACCCCCCGGCCGACGCCTCCCCGGCCCGCGCCGACCCCAACGCCGCGCCCCACGCCGCCCCGGCCGACACCTCGGCCCACGCCGCCGCGCCCGACGCCGCCACGCCCCGTACCCGCCCAGCCGCAGCCGTCGCTGGATCTGGACGCCCTCGCCGGCCCTCGCCGGCCCGCGCCGACACCCGGCCCCCGAGCAGCGACAGGGCAGCGGGGTCGCGGACAGGCTGCCCAGGCGACAGGTCCGCAGCTGACCGCCATCTTCAATCAGGTCTATCCGAACTGGACCCTGCCCTGCGACATCCCCGGTGCGAATGCCTTGAGGATCGAAATGGATGTCACCCTGTCGCCCGACGGCCGGATCGTTTCAGGGCCCACTCTGAGGAACCCTCGCTCGGACACCGTCTACCGCGCCGCCGCCGACGGAGCTTTGCGCGCTATCCGCCAGACCGCGCCCTTTGACGTGCCGGCCGGTTTTCCGGGCGGGCCATATCGGCCCGTGTTCGTCACGGAACGCGCCTGCCGGAACCGCTAAACGACCTGACGACACCTGATCGCCCACCCCGGCAAACCTTGCCGTCCCGAAAGTCGCCCCAATCGCCCGCAAGCTGGCGTTTGTCACACGCCCCGACGATAACGGGGCGGGACCCTCTCGCCTTCGCCTGGAGACTTCGATGCGTTTGAACCTGCTTCTCAGCACCGTTGCGGCCCTGGGCATCGCGGCGACCTCGCTGCAGGCTCAGACGTCCACCCAAGGTCTGAACGGCGCGGCCCGCCAGCAACCGTCGACCCAGCCCGCCCAGACCGGCGAGCCCATCGAGGTCGAGATCGACCAGGGCGTGCTGCGTCCCTTCCAGATCGCCGTCGCCCCCTTCAGTGGCCAGAACGGAACCTCGATCGCCGAAGTCCTGTCCGGCGACCTTCGCCGCTCCGGCTTCTTTGAACCGATCAATCCGGCCAGCTTCATCGAGACCGGCCTGACCCTCGCCAATGCGCCCAACTTCGCCCAGTGGACCCAGATCGGGGCCCAGGCGGTGCTTTACGGCTCGGTCACGCCGCGCCCGGACGGCCGCAACGACTTCGGCTTCCGGCTGTACGATCCCTATCGCCAGTGCCAGCTGACCAGCTACAACTTCACCGCCACGCCCGAGCAGTGGCGCCGGATCGCGCACAAGATCGCCGACGTCGTCTAT
>JAZKHL010000118.1:0-8728 GCA_040385365.1 Pseudomonadota bacterium | reverse complement strand
GCAGGCCCGCTCGAGGAAGAACATCCCGACCCAGGCCGCCGCCGCCGTCTGGCCCACCGCCAGCGTGCCGTGATTGCGCAGCAGCATCAGCGGCTTGTCGCCCAGATCCGCGACCAACCGCTCGCGCTCGTCATGGTTCAGCGCCAGTCCCTCATAGCCGTGATAGGCGACCTGATGCTGCAACAGGCAGGCGTTCTGTCCAATCGGCAGCAATCCTTCGGACTGCGCCGCGACGCCGACGCCCGCCACGGTGTGCAGATGGATGACGAAATGCGCATCGTCCCGCGCGGCATGGATGGCCGAGTGAATGGTGAAGCCGGCCGGGTTGATGAAGCTCTGCGTCTCCTGAACCACGTTCCCCTCCAGATCGACCTTGACCAGCGAGGAGGCGGTGATCTCTTCGAAGTAGAACCCGTAGGGGTTGATCAGGAAGTGATGCTCCGGCCCCGGAACGCGGGCCGAGATGTGGGTGAAGATCATGTCGTCCCACCCATGCAGGGCCACCAGGCGATAGAGGGCGGCGAGATCGACCCGCGCCTGCCACTCCTCGGCCGAAACCCGTGATTTCAAGGACTGTGAAGCGCCGTCGGCCATCATGAACTCCATCGCCGGTTGCATGGCGGATGACGCAACCTCGCGCCAACCTCGAACGCGGTCAAGCGCGGCGAGATTCAGGCTTCGTTAACCGAGTTTTCACGTCCTGCGGCCAAGGTGAACGGCGTTCGGATATCCTCCGGCCGGAGTTCGCCGTGACCGCTGTCGTCCAGCTTCAGTCCTATCGCCCATCCGAGGCCGAGAGCCTGACATCGGCTGCGCACCTGCTCGAACTCGCGCGAGGCCGCACCACCGACGATCGTCGACGACTGTTGCTCGGCATCGCGGCGCTTTGCGACGCGACGCCGCCAGGCGCGGAAGCTTCGCCGGTGCTCGGCGACATCTTCATGATCATCGCGCGCCAGGCCGAACGCGACATCCGAAAGGCCCTGTCCGACAGCCTCGCGGGCGCCGACTGGGCGCCTCCGGCCCTGGTCGCCATGCTCGCTCTGGACGAGATCGAGATCGCCCGCCCGGTCATCGCCCAAAGCCCCCTGCTCAAGGACCAGGACCTGCTGCGCGTCCTGGTCGAGGCCACCGTTGAGCACCAGATCGAGGTGGCTCGCAGACCCCATCTGAGCGGCCGCGTCGCCGACGCCATCATCGACCGTGCCGAACCCGCCTGCCTGACGGCCCTCGCCGGCAATCGGACCGCTGAAGTCAGCGAGGACGCCCTGGGTCGACTGATCGAGCAGTCGCGCCGGATCGCAGCCCTTCGCGCGCCCCTGACCCGTCACCCTCGCCTGAACGACGCCCTCGCCACGCAGCTGTACCAGTGGGTCGGTCAGGCCCTGCGCCAGGCGATCGGAGAACGCTTCCGCATCGACGAGGCGAAACTGGGCCACGCCATTGACGCGGTCGTCAGCCGACCGTCCGATCCTCCAGCGGGCGCGGAGCCGAAGGGAATCGAGGAAGCGGACGTTACCGACCGCGAGGAGATGGAGCGCCGCCTGGTCGCCAAGCTTCAAAGTGCGGGCCAGCTGCGCGCCGGCTTCCTGATCCGGGCGGTCCGCGAACAGCGCCTCAGCCTGTTCGAACATGGCATCTCGGCCCTGGGCGGCTTTCCGATCAGCCACGTGCGGGCGGCGATCCTGCGCCCCAGCCCCGACGCCCTTTTCCTGGCCTGCGCCGCCGTCGGCATCGACCGGGCGGTCTTCCCGGCCGTGCTCGATGAAATCCGCAAGCTGAGCGGCGGCTGGCCCGGCGATGGCGACGAAGGCTATCACGGCCGCATGACCCTGCCGCCTTCCGCCGCCATCCGCGAGTTCCGCAATCTGATGGGTCACATCGGCGGCTAGTCGTTCGCCGCGTTGACTTCCCCGCCCGGCTCGGCTTCTCGTGGCCGGGTGAACACTTCCGCCGCCTCGCCCCGGATCGCCTTTTGCGCCAGCGACCGGCCGGAGGCCCAGACCGCTCGCGACCGCCTGGCTGAACGCTACGGCTCGGTCCCGCCGGAGGAGGCCCAGATCATCGTCGCTCTGGGCGGCGACGGCTTCATGCTGGAGACGCTTCACACCCATCTGACAAGCCGCACGCCGGTCTACGGCATGAATCGGGGCTCCGTCGGCTTCCTGATGAACGACTACGAGGAGGACGGTCTGCTGGATCGGATCGCCGCCGCCGGTCGCGCCGTCATTCACCCGCTGCAGATGGACGCCTGGACCGAGAGCGGGGCCGTTCACACGGGTCTGGCCATCAACGAGGTGTCCCTGCTGCGCCAGACCCGCCAGAGCGCCAAACTGAAGATCAGCGTCGATGGCAAGGTGCGTCTGGAAGAGCTGGCCTGCGACGGATGCATGGTGGCCACGCCCGCCGGATCGACGGCCTATAACCTGTCCGCGCATGGCCCGATCATCCCGCTGGACGCGCGGATGCTGGCCCTGACCCCCATCAGCGCGTTCCGTCCCCGACGCTGGCGCGGCGCGCTCCTTTCCCACCGCGCCAAGGTCGAGTTCGAGGTGCTGGAGGCGGACAAGCGGCCGGTCAGCGCGGTCGCCGACAGCCTGGAAATCCGTCGTGTGGTGAAGGTGGCGGTCAAGGAGCGCCGCGATGTGTCTCTCACCATGCTGTTCGACGCCGGTCGCTCGTTCGAGGAACGCGTCCTGGCCGAGCAGTTCACCGGTTAAGCCTACCGGTCACGGGTTCTTAAGGGCCTCTGTGCATCCTGAGCGGGTTCGTTCTCAGGAGTTCACCGTGAGCAATCCGGCGCAGGTCATTCGTCCGCCCAACATGCTGCGCGCCAAGGTCGGCGGCGCCTTCGGCGGGATCAACGCCGACGCGATCGCCAAGGCCGAAGCGGCGTTGAAGGCCATGTCGGGCCAGTTCGGCCAGTGGCTGCAGGACGAGATCACCAAGCTCGACGCCGCCCAGGCCGCGATCCGCGCCAAGGGCTACGATGCAGAGACCGCGGAAGGTCTATATTTCCGCGCCCACGATCTGAAGGGTCTCGGCGCCACTTATCAATACCCGCTGGTCACGCGCCTCGCCGGTTCGCTGTGCAAGCTGATGGATGATCCGATCAAGCGTCTGGACGCGCCCATGCTGCTGATCGACGCCCACATCGACGCCATCCGCGCGGTCGTCCGCGACCAGATCCAGACCGACGACCATCCCGTAGGTCGCGTTCTGGCGGAAACCCTGGAAGCCAAGGTCGCCGTCCACCGGGCGGGTTAGACCGGTTGATCTCGTCATCCCCGGACCTGATCCAAGGAACGAGCTGCAAGTTACTAAGACCCAGCAATCCGCGCACGCGTCCATCGTGCGCGGCGTCTTCTCACGTCTTCGCTGAGCCTTTGGTCCTCGGATCAAGTCCGAGGAAGACGGTGGGTTGTCAGGCCGCGTTCGCCGCCGTCATCCGCGCTGGGCCAGCCGCTGGCTGATCCAGCCGCTCCATCAGATAGGCCAGGTCGTCTCTCGGTGCATTCGGCCGTTGCGTCAGGAACCGCTCCAGCATCCGCTCGCGGAAGGCCTCGCCCGTCGTGTCTGCCCCTTCGGCCGACAACTGCCGCCAGGTATCGACGCCGGCCCGGAAAGCCTGGAACAGGCGCGGCGGCAGTCCGGCTCGGTCATAGATCGCCTTGAGTCCCAACGGTCCTGCGTCGTGAACCATCAGCCAGGCCCGCTGATGCGGGGTCGAGGCCAGTTCGGCGACACCGTGCTCGAACAGGGTCATCTTGCCCCGCGCCAGCGCCCGCAGCAGCAAGGATGCCGTCAGAGCCTTGCGCGCATTCAACTGGCCCACGAAGGTCGACAGATCGGTGCTCGCGCCGGCCTGATCGATCAGGTCCACGGTCGCCCGTTCCCGCGCATAGCCCGAAAGGCGGATCGCGGTTTCCGGCGCGATCGCATGACGGCTGATCAGATGTTCGCGAACCGCGTCGGACGCCAGCGCCACCAGCCGCTCGGTCACGTCCAGCGGCAGCACCTGCCGATAAGCCAGGGCCGCGACGATCTCCGGCGCCGTTCCGAAGCGATCGACGACCGTGCCCAGGGCGTTGGCGGAAATGTCGGCGTTGTCGTTGGACGCCAGGGTCCGCACCGCCTGCTCGCAGCCGTCGGCGCTCAGCACCTCGGACACGTCGCGCGATACCACCGGCCGGGCGGCGATGGCGACCTGACGCGCTGCCGAACCCGCGCGCACGATCTCGATCAGGTCTTCGTCGGCGAAAACGGGCGACGATCCGATGATCGGCAGCGCGATGGAATCGATGTCGGCGGCCAGCAAGCGAGCTACGTCGCGGGGCAGCAGGTCGGAACTCTTCAGGGTCACCGCCAGCGCCCGCCGCACCAGTTCGGCGGCGTCGTTGGCCAGGACGCGCATGATCTTCTGCGCGGCCTCGCGGTCGGCGTCGTCCAGGTTCACCCGATCGATGCTGCGGCACAGCTTGTGAGCCGCCGATGCTCGTTCGTCGTCGTCGGTCGCCTTGATCAGGCGGCGGATGTCGAACTCGGTGAGGCGGGCGCGGTGGGCGGTCATGGAGCTCTTATGGATCGAGTCGCTGCGGACGCCGTCAGCTTGAGCCCGCAGCCTTAACGGCTGGTTTACTATGGCGCTCAGGCGCCCGTCGCGGGCTCGGGTCCGAACGCACCGCCGAAGCCCCCGGACTTGCCATCGCCGTCCTGGCCCAGCAGCAGCGCCAGAAGGCTCTGATCCTGTTTCAGCCGGTCTAATTTGGCGGCCAGCGCCATCTCGCGCTCGTCCAGCAAGGGCGTCGTCGGCGAGGCCGGCCCCACGACGGATCCCTCGCCTGCTGTCCGTTGCAGATTGGCGTGCACCTCCGCCACCGTGGCGGGCCGGCCGTCGCGGTAAAAGATCGAGCGGTTGGCCGACGCGGCTTGCGGGAACATGGCCGCTGCGCTGGCCCCCGGACGCGTCGTCATGGCTTCCATGATCTGCGCCGCCCCGGCCGGCCCCAGGAAATGCGCGGCATAAAGATCGCCCGCCCCGGGTTCTCGACCGGTCCGGCCGCGCAGATAGGCCGCGTTCGAGGCCGTCAGCTCGCCCGCCATGGTCGAGGCCGCCTGCGGGTCGAACCGCAGGTCCAGCACGACGTTCCGCGCCGATCCTTCGACCCGCCAGCGCCCGTCAGACCCGCGATGGATCAGATCGGCATACTGTCCATACCCATGCTTGGCGCCGTGCTGCTTTACCGTGGCCAGCCAGGTCTGGTCGATGAACTGGAACAGGCCCGATGCGGAGGACGTGGGCGCCCGGGCATTGGGATTGAATGAACTCTCACGCCGCGCGGTCTTCATCAGGAAGTCGAAATCCACGCCAGTGGCGCTGGAGGCGCGACGAATCGCAGCCTCCACCCCACCTGATGCTGGAATCGCTCCGACGGTCATGGTCGGGAGGCTCGGAGATCGTGGTTAATTGACCGTTAATATCGGTTAACAGCGGCGCTTCGACGCCACACGCTCAGGTGAACTGCGATTAGTCAGAAACCACGGTTTCCTTCGCCCCAATCCCGCCACGAGCCGCGCGCGTCATTCTCGTCAAGGTGGCTGGGGAGCGGCCTTGAGAGGGAGAGACGGCCATGATGATTCAAACCGCTGGCGGACCCGGACTGGTCAGCCCCATCGACTTCGGCGAGCGCCGAAAGCCCCTGCCCCGCGCGACCTGGATCGCCATCGGCGTCGTCGCGTTGGCACACATCGGGGTTGGCACGGCGCTCTACTATCAACGGTTCGAGCTGAAGGTTCAGCCGACGCGCGACGAACCCCGCACCCTGACCGGCCCGGTCATCACCCTTGAGCGCAAGCCTCCGCCTCCCGCGGTGACGAACGACCCTCCGGCGCCGAACCCGCCGATCCACCGCACGGACGCGCCCCCCGCCAATACAGAGACACTGCCTACGGTGATCTCCGACACGCCGACGCTCAGCGACGGGCCGGTCATCAATACCAAGACGATCGTCGATATTCCCGCGACGGGAACGGAGACCGATCCGGTGGATGTGACGCCGCGCGGGCCCCCAATAATCACCTCGCCCCGCTGGATCAGCCGTCCGAACGCGGCGCAGCTGACACGCGCCTATCCCGATCGAGCGCAGGAGTTGAACGTCAGCGGCTCGGCGAACCTCAGCTGTCGGGTGCAGGCGGCGGGCACGGTGACGGGCTGTTCGGTGGTGTCGGAAACGCCAGGCGGCTACGGCTTCGGCCGTTCGGCGCTGAGCCTCAGCCGCTATTTCCGCATGAGCCCCCAGACCGTGGACGGCCAGGCGGTCGACGGCGCCCAAGTCACCATCGGCATTCGCTTTACGCTTCCAGAGGACTGAACCTAAGCGGATCGAACGCGGCCGCGTGGGGTCCACGCGGCCGCCCTTCGATCCCGTCCGCGACGATCCGCCCGACCAGAGGCCCAACCAGCCACCCGTTCCGACGCGGCGCGAGGGCCAGATGCAGCCCGGGCGCCGAGGTCGGCCCCGCCATGGGAAGTCCGTCCGCCGTCGCCCCCCGCACGCCGCCGCTCCACGCGACGGGCTCGGACACTGCCTCGCCCAATAGTCCTTCGGCGGCCGCGACCAGACGCGTCGATGCGACGGGATCGGGGCTGGCATCGCGGCTTCCCGAGACCATGGTCGCGCCGATGAGCACGTGGTCGCCGGCCCCGACGACATAGCCGTCCGCCCCCCGCAACACCCCGGCCGACATCGTGTGCTTCGTCCGGCCGATCTGCCCCGCGACCGGCTCGATCCGGTTGATAAGCGCGGCGACCTCTTTAGGCGCTCCGGGCAGGGAGCCAGCCGTCCCGGTCGCGATCACGAGGCGCCGTGCTTCGATCGCCCCCGCCGTGGTTTCGACCCGCCAGCCCGTCGCCCGACGTTCGAGCGCCATCGCCTCGGCGACGATCACCGGCGTGTCGAGCGCGGCGACCAGTCCAGCCAAACCACCACCGACGTCGATCTTCACATCATCGCGTGCGCGAACCGCCTCGCCGACCCGCTCGGCCGCGAACCCAAGCGCCCTGAGCCTCGTCGCGACGTCCTCGCCGTCGCCACCGCGCCATTCGGCCGGCGTCGTGTCGAGCGCCACGCCGATCCGATCCGCCAGCGACGGCCATAGGGCGGCGGCATCCCGCAGCAGAGCCGCGCGGCGATCATCCGCTCCATCCAGCAAAGATTCGAACGCCGGCGCGATCATGCCCGCCGCGACCGAAGAGGCGTTCGGGCCGCCGGGATCGACCACGCGCACATCATGGCCGCGGGCCGTCAGTTCGACGGCGACGCACAGGCCCAGAACGCCGGCCCCGACCACCACGATGTCACAGGAGATGTCCGCCACGGCCGGTCCTTCGACCGCCGTGGCGACGATTTCAAGCCGTCTCGAGGCCGAAGATCACTCCGCCGCCATCTCCGCCGCCTTGGCGGGCGCGCGGGCCGCCTCCAGCCGGTCGGTCAGATCGTCGTGCTGACGCCACAGGGCGGCGGGCAGTCGTTCGCCGAACTGAGCATAGAACTCGGGGATCAGCGCCGCCTCTTGCGACCAGACATCCGCATCCACGGTCAGCAGCGTGTCGAGATCGGCATCCGAGATGGTCAGGCCAGACAAATCCAGAGACTCGCGCGTCGGCACCCGTCCGACCGGCGTGTCCAAGGCCTCCGCCGCACCGTCCAGCCGCTCCGAAATCCACTTCAACACGCGCGCATTGTCGCCGAAGCCAGGCCAGACGAACGTGCCGTCCTCGCCCTTTCGGAACCAGTTGACGAAGAAGATGCCCGGCAGCTTGTCCGGATCCGCCTTCTCGCCCAGCGCCAGCCAGTGCGCGAAATAGTCGCCCATGTTGTAGCCGCAGAACGGCAGCATCGCGAACGGGTCGCGGCGCAGCGTCCCGATCGCGTTCTCCGCCGCCGCCGTGCCTTCGGACGCGACGGTCGAGCCCATGAACACCCCGTGCTCCCAGTCGAACGCCTCGGTCACCAGCGGCACGGCCGAGGCGCGGCGTCCGCCGAACAGGATGGCGTCGATCGGCACGCCCTTAGGGTCTTCCCACTCCGGCGCGATGGTCGGGCACTGCGAGGCGGGTGCGGCGAAGCGGGCGTTCGGATGGGCCGCCGGCTCGCCGGACGCCGGATCGTGCGGCTGACCTTTCCAGTTGATCATGCCTTCGGGCGCCGTCTTGGTCAGCCCCTCCCACCACACATCGCCGTCTGCGGTCAGGGCGGTGTTGGTGAAGACGGTGTTGGTGGCCAGGGTCTCAAGTGCGTTCATATTCGTGTTTCGGCTTGTGCCGGGCGCCACGCCAAAGAAGCCGGCTTCGGGGTTCACGGCATAGAGCCGCCCGTCATCGCCGAAGCGCATCCACGCGATGTCGTCGCCGACCGTCTCGGCCTTCCAGCCGGGGATCGACGGCTGCAGCATGGCCAGATTGGTCTTGCCGCAGGCCGACGGGAAGGCCGCCGCCATGTATTTCGCCTGACCCTGCGGGTTGGTCAGCTTCAGGATCAGCATGTGCTCGGCCAGCCAGCCCTCGTCGCGGGCCATGATCGAGGCGATCCGCAGCGCGTAGCATTTCTTGCCCAGAAGGGCGTTGCCGCCATAGCCGGAGCCATAGGACCAGATTTCGCGAGTCTCGGGATAGTGGACGATCCACTTGTCCTCGTTGCACGGCCAGGCCACGTCCGCCTGACCCTCC
>JAZKHL010000117.1:0-14387 GCA_040385365.1 Pseudomonadota bacterium | reverse complement strand
ACGGCGTGCGCAAGATCAACATCGACACCGACAACCGCATGGCCATCACCGGCGCGATCCGCAAAGTGTTGGCCGAGAACCCCGGTGAGTTCGACCCGCGCGCCTATCTGAAGCCGGCCAAGGAGGCGATGCGCAAGGTCTGCATCCAGCGTTTCCAGGAGTTCGGCTGCGAGGGCATGGCGTCCGGCATCCGCCCGATGTCCACGTCACAGATGGCCAAACGCTATGCCAAGGGCGATCTCGACCCCGTCTACGGCCGCGAGCTGAAGGCGGCTTCGTGAGGACTGTCGGCGCGATCCTGACCGCGATCGGCTGGTCCGTCGCCGCCGCGGCCTTCGCCCACGATAGCTTCATCGTCCCGCCGCCCAGCGTGATCGTCGGACAGCCCGTCGTCGTGTTGGTGACCAGCTCCAGCTTCTTCCCGGAGCCCGAAACCCGCATCCGACCGGAACGGATCGCCCATGTCGATGCCCGAGCCGACGGGACGCCGCTGACCTGGTCCGCCACGGCCGATGACGTCGCCATGACCCTGACGACCTCCCCCGCCTCAGCGGCGCAGACAGGGGCGGTGATCGTGGTGTCCCTGGCGCCCTACGACATCGACGTCGCGTCCGACGAGGTCGGCCACTATATGGATGAGATCGGCGCGACGCCGGCCGTCCGCGCCGCAGCCGAAACGGCTGCCGCCTCCGGCGCGATGCATGAGACCTATGCCAAGCATCTGAAGACTATCGTCTGCGCCGCGACCTGCGCTGACAATGCAGCTCCCGGACCTGCGACATTCGAGTTCGTGGCCGATCCAACGAGCCTGCGCGGGTTCACCCTGTTTCTGAACGGCTCGCCCGTGCCGAACCAACCTGTCTTCGTCGTTACCGAGGCGACGGGCCGGGGTGCTCTGATGACGGACGGCCAGGGTCGCGTCGTCCTGCCAGAGGGATTGAGCGGCCTGGTCTATGTCAGTGCGGTCAAGCTGGAGCCGCCACTGGCGACCGGCGATCGGTTCGTCAGCCAGTGGGCCAGTCTGACATTCGATGCCCGCCTCCTGAACCGATAGGCTCCTAACCCAACGCCTGGGACACCATTCGCCGAACATGGTTGTCGTTGTTTCCAGGGTCGTTTAAGCTCGAGTCTGGGGCTTGGGTTTGGTTTGGGGGAATGTCATGTCCGACAAGAAGCGCATTGATCGCAGATCATTCCTGAACCGCATCGTCGGCGGCGTCGCAGCCGTGGGCGCGCTGGGCATGGTTACCGGCCAAGCCGCCGCCCAGACCTATACGGGCCTGACGGACAGCGACAGTAGTGACTCGGCCAACTATGGCCGGCGAACCGGCTATACCGACAGCGACACCGGCTCCTATGCCGATGGTGTCGGTCGTGGTCGCCGCGGCAACACGGCGTCAGGATGCTCGGACAGCGACAGCGGCTCCAACAGCGACCCGTCGGGTCGCGGTAGACGGTGTGCGACGTCCGCGCCCGCCAGCGGGTGCAGCGACAGCGATACCGGCAGTTCCGCCGACGGAATCGGCCGCGGACGGCGATGCGCCGCCCCGAGCAGCAACTGCAGCGACAGCGACACCGGCAACTATGCCGACGGGATCGGTCGAGGTCGCCGGTGCGCGGCTCCTGCGCCTCGATCCTGCACCGACAGCGACACTGGCAAGAACGCCGACGGCGTCGGCAACGGTCGACGCTGCGGGTGACGCGAGCGTCTTCGGAGCGCCTGAAGAGCGCGCTCGCTAATCCGCTGGAATGGCTGCTTGGCGCCCAAGCTGCCAGCTTCCTGACGGACAGCTACGAACAAAAGCCGGTCGTCGTTCGCCATGACGATCCCGATCGGTTCAGCGACCTCCTGTCGATCGCCGAGATCGATCACACGGTCGCCGAGTTCGACCTCCAGCGCGGTATGCTGGTGATGACCGACGCCGCGCGACGGATCGAGGAAAGCGAGTTCGTCGCCCCGTCCGGGGCCATTGATCGAAGCGCGGTCGCCGGTCTCTATCAAGGAGGCGCGACGCTCATCCTGAACCAGTTGCAGCAGTCGAACGGCGCCATGGCGGCGCTGTGCGGCAGCCTGGAGCGGGTGTTCAGCTGCCACGTCCAGACGAACACCTACCTGACGCCGCCGTCCTCACAGGGGTTTCGCACCCACTACGACAATCACGACGTCTTCGTGATCCAGCTGGAAGGTGAAAAGGCCTGGCGGCTGCATGATCAACCGGTCGCGGCGCCTTATCGCGGGGAGCAGTTCGAGCCGGACGCCTATCCGGTGGGCGACCTTTCCGAGAGTTTTGTGCTGCGCGCCGGGGATTGCGCCTACGTCCCGCGCGGCCTGATGCATGACGCCGCGACCTCGGGCGATCAGCCATCCCTGCACATCACGTGTGGCCTGATCGTCCGGACCTGGGCCGATCTCGTTCTGGAGGCTGTGTCGGAGGTCTGCGTCAAGGATCCTGCATTTCGCCGCAGCCTGCCGCCCGGCTTCGCCCGCCCCGATTTCGATCGCGGCCGCTTGGCAGGCGACTTCGAAGCCCTGATGCAGCGGCTCTCGGAAAAGGCTCGGCCGGACAGCGCGCTCGACCTGGCCGTCCGGGAGTTCATCGCCAGCCGTGAGTCGGATGTCTCCGGCGCCCTCGTCGGCGCGCACGCGCCGATCGCGCCATCCTACGTCGCCCGCCCCTCCATCTGGCGGATCGAGGAAGACCAGATCGATGGCGCCCCGGCCTTGAGGTTGCTGGCGCCGGGCGGCGACCTAACCTTCACCACCATTTCGCGAGACGGCCTGGAGCGGGTGCTTTCGGGCCGCCCGTTTGCGCCTGCCGACCTGGGCGCCGACTCGACCGGCCTCGTTCGCCGACTGGTCTCGGCCGGGTTGATCACGGCGACCTCTGCATAAGGGCGTGCTAGACAGCCGTGTGGACGACGACGCCTATGAGATCGAGACTCAGCCCTCGGCGGTTCTTCGCCTGATCGCGGACCTGTCGGGGCGAGACGTCAGCCAGAGACTGGACCGGCTGCTCGCCGACGCCTTGCCGGACATGTCGCGGGCGCGGCTCCAGGCCTTGCTGGCGGATGGAGCCGTGACCGTGGACGGGGCCGTGGTCTCGCCACGCGACCGCGCGCGTGCCGCTGAATATTGCATCGCCGTTCCGCCCCCCGCGCCGGCGCGGCCCCTACCCCAGGCCCTGCCCCTTGCCGTTCTATACGAGGACGCAGACCTGATCGTCATCGACAAACCCGCCGGCATGGCCGCCCACCCTGCACCAGGGACCGAGAACGGCACTCTGGTGAATGCCCTGCTTCACCATTGCGGCGACAGTCTCTCGGGCATCGGCGGCGTCGCGAGGCCCGGCATCGTCCACCGGCTGGACAAGGATACTTCCGGCGTCATGGTCGCCGCCAAGTCCGATCGAGCCCATGCCGGCCTATCGAAACTGTTCGCCGCCCACGACATCGAACGTACCTACATCGCCCTCACGCGGGGCGCGCCGTCGCCTGCCGTCGGCCGGATCGAGACGCTGATCGGCCGCTCGTCTTCCGACCGGAAAAAGATGGCGGTCCTGAAGTCCGGCGGTCGCAACGCCATCACCGACTATAGTGTCCAGGCCCGCTACGCCGTCCCCGCCAAGGCGGGAGCGGCGCCTCTGGCCGCCCGCGTCGCCTGCACATTGCATACCGGGCGAACCCACCAGATCCGCGTTCACCTGGCCTCGAAGGGTTCGCCGATCCTGGGCGACGCGACCTACGGCTCCGGTAGCCCGGCAATCCCCGTCCGCGCCTCGATCGAAGAGGCGGGCCTGAACCGGCAGGCCTTGCACGCATCGGTCCTTGGATTCGTGCATCCGGTGACCGGACAAGCGCTGCGTTTCGAGACGGCGTTACCCCCCGACATGGCTCGCCTGGAAACTCTCCTCGCCGCGCTCCGATAGTAAGTCTTGATTAGAGACCCACTATCGACTATAACGCTGCTCATCCGGCGTGAGTGGCGCCAGGGTCACGGTCACGCTTCTCTGTGACGATCCGCCTCTGACAAAGACGGCAACCCATCGCTACTTGTCCGGTTGAGGGGTGAGGAGACGGCGCACAATCGGTGGCCGGCTCCGCTGGACCTGCTCTTATCTAGGTTCGGAGGGACCAAAATGGCTGCACTGAAATCACTCGCGGTGATGTCGCCTGAACAGGGACTGTCGCGATATCTGACGGAAATCCGCAAGTTTCCGATGCTCACCAAGGACGAGGAGTTCATGCTCGCCAAGCGGTGGACCGAGCATCAGGACTCCGAGAGCGCGCACCGCCTCGTGACGTCCCACCTTCGCCTCGTGGCCAAGATCGCCATGGGTTATCGCGGCTACGGCCTGCCGATCGGCGAGGTGATCTCGGAAGGCAACGTCGGCCTGATGCAGGCCGTGAAGAAATTCGATCCGGACAAGGGCTTCCGCCTGGCGACCTACGCCATGTGGTGGATCCGCGCCTCGATCCAGGAATACATCCTGCGCAGCTGGTCGCTCGTGAAGATGGGCACCACGGCGGCGCAGAAGAAGCTGTTCTTCAACCTGCGCAAGGCCAAGAGCCAGATCTCGGCCTTCGAGGAAGGCGACCTGCGTCCAGAACACCTCTCTGCCATCGCCACTAAGCTGGGCGTGTCCGAGGAAGAGGTCACCAACATGAACCGCCGTCTGGGCGGAGATTCCTCGCTCAACGCGCCGATTCGGTCGGACGGCGAAAGCGAATGGCAGGACTGGCTGGCGGACGACACGGCGGTCTCTCAGGAAACCGCGCTTGCCGAGTCAGAGGAAAAGTCTCTGCGCATGGGCCTGCTCCAGGAAGCCATGGGCGAGTTGACCGATCGCGAGAAGCATATCCTCACCGAGCGTCGGCTGAAGGACGATCCGGTCACGCTGGAAGAGCTCGCCGGCCAGTATGGGGTCTCTCGCGAACGCGTGCGTCAGATCGAGGTCCGCGCGTTCGAGAAGCTGCAGAAGGCCATGCGTGCCGCCGCCGAGGAACGAAACCTCGTCGACGCCTGACATAAAACGCCCACGCTAGCCGACCCGAGCCTGCGGCTCGGGTTCGGCCAAGGCCAGGATCGCCCCGATCGGAGCCGCCAGCCCCGCCTTGGTGGGATGGCCGGACGCCAAAAAGCCTTCGAGACCGGCCGCTGCGACCGCCAAAGGCGTGTCCGCCGTCTTGATCGCCAGAGCCTTCAACGTTTCGGCCTGCTGTTTGACCGCCCGGGCGGCCTGTGAGGGATCGCTGTCGAACTGCGCGAGCGAGGCTGCGAGGATGCGCAGCGCTTGATCCTTGACCGCCAACGCTGAGGCCGCCGCCGTCGCCGGCTTGTCGACGTTGCGCTTCTTGGGACCGGCATATTCGCCCGAGTTGAACCGACGCCGGTCAGGGCCGACATAGCCGACAGCCTCGATCCAGCTGCGGGGTTTTAGCGCGACGTTCTCGACGCGCCGAAAAAGGTCGGCGGAGGTGAACGGCTTTCTCAGAAACTCGTGGATACCGGAATCGCGGGCGCCGATGATCGTCGAGGCCGTCGCATCGGCCGTCACCATGATGATGGGAACACGTCGACAGGCGAGGTTCGACCGCCGCACACCCCGCGCCAAAGCCTCACCGTCCAGACGCGCACCGGCGCGTTCCGTGAAGATCAGTCCCGGCTCCATCTCGCGCGCTTGCTCAAGCGCGCGGCCTTGATCGGACTCGGTCACGACCTCTCGCGCACCGAGACTCTTCATGATGTCGAGCAGAAGACGCGCGGACGCCAGGTTCGGATCGACGATCAGCACCCGACGCACCACGGGCTCGATCCGGTTGATGGTCTTGGCGTCGGCAGCAAACACTCGGGCACTCCGGTTGACGAAAATGCCTAACAGAGCGCCGGTTAAGACCGCGTTGAACGGGAACGGACGATTTCTATCCCTGGAACGGGTCTCTCATCAGGATCGTGTCGTCCCGCTCCGGGCTGGTGGACAGGAGGGCCACCGGCGCCCCGATCAGCTCCTCGATCCGCCGCACGTATTTGATGGCGTGGGCGTTGATGTCCTTGAAGCTGCGCACGCCGCTGGTGCTTTCACTCCAGCCGGGCAGTTCCTCGAACACCGGTTCCGCCGCCGCCTGATCCTTCAGGCTGGACGGCAGATAGTCCAGCACCTCGCCGTTGACCCGATAGCCGATGCAGATCTTGAGCGTCTCCAACCCATCCAGCACGTCCAGCTTGGTCAGGGCGATGCCGTCGATGCCGTTGATCGCCACCGACTGGCGCACCAGCACCGCATCGAACCAGCCGCAGCGCCGGGCCCGGCCGGTATTCACGCCGACTTCCTTGCCCACGGTCGCCAGATGCTCGCCGACCGCATCGTTCAGTTCGCAGGCGAACGGCCCCTCACCCACCCGCGTCGTATAGGCCTTCACGATGCCCAGCACATAGCCGACCCCGCGCGGCCCTAGGCCGGAGCCCGCCGCCGCCTGACCCGCCACCGTGTTGGACGACGTCACATACGGATAAGTCCCGTGATCCACGTCCAGGAACGCGCCCTGAGCGCCCTCGAACAGCACCCGCTTGCCCGCCTTCTGCGCCTGATCCAGCACTCGCCACGCCGGCTTCACATAGGGCAGGATCTTCGGCGCGATCTCCAGCAACTGCGCCAGCAGCGCCTCCGGATCAATCGGCTCAAGCCCCAAGCCGGCCCGCAACGGATCGTGGTGCGACCGCAGCCGCTCGATCTTGACCTTCAGATCGTCCTCGTTGGCCAGGTCGCAGACCCGGATCGCGCGACGCCCTACTTTGTCCTCGTACGCCGGGCCGATGCCCCGGCCGGTCGTGCCGATCTTGGCCCCCGGCGCGCTCGCCGCCGCCTCGCGCGCCACGTCCAGCGCCGGGTGGATGGGCAGGATCAGACACGCATTGTCGGCGATAGTCAGGATGTCGGGATTGATGACGACGCCCTGCGCCTCGATCTTTGCGATCTCGCCGACCAGGTGCCACGGATCGACCACGACGCCGTTGCCGATGATCGACGGCTTGCCCTGGACCACGCCCGAGGGCAACAGCGCCAGCTTGTAGACCTTGCCATCTACGACCAGCGTGTGGCCGGCGTTATGCCCGCCCTGGAACCGCACGATGATGTCGGCCCGGTTCGACAGCCAGTCGACGATCTTGCCCTTGCCTTCGTCGCCCCATTGGGCTCCGACCACCGCTACGTTCGCCAAGGCAATAACTCCGCTGAATGCGGGCGCAGCCTATAGCGGGGGAATCGGGGGCTGTCGTCCTAGAGTTCGCCGACCGCAGTCTCAAAGGCCCAATCCAGCCACGGCGTCACATCGACGACGTCTTCGGTCTCGACCGTGCACCCGCACCACAACCTCAATCCCGCCGGCGCGTTCCTGTGGCTTTCGACGTCAAACGCCGCGCTCTCGGCCTCGAGCAGAGCCTTCATCCGTTTGACGAAGGCCTGCCGGCCCTTGTCGTCCAAAGCCGTCACCCTCGGATCTACGATCTTCAAACAAACCGAAGTGGTCGATCGGATTGCCGGATCCTCCGCCAGATGCTCGACCCACGCCGTCCGCCCGACCCAGTCCGCCAGCGCCGCCGCGTTCGCATCGGTGCGGCGGATCAACTCACTGAGACCGCCGACGCCCCTCGCCCACTCCAGGGCGTCGATCCAGTCCTCGAGCGTCCACAGCGAATAGGTGTTGATCATCGTCCCGGTCGCCAGGGCCCGATCGAACCCCTTGCCGTCCCGCAGCCGCAGCAACTTCGGCACCGCTCTGGGCGGTTCATACGCATCCAGCCGCGCCACCGCCCGTGGCGACAACGCCGCCACCCCGATGCCGGCCTCGCCGCCCAGCGCCTTCTGGAAGCTGAAGGTCACCACATCCAGCGGCGCGTAATCGATCGGCATGGCGAATGCGGCCGAGGTCGCATCGCAGATCACGATCCCCTCGCGATCCCTGGAGATGAAATCCGCGTTCGGCGCCCGTACGCCCGACGTCGTCCCGTTCCAGGGAAACACCAGATCCTTCGCTGGATCGACTTTCGACGTATCGGGAAACGACCCCCACGGCGCGTCCAGCAACTCCGGATCCAGTTTCAGATGATCCCGCGCATCGATCGCCCACTGCTTGCCGAAGTTTTCGAACGTCATGACCTGCAACGGCCGCGCGCCGAGCATCGACCACATGCAGGCTTCGACCGCCCCGGTGTCGGACCCAGGCGTATAGACCAGCACCCAGTCCTCCGGGACCTCGAGCACTTCTTTGGTCAGCCGCAGGCCATAGGCGAACCGCTCCACCACCTCGGGCGCACGGATGCCGCGTCCCAGCAGATCATGCGGCAACCCTTGCGACGACCAGCCCGGCCGCTTCGCCGTCGGCCCGGCCGAGAACCACGGCCGCGCCGGCTTCACCTTCGGCTTCGCGAACATCAGGTCTTGCCCGGCTTGTAGGGACGGCTCGACCGCCAGTCCTCGGCGATCCGCAACAGGATGGGGTCGGTGGTCTCGGGCAGCATCACCATCAGCCGCGCCTTCAGGTCGCCACGCCCGCCGCCCGCATAGGCGCCCTTGCCCCTCAGCCGCATGATCTGGCCTGAGTTCGATCCCTTGGGGACCGTCACCGAGACCGGCCCGTCGGGCGTCGGACACTCAACCTTTCCGCCCAGCACGGCGTCGGGGACCGAGATCGGCAAATCCATCAGCACGTCGGCGCCCTCAACCTTGAACAGCGGATGCGGCGCGATCCGCAGCTCGATCAGCGCATCGCCCTTCTCGGTGCGGCCCGCCATTCCCTGTCCGCGCAGCCGGATGGTCTGGCCGTTCGTCGCGCCCTTCGGGATGGCCACATCCAGCGTCCGTCCATCCGAGAACTGAATCCGACGCGTCGCCCCGCCGATGGAGTCCTCAAGGCTGACCTCGAGCGTCGCCCGGACATCCTGTCCCCGTCCGAACCCGCGCGACGAACTCTGACCACCCCCGCCGCCGAACCGACCGAAAATCTCGTTCAGATCCAGATCGTCGAACGACGCCCGCCCGCCTGCGCCGCCGGTATGGCTAAAGCCGCCGAAGCCGCCTGATCCCGCGCCGCTGCCCGGCTGACCACCGAAACCGCGATACTGCTGCTGCCCGTCCGCATCGATCTGCCCGGAATCGAACTGCGCCTTCTTCTCCGGGTCGTTCAGGATGTCGAAGGCCGCCGAAGCGCGCTTGAACCGTTCCTCGGCCTTGGCGTCGCCTGGATTCTTGTCGGGGTGCAGTTCTTTGGCCAGCTTGCGGAACGCGGCCTTGATATCGGCGGCGCTTGCCCCCTTGGCCACGCCCAGTTCCTTGTAGGGATCGCCCGCCACGCCGTTCGCCGCTCCGTCAGGGTTCACAGTGACCGCCCACACCGTGGGGATCGCTCGTTCGCCTGTCAGTTAAGGCATGCCGCTCCCGGCGCAATCGTTTTTCAGGCGATGAGGTCCACGGAAGCCTCCACGCCCCAACCGAACGCGACGCCGAACTGCGCTACATGGATCGTCGCCGCACCTCCAAGCCCCGACGGAAAGTCCTCCGCCAAGGCCTCGGCGTCGTAGACCGTCGTCGTCGCTTCCACCTCGAAGACCCGCCGCTCGACCCCGTCGTCCAGCACCCGAATGCGAAACCGTTCCGGGTCCGTCGCCGCCGGCTCCAGATCCCAGACGTCTCCGCCCACCCGGACCCGCGGCAGCCAGCTCAGCGCGATCCCGCCCTCGCCATGGATTGCCCTCAGACCTGCCGGACTCCACGGCCGCCCGTACAGGCCCTTCATGGTGAAGCCGGTATCCGTGAAACCGATCCCGCCTTGCGCCAGGCCGCTCGGACCGACCCGAGCCACGCGCTGCAGCCCGCGTTCGGCCACCGCCATCTCGAACCGACCGCCTTGCGGATCGAGCAACACCACGGTCGCTCCGATCGCCGCCCCCGCCGCCATGTCCGCCTCGGTGCCCTGCTGACCGCGCAGCAAACCCGTCAACCGCCAGACCCCGTCGCCCACCAGCGCCGCCTGACGAAACTGCAAAACTTCCCACCCCGCCGCCGTCCGCACAGCCGCCAGATTGCGCCCGCTCAGGACCAGACTTTCGCTCGCGGACGACGGCGCCGTTCCCTCGATCCGAACCAGGACGGCGTTCGCCTCATCCCATCGATGCAGCACGCCGGGCTGCAAGTCCGCCGTCAGCCGCCCGACCGTCGCCGGTGACGTCACTGTGCCGCGCTCCGTCAGATCGTCCACGTCGGCTCCGACATGGATTGTCATCGACCGCCAGGGCTCGACCGCAACCGCCGCGATCGGCCGCGCGTCGCCTTCCGCGCCCGGCAGGGGCGGCAGGTCGAGTATCTCCACGAACGGCGCCCCTGCAGTCTCGGCGCCAGCCGCCGGTCGCCACGTCATGGGTTCCGGGAGCACGACGCCCCGGCTCCACGGCGTCAGAACCGCCGTCGCCCGTTCATCCAGCGTCACCCGCTCGATCCGCCATGTCTCTGGCTGGCCCTCCACGACCACCGTGTCACCCGGTTCGAACGCCAGCGCCTCCAACGGCCCTAAGCCGATGCTCAGCCGGTCCGCCTGCAGACCGTCGAGCAGCCGGCGCGCCATCGCCTTAGCCAACCCGGACGCGCAGACCGCCGGAAGATCGACATCCGCCGCCCCGCCGTCCTCGGCCGCCTGGCTACGGACGACGACGGCCCCGGTCTGATAGTCCGCACCTTCGTCGATATAGCGCACCCGCGCGGTCGACGGCCGCTCCGACAACGACCGCGTGCGGATTAGCGACGCCCCATGGTCCCCCTCGGCCATCGCATTGATCGAAAGCGATCCGGCCTCGGTCTCGGAGCCGATCAGCGCCACCACCCCGCCCCGCTCGGCCGCCGCCATGTCCAGGGCCTGCAGCAGCGGCTCCAGCGCGTCTCGCGTCCGCATCGGCCGATCGATGACATAGCCCTCGACGGACCCCGCCGGCTCACCGACCACGAACGCGCCGTCCTCCAGCCCGCCCCGTCTCAGGATTGCCGCCAGAAGATCGCTCGTCTCCCCGGTCAGCCGTCCGTTCAGCCAGTGCCCCGCGCACCAGGCCCCAGCATCGGCCCACACGCTCTCCAGCGCCGGAAACGCCGGATACGGACGCGCGTCCCAGCACCACACATCCGCCGCCGCCATCATCGGCTCGCCATAGACCGCCGACACCGGATTGTTCGCCGGCTCCGCGAAATGCCCCAACACCGCCTCCAGCGCCCTTCGCTGCATCCGGTCGTCCCGCGCGCCGGTCGAGAACGGCGGCAGGAAACTCTCCGACGACTTCGGGTCCACGAACAGGTTCGGCGCATTGCCGCCCCGGTCCACCGCCGCGCACCCGAACTCCGTGAACCGAACCGGCTTCATCCCCGGCGCCCAGTCCGTCGCCGTCGCGCTACGAACCCCGCCCGGTCGATCGTGGTGCGCGTTCGACCACCAGCCCTTTACGTCCTTGGCGCGGAATACCCAGTCCTCGCCGTACGCCGTATCGACGATCGGCGTGCGGACCTGCGCCGCCCGCGCCGCGTCATCGGCATAGAACCAGTCGAAGCCCTCGCCGCCCGCGACCTGGGCCGCCAGATAGTCGGGATCGTCCGGCCCCGGATATGTCTGCGCATCCAGACCGCCCTCGCCCGCACGCCAGTCGCCCAGCGGCGGATACCAGTCGATCCCGACGTGATCGATCGCCTCGTCCGCCCACAGAGGATCGAGATGGAAGATCACATCGCCCGACCCATCGCTCGGACGATGCCCCGAATACTCCGACCAGTCCGCCGCATACGACAGGGCCATATCCGCCCCCACGATCGCACGGCATTCCGCCGCCAGCGCCCGATACTGCTCCACCGCCGGATACCCGCCGCCGGCGTCGCGGGTCCAGGTCAGCCCCCGCATCTCCGACCCGATCAGCAACCCGTCGCATCCCGTCTCCGCGGCCAGCTCGGCATAGTGCAACGCCAGCCGCCGTAGTCCCCAGTCGTGCGCATCCCCGAACATCGCCGCGACCTGCGCCACCGCCCCCGCGCCATCCTCGCCTTTCACCCGCCCCCGCCACGGATAGGCCGCCTGCGCCGCGCCGCCGTAAGGATCCGGGAGCGCGTTGTCCGCCGCGATGTCCATGAACACAAAGGGATAAAGCGTCACCGCCCACCCCCGCGCCTTCAGCGCCGCCACTGCCTGCCGCACGCTGTCGTCCGAGGGCGTCCCTCCATAGGCCGGCTGCCCATCCACCTCGCTGATCAGATGCGCGTTCCCCCGATGCAGTTCCGCCACCCCCCAGGTCTGCGGCTCCGTCGGCTTGTCCCGTCGCTCCACGCCTGGCTTCACCTGGCAATGCCCGGCCCTCAGATCGTCGCCGAACCAGCCAATCACTAGACTGACCCGCTTCAGGTTCGGACACTGCGCCTGCAACTGATTCAGCGAGGCGATCACGTCGGTCCGCCCATCCCCCAGATGCACATTCTCGGCCCGCGTCCGCGTCAGCCCCTCGCGCCGAAACACCGGCTCGGTGGCCAGCACGAACTCGCCAGCCCCGGGGATCAGACACACGCCCTCGATCCGCTCTTCCAGCCCGTCGCCCGCCGGTCGCCGGAAGACCTCGAAACTCAGCTGCGGAGCCCGATCCCCGAACGCGTCCAGAGCCAGGTCCTCGAACACCACATAGGCCGTGCCCCGATAGGCCGGCGCCTCCCCCTCCACCGCCTCG
Organism: Pseudomonadota bacterium; assembly: GCA_040385365.1. Taxonomy (GTDB): domain Bacteria; phylum Pseudomonadota; class Alphaproteobacteria; order Caulobacterales; family Caulobacteraceae; genus Brevundimonas. The sequence continues at coordinate 1,651 of JAZKHL010000117.1, read as the reverse complement.
ATCAGAGGATCCGGCGTCTGGTCCATCGTCCCGCGATAGACCCTCATCGCCACGCCGGTCTGATCCATCAGCCGCCCGTCGGCCCAGACCCGCCCGATCCCGTCGATCGGCCCCTCGCAGATCGCCACCGCGAAGCTCAGCGAATAGGCGTAATCGACGGTTTTAGGCCCACCCTTGCCGCCACCGCTCTTGTTGCGTCGCTCCAGGAACCGCGCCGCCCAGATCATCTGCCCGGTCACTCGCGCTCGCCCGAAAACGCAGGCCATCGGTGCGCCCTCGGCCGTCGACTGAACCCTCAGTGTCTCCAGTCGCGGTCCCCGCTGCCGCTCCGGCGACAGCGAGCCGATCAGACCCCGATCAACCACGCTCCCCAGCGCCGCCCCGATTGACCGCCCGACGCCTCCGCCCAGCGCGGCCCCGACGCTTCCCAGAACCACCTGCGCCACTATCGATCTCCGCTTGTTTCAACCGGCCAGGTGAAGACGGCCGCCAGCCGCCTCTTCCACCACGGCCCCATCCAGCTCTCGACTACCGCCCGCCCCCAGTAGGCATGGATCATCCGCGGCTCCGGCGGCCCCAGATCGCTCAGGATCGCGCAGTGCTTCACCGGCGATCCCTCGGCCATGCGAAACATCAGAACGTCGCCCGGCCGCATCTCCTCGATCAGTCGTGGCGCCAGCCAACGCCCCGCCGCCTCCAGCAGCATCTCCGCCCCGCCCACCTCGGCCCAGTCGGCGCAATAGGCCGGCGTCGCCTCGGGCTCCTCGCCGATCGTCTCGCGCCACACCCCGCGCACCAGCCCCAGACAGTCCGCACCCTGCCCCTTCAAGCTGGCCTGATGCCGATACGGCGTCCCCAGCCATCCTCTCGCCGCCTCGACCCGCGTCACCGTCTCGACCCCCCGTCATGCCGCCCGCCCGTCGCCGGATAGGCGGTCAGGAAGTCGTCGCCTGGAATCTCCGGAAAGCCCTGGAAGTTGATCCCGTTTCCAAACGTCCCGACGCAGGTCTCGAACCGCTTGTCGCAGTTCCGCCCAGCCGGCTCGACGCCGCAACGCCCGTCGCCCAGCACCGCATCGCACGACCGTCCATAGGTCCGCCCGACCACCCGCTCCAGCGCCGCCAGCGGCCCCTCCAGGTCGGCGACGAACGCCTGGCCCTCGCGCCGGATGCGCGCCAGCGTCGCCCGCCCGATCAGCACCCGCAAATCGGCCCGCATCCAATCCACGCGCCACAGCGCCACCGACGCCCCGTCCCACAGCCCGGCCGCGACATCCGCCTCGGTGATCCGCGCGTCATCCAGCGCCCCGCCGACCGCCAAACTCCCGGCCGCCAGCCCGACGCCCGCCTCGGCCGCGCCCTGCCTCCAACCGCTGCCCGCCCGGCACACGACGCCGCCGACCGTCAGTTCGCGGTCGTGGTCCGTGAACCCCAGTCGGGTCTCGTCCTTCCGCGTGACGATCCAGACATGGCACAGGGTCGCCGCCCCGCTCTCGATGCGGTCGATCAGTTCCTCCGGTATGTGCCTCATGACTCAGACCCGGACTTCGATCAGAGGCACGGCGGCCATCCGCCCGGCGCCGAAGCTCTCCAGCGTGACCTCCAGCCGATCCGCATCGAACCGCACCGGCGTGTCGAACAGGAAGCCCGCC
>JAZKHL010000116.1:0-21873 GCA_040385365.1 Pseudomonadota bacterium | reverse complement strand
AACATCGCCTGGCTGAAGGAGAACGGCTGTTCGATCTGGAACGAATGGGCCGACGAAGACGGAGAGCTGGGACCGGTCTACGGCAAGCAGTGGCGGTCGTGGGCGGCGCCGAACGGCGAGAGCATCGACCAGATCGCCCGCCTGATCGAAGGCCTGAAGACCAATCCCAACAGCCGCCGCCACATCGTCTCGGCCTGGAACCCGGCCGACATCGAGGACATGGCCCTGCCCCCCTGCCACTGCCTGTTTCAGTTCTTCGTCGCCGATGGAAAGCTCAGCTGCCAGCTTTACCAGCGATCGGCCGACGTCTTCCTCGGCGTGCCGTTCAACATCGCTTCCTACGCCCTGCTGACGATGATGGTGGCCCAAGTCGTGGGGCTGGAGCCGGGCGACTTCGTCCACACCTTCGGCGACGCGCACCTGTACCTGAACCACGTCGACCAGGCGGAGCTGCAGCTGACACGCCAGCCGCTGGCGCTGCCCACAATGACGGTGGCGGCGAAGCGGGATGTGTTCGGGTTCGAGCCCGGCGATTTCGTGCTGAGCGACTACCAGGCCCATCCGCACATCAAGGCGCCGGTCGCCGTATAAATGACCATTCCCCACATTGCCCTCGTCGTCGCCCGAGCCCGCAACGGCGTCATCGGACGTGACGGCGACTTGCCTTGGAAGCTGCGCAGCGATTTGCAGCGGTTCAAGCAGATCACCCTCGGCAAGCCCTGCATCATGGGGCGCTCGACGTGGGAAAGCCTGCCGCTTCGGCCCCTGCCCGGCCGGCTCAACCTGGTGCTGTCGCGCGATCTTTCCTATGAAGAACAGGGCAAGGCCAAGGGAGCGGTCGTGGTGTCCAGCTTTGCCGACGCCATCGATATCGCACGCGAGACGGCCGAGGATGACGACATCGAGGAAGTCTGCGTGATCGGGGGGACCGCCCTGTTCGAGGCCGCCCTGCCCCGCGCGAAACGGCTCTACATCACCGAGGTCGATGCAGCGCCGGACGGCGACGCGCTTTTCCCGCCGTTCGACGAAAGCCTCTTTCGCGAGACCCTGAACGAGCCCCATGATGCGGGCGAGAAGGACGACCACGCCTTCGTCTTCCGCATCCTCGACCGCATCTGAACGGAGCCGACGCCATGATGACCTCGACCACCAACGACATCTTCGGCCACCGCGTCGTGCGCCATATCGGCGTGGTGCGCGGCATCACCGTGCGGTCCAGGAACGTCGTCTCGGATGCGATCGGCGGGGTGCAGTCCATGCTGGGCGGCCGCGTCGGCGCCTATGTGAAACTGGCCGAGGCCGGGCGTCAGGAGGCGTTCGAACAGCTGGTCGAGCACGCCAAGGCCGCCGGCGCGAATGCGATCCTGGCCATGCGCTATGACGCTACCGAGATCATGCCGGGGGTGACGGAAGTGCTGGCTTACGGCACGGCCGTGGTCGTCGAACCCGCCTGAGGCGGAACGGCGGGCGGCATCGCGTCCGTCCCGCACCAGCGATCCCAGAGCCGGAAATACAGCCCGAAGTTCGTCTTCATGTGGGTGTGGTGGCGGCTGTGGTGGGTGGCGGTGATCAGTTGCGAGCCGACGCGGCCTCGCACCCATCGGTCGGGCCACATCTCCCAGCCGCAGTGGTTCATCACCGCCGTCGCGGTCATCACCGCCAGCATCACAGCCAGCATCCAGAGGTTCAGCGGGATCAGGAACGCCAGAAGCGGCAACAGCCAGGCCGTCGCCACCGCCTCTGCCGGGTCGAAGGCGAAGCTGGCGAAGGGGCTGGGGTCGCGGGCGCGGTGATGGGCCGCGTGGGCCCATTTGAAGATGCGCCGGTCATGCAGCAGTCGGTGGGTCCAGTAATAGTGGGCATCCTGCACGAACAGCAGCAGCAGGAAACTGACGGGTAGCCACCACAGCGGATACGCGGCCGGATCGACGTAGATATTGGTCCCACCCGCCTTCCAGGCTTCCAGCGCGACGGCGGCGGGGAAGGCGTAGATCGGCGTGGACATCAGCGAATATTTGATCTCGTGCAGGATCAGCTTTCGCGACGGCTGCTCACGGTTCAGGCGCCGGCCGACGCCCTGCGCCCTACCCCAGGTCAGCCACCAGACGCCGCCGGCGATGAGCAGGTAGCGTGCGCCGATAATCAGGGTCAGCCACAGGGTCGTGACGAGGACGGCGGCGACGGTCATGCCGCCATCCTATCCACACGCAGCGTCTAGTGCAGCACCGCCATATGGCCGCGCTCGAAATCGGTCAGCTCGTGCTCGCGACCTTCCTTGATCTTCAGCACCCAGTTGGGGTCGGCCAGCAGGGCGCGGCCGACCGCGATCATGTCGAACTCGTCGCGCTCCATCCGCTCGATCAGTCCGTCCAGCGAGGCGGGCTTTGAGCCCTCCCCCCGGAACGCCGCCATGAACTCGCCGTCCAGCCCGACGGAGCCGACGCTGATCGTAGGCTTTCCGGTGATCTTCTTCGCCCAGCCGGCGAAGTTCAGGTCCGAGCCCTCGAACTCCGGCTCCCAGAAGCGGCGTTGTGAGCAGTGGAAGACGTCGACGCCGGCGTCCGACAGCGGCATCAGCCAGTCGGCCATTTCGTCGGGGTTCTGGGCGATCTTGGCGTCGTAATCCTGCTGCTTCCATTGCGACAGGCGAATGATCAGGGGGATGTCCGGGCCCAGCCCCTCGCGCACCGCCTTGACGACCTCGACGCCGAAGCGGGCGCGTTCCTTGATCGACGGGCCGCCCCATTGGTCGCCGCGCGCATTGAGGCCCGACCAGTAGAACTGGTCGATCAGATAGCCGTGGGCGGAGTGGATCTCCGCGGCGTCAAAGCCGAGTTCGCGCGAGGCCTTCGCCGACCGGCCAAAGGCAGCGATGGTGTCGGCGATGTCCTCCTCGGTCATCGGCTCGTATTTCTGTTTGCCGGGGGCGACGAGGCCCGACGGGCTGTCGACCTGGCCCAAGGGCTGCCACTCTGCGCCCTGCCCGCGCGCGGCGCCGACATGCCAGATCTGGGGGGCGATCAAACCGCCGGCGGCGTGGACCTCGTCCACCACCTTCTTCCATTGCGGCAGTGCCTCGCCGTGGAAGACCGGGACGGCGGCGTCGTTGCGGGCGGCGGGGCGTTCGACGACCGTGCCCTCGGTGATGATCAGGCCGACTTCGCCCTCAGCCCTGCGGCGATAGTAGGCGGCGACGTCCGAAGTCGGGATGCCGCCCGGCGAAAACGACCGCGTCATGGGGGCCATGACGATGCGGTTGGGCAGGGTCAGGCCCTTGACGGTGAAGGGGCGGAACAGGGTCTCGACGCTCATCGGATGGTCCTTGGGGAGGATTGATACCGACAAGGTGGCGGTTCGGGTTGCGTTTGAAAACCCTTACAGGCGGAGTTTTTCCGCAACCGCCGTCGCCATGGCGTCGAAGCGTGCGGCGATATCGCCTTGGGCCAGGGGGGCCCCCGCGTCTCCGGCCTGTCGGACCGATGCGTCCAGCGGCAGGTCGCCGAGATAGTCGACGCCCAGTCGGCCGGCTTCGTTCTCGCCCCCGCCGCGTCCGAAGACCTCGCCGCTCATGTTCTCGATCAGGCCCAGGGTCGGAACCTTGACCCGCTGGAACAGGGTGTGGGCGCGCCTGGCGTCCGCCAGGGCCACCTCCTGCGGGGTCGAGACGATAACGGCCCCGTCCAGCGGGGTCTTCTGGATCAGGGTCAGTTGCACGTCGCCGGTGCCCGGCGGCAGGTCGACGACGAGGATGTCGAGCGGCGCCTCGGCCGTGCCCCAGCGGGTCTGGGTCAGCATCTGGGTCAGGGCCTGCGACGCCATCGGGCCGCGCCAGATCATGGCGTCGTCAGACTTGGTCAGCAGGCCGACGGACATGGCCTTTAGTCCGTGGGCCATGTGGGGGACGATGGCGCCGTCGATATATTCCGGCTGACCGGACAGGCCCAGCATGGTCGGCAAACTGGGGCCATAGACATCGGCGTCGAGGATGCCGGTGTTCAGCCCCCGCCGGGCGAAGGCGGCGGCGAGGTTCACCGCGACGGTGGACTTGCCCACCCCGCCCTTGCCGCTGGCGACGGCGAGGACACGGCCGACGTGGGCGGGGCGGTCGGTCGGCGCGGGGGCCTTGGCGCGGGTCTGTTCGACGGCGGCGGAAGACAGGGCGGCCTTGCGCGCGACAGGCGCGGTCTCGGCAGTGAGGATGACTGAGACGCGGGTCATGCCGGGAATGGCCTTCAGCGCCGCCTCGGCCGCATCGCGGACGGGGGCGTAGGCGGCGGTGCGGTCGGCGGGAACCTCGATGACGAAGCCGGCCCGGTCCTCGGCGACCGTCAACCCCTTGGCCAGGCCGGATTCGACCAGTCCCCCGCCCGTGGCGGGGTCGGGAATCGCGTTCAGCACGGCTTCGACGGCGGCGCGGTCGATCAAGGTGTTGCCTTCCTTACGCCCGTTACCCTCGGGCTTGTCCCGAGGGTCCATGCCGGATCGGGGCGGAAAGCGAAAGGTCGAGGACGGTCAGGAACTCGAGACGGTCTCATTCGCATCTTCGATGGACCCTCGGGACAAGCCCGAGGGTGACGGAGTATGGGGAGCCATGAGCGTGTCCCGCATCACCCTGATCGCCGGCCCGACCGCCTCGGGCAAGTCCCGGCTCGCGTTGAAGATGGCAGAGCAGAGCGGGGCTGTGATCATCAACGCCGACAGCCAGCAGCTCTATACCGACCTGCGCGTCCTCAGCGCACGTCCGTCGGCGGAGGAGGAAGCGCTCGCCCCCCATCACCTTTATGGGACCGTCGATGCGGCGGAGGCCTGGTCCGTGGGTCGCTGGACGCGAGCGCTCATGCCGCTGTTGGCCGAACTTCGCGCAGAGGATCGCCCGGCGCTGATCGTCGGGGGGACGGGGCTGTATTTCGCCGCCCTGACAAAAGGACTGGCCGACATTCCCGGTGTGCCGCTTGAAGCGCGCGAGGAGGCGATGGCGCTTTATGACACCGAGGGCGAGGCGGGGTTTCGCCTGCGCCTGACCACCTTCGATCCGCCGGCCGAGGCGGCGATCGAGGCCGGTGACCGTCAGCGCCTGACGCGCGCCTATGCCGTGGCGCGCTCGACGGGACGCTCGCTGTCGGACTGGCAGGCGTCGACCCGGCCTCTGCTGGAGGCCGGGTCCTATCACCGGCTGGTGATCGAGCCGGATCGCCCCACGCTTTACGCGGCCTGCGACGCGCGGGTGGACGTCATGATCGAGGCCGGAGCGCTGGATGAGGTGCGCAATCTGGTCTCGCGCGAGCTTGACCCTACCCTGCCGGCGATGAAGGCGGTGGGGGTGCGCGAACTCGCCGCGCATCTGTCGGGTGAGACAACGCTGGAGCGGGCGCGAACCGCCATGCAGCAGGCGACGCGGAACTACGCCAAACGCCAGCTGACCTGGTTCCGAAACCAGTGCGGAGACTGGGAGCGGGTCGAGAGACAGACGTAAATATTGGCGGGAACGAAACTCTGATGAGTGGCGAGCTTATTTAGTGAAAGTCGCACTTGAATTATTACCGGCAAAATCCTTCTCGATCGAACAAGACAAGTTTTCGGATCAGCTCGCTGAGCCATGCTGAGCTTGACAGTTCGAGAACCCCGGCCCACCAAGATTTCGGGGATGCCCGCCGAACGCCAGCGAAGGCGGGATCTCAGGAAATCTAATGACCACAGAAGTATCGCCGTCGATCGTCCTGGTCGTCGAGGACGAGCTGATGCTGCGGATGCGTGCCGTCGATATCGTTGAGGATGCTGGGTTCCAGTCGATCGAGGCGATCGGCGCAGACGAGGCCATCGCGATTCTCGAGTCCCGCAACGACATCTCCTGTCTGTTCACCGACATTCAGATGCCGGGCAGCATGGATGGGCTGATGCTGGCGCATCTGACCCATGCGCGCTGGCCGCACGTCAAAATCATCCTGGTCTCCGGCCAGATCGCGGTGACCGAGGCGGATGCGCCCGAGGACAGCCGGTTTTTCCCCAAGCCGCTGGAAGTCGACCAGATGGTGATCGAGTTGCAGGACATGGTGGGCAAGGGCGCCTTGCAGGTCCTGCCGTCGCTGTCCGCCGAGAACGGATCGCTGACGAAAGAGAATCGCGAGCTTCGCTATCAGCTTGAGCAGGCCGGTGTTCACGCCAAGGCCCTGCGGCTGAAGACCGTCCTCGATACTGAGAAGCAGCAGTCGATCATCGACGAAAACCGGCCGCTTCAGGATGCCCTGACGACCGAGAACGACAGTCTGAGGCTGGCCCTGGAACAGGCGGGCATCGACGCCAATGCCCTGTTGGTCCAGGCCGGTATCGAAGCCGAAGAGCGCGATGCGGCCGACAAGCTGCAAAACCTGATCCACGCGGAACTGCATCACCGGATCAAGAACATGCTGGCGACCGTCGGCGCGATCACGGACCAGAGCCTGCGGACCGCGACCAGCATGGCCCACGCCCGATCGGCGATCGACGGGCGTCTGGCGGCCCTTGCACGCGCCCATGACCTTCTGACGCGATCGAGCTGGGAGAACGCCACGATCGACAGCACGCTGCGCAGCGCGATCGAACCGTTCGACCAAGGCGGAGACCGGTTCGTTGTCGCCGGCGACGACATCAGGATCACCTCGAGCTCGGTCATCGCCTTCGCCATGACGCTGAACGAGCTGTGCACCAACACCACCAAGTTCGGCGCCCTGTCGGTACCGGGCGGTCAGGTCCATCTGTCATGGCGGGTCGACGCCGGCCGGCTGCATTTCGATTGGCTGGAGACGGGTGGACCGGCCGTCAGCGAGCCGACGCGCAAAGGCTTTGGTACGCGCATGATCACGGCGCTGGGCCAGCAGCTGAAAGGCCAGGTCAAGCTCAACTATTCGCCGACCGGCTTCGCCTACGCGCTGGACGTCCCGGTCGAGGCGCTGATCAAGAAGTAAGCGCGTCGCGCCGGCGACCGTCTATCCCGCCATCAGCGACGCAAGCAGCAACACCAGCAACAGCGCGCTGACCCCCTGCCAGAAGCGCACCGGCTCGCGCTCCATCAGAGACAGCGCGCGCCTTGGCGGGACGGCGGCGGCGCTGCCGCTTTCAAGGACGTGGATCAGTTCCTCGACGTCGGCGAAGCGGTCAGTCGGGTCAACCGACAGCGTGCGCAGGATGGCGGCTTCCAGCCAGGCGGGCATGTCGGGGCGGTGGACAGTGGGGCGCGTCGGCTTTTCGAACTTCATGCGGTTGAAGTCCTCCTCCTGACCGCTGGGATAGTCGCCGGTGAACAGGCGATAGAGGGTGACGCCCAGGGCATACTGATCGGTCAGGGGGTCGCCGGCGTTTTCGGCGAACATCTCGGGCGCCTTATAGCCTGTGGTGCCGGGGGCCTCGGCTTCCGCGAACTCAGCCACACGCGGCAGGCGGGCGACGCCGAGATCGATCAGCTTCAGGCCGCCATTTGTCTCCAGTATGACGTTGTCCGGCTTGATGTCGCGGTGGGTGATGCCCTGGCGGTGCAGGGCGGCAACCGCGCGGCTCAGGCGGATGCCGATGTCTACACCCGCCGGGATATCAAACGGCTCATCGGCGATCCTGGCGTGAAGGGTGCGGCCGACATAGAGCGGCTGCGCGATGTAGAGGCGGCTCTGGCGGCCGGGATCGAGCGTCAGGGTCTTGCCGACATAGGGGCTGTCGATGCGGCGGCCGATGAAGCTTTCGCGCAGGAAGGCGCCGCGCGCGCCGCTCTCTGACAGTAGGGCCGGTTTGGGGAATTTCAGGACGACGGCGCCCTCTTCGGCCCGTGCGGCGAAGACCCGGGTGTACTTGCCGTCCGACAGGAGGCGTTCCAGTTTGAACCCGTCGATATTGTCGCCCGCGTTGGGCGGCGGCAGGATGGGCAGGTCGGCGGCCTCCGCGCCGATGGCGTCCTGGTCCACCGCGCCGATGCGGATGACATCGATGACGATGGCGGTGGCGTTGTCCCGGGTCTCGGCGGCGCCGGCCGCATCGACGATGGACTTGGCATCGGCCTCTGGCGAGGCTCGACGGGACAGGAGGCGGGTCAACTCCTCGTCCGGGATCACGCCATGGACGCCGTCGGTGGTCAGCAGCAGGCGGTCGTGCGCCTTCAATGGGACGGCGCGAGTGTCTAGGCGCAGGTCCGGCTCGATGCCGATGGCGCGGTAGAGGACGTGACTGAGGCCGGGCTGAGCCAGCACGTGGTCTTCGGTCAGGCGGGTCAGGACGCCGTCGCGGAAATGCCAAGCTCTGGAGTCGCCGACATGCAGAGCCGTGGCCTCGCGCCCGCGCAGCACCAGGGCGGTGAAGGTCGTCGCCGCGCCCGTCATGTTCGGATCGGATCGGCCCTTGGCGTGGAGCCAGCGGTTATAGCCGGTCAATGCGCCGACGCCGGCGGCTGCCACGCCCTTCAGCGGGTTCTGATCGACATAGGCGTCGATGAAGCTGCGGCCCGCCAGCTCCGAAGCGATCCGGCCGCCTTTGGACCCCGAGACCCCGTCGGCGACCAGGGCGATCATACCGTGCAGGGCCTGTTCGGACGGCGAACCGACATGGACAGCGCCGAAATCCTGGTTGTCCTTGCGCGGCCCCAACGCCGTGGCGAAGCCCGCCGCGATCTCCAGCCTGCCGTCCGCGTCCATGGCCGATCCCCCTGCCCTGAAACAGACTTCACTTCGTAACTTGGATGCAAGGGCTTCTCGCCCTATATTGGTCTTGCCGGGGCTTGCTCCGGATATGGCGATAAACGCGCTTGTAATAAGCGGACCGGACCCGGGTGCGATTCCCGGCGGCTCCACCAATCGCTCCTCGTTTTCGGGGGAGATGCGGGGCCGACTAGCATCGACGGACGTGTAAAGAAGACTGCTTTCGCTCGTCCTGGCCCACCGTATCGGGCCATTTTCTAACTGCGAACGATAACTTCGCTGGAGAAGTCCGCCTCGCCGCGTAATGCGGTTCGGTTGATTTCGAATCTTAAGTCCTAGGGGTTCAGATCCTTAGGCGGGGCCGCCGGGAGCCTGCCAACAGAATCCCGGCACTTTCCTTCTTCCGCCGGACGTCCGGCCCCGCTATCTGTCGCGCCGCTAGCGAGGGTTTCATGGCTGAAGACGCGCCGCCGATCGACGAGATGCAGTACGAGAAGCTCGCGCAGGACGCCCTGCGCGGCGTGATCCGTTCCGCCCTCGAGCGCGCCGCGAGCCCGTCGGGCATTCCCGGCGCTCACCACTTCTACGTCACGTTCAAGACGCGCGGCCCCGGCGTGTCCGTGCCGCCGGACGTCATCGCCAAATATCCGGACGAGATGACGGTCGTCCTCCAGCACCAATATTGGGACCTGGCCGTCGAGCACGATCTGTTCTCGGTCATGCTGAAGTTCGGCGGCATGCCCAAGGTCCTGACCGTGCCCTATACGGCCGTGACGCGGTTTTACGACCCCAGTGTCCAGTTCCTGCTGCAGTTCGAGGCGCCCGAGCCGGTCGCGGAGCCGGTGGCCGAACTACCCGCGCCGACGCGCCCCGAAACGCCTCCCTCGGGCGACGACGGCCCCAAGGTCGTTTCGCTGGACCAGTTCCGCAAGAAGTAGGCTTCCCAGGCCGTGAGCGCGCGATAAGCTCGAACTGCAGTTGGGGTGAGCCGTGCTGAGATCCGTCGTCATCGTCGTTCTGCTGTGGGTCGCCGCTGGTTCGGCCTGCGCCCAGTCACCGCCGACCAGTCGGTTCGAAGGCTGGGCCGCCGGGATCATCGCCGCCGACTGGCGCACCAGCGCGGGCGAGCCGATCCAGGCCTTCGACAACGCGCGACGCGACCTGACCCAAGGCTTTCTGGCGGCCGGTTTCACGCGAGAGCACACGGTCGATTACAGCCTGCGCCCCGACGTCGGCGCGCCGACCACCGCGGATCAGGCCATCGCCGGAGTCTATGGCGCGACCGGGCAGGCCCAGGCCGGCTGCCTGCTCTATTTCACGTCTCATGGCGGACCGGCCGGCATGGTGTTCGGGCCGGATCGCCGATTGTCGCCGGCGAGTATGGCGACGCTGGTGCGGGGCTGGTGTCAGGACAGGCCGACCGTGGTCGTGGTCTCCGCCTGCTACTCGGGCATCTTCGTCGACGCCCTGTCGGGTCCGAACCGGATGATCATGACAGCGGCGCGGCGCGACCGGTCGTCGTTCGGCTGTAGCGAGGACGCGACCTATCCCTATTTCGACGCCTGTGTGATCTCGTCCCTGCCGACCGCCAGCGACTTCATCGCCCTGAGCAACACCACGCGCGCCTGCGTCAAGACGCGCGAACAGGCCGAGGGGCTGGAACCGGGTTCGGAGCCCCAGGTCTTCATCGGCGCGAACATGCAGCTGCTTCTGCCGACCCTGCGCTTCAACCCTCCCTCCGGCGGTTAGGACTTCCTCGGGAAAGCCCGGATCGTGATCCGTTCGCGCTCGCCTTCGCGCCGCTCGACCAGTAGCCGGGCCACCTGGGCGTCATCATGGAACAGGTAGCCCTTGATGGCGTCGAGCAGAGCCTTGGCCAGGTTGTCTAGGTCCATCCATGGCGGATCGCCGATGTGCTCCATCGTGATCTCGACGACATAGTCGCCATAGGACGGCCGCGACCCGCGCCATTCCTTGCGGAAGAACTCGTAGACCAGCGGCTTGTAGTATTTTGCCTGGGTCGTCAGGCCGTCGATCACGATGACGACGGCCTCACCCTCCTCGCGCGCGCGGACCTTGCCGGAGACGATCCAGTCAGCGGTCATGCGAAAGGAGCGTGAATGGAGAGACCCGCCGCGATCCCCGCCGTCGCGAGGCGACGATCCAACGTCGCGAGCGGGTCCGCACCGTTGAGCGCCAGCCACAGATACCCCGCATCATAAGCGCTCAGTTCGAAGCGATCGGCGAGACGAGCGACCTCGCGGTACTCGGAGGGGTCCGGTTTCGCGGCGAGAGAAATCCGCATGTCGAGAAAGCCCGCGAAAAGCCGGTCCGAGGATTCGGCGGAGAACAGGCCTCGACGACGCTGGGTCCGAAGGATGTTGGCTATTTCCCATGGGAGGATATCGGACGCCCATGGCGTGAGATCGGAAGTCTCGCGGAAACGCCCGCTGGCGAACGCGCTGTGTTCCTCGTCAAGAAACAGACTCGCGATGAAAGACGCATCGACGATGAGCCGACCGCTCAACGTCGTCCCTCGTCCCGTGCGGCGATGAGCTCGTCGTGGGTAAATGATCGTCCGAGATGGTCGCGTATCTCCGCCCTCAGCGCATCCGCGCGGTCCAGAGCCGCCATATGCAGTGCGATGCGATCCTCGACGGGCGCCGCGCTGACGATCCGTACAGCGGGTTTGCCTCTACGCAGAACCAGAACCTCTTCGCCTCGCTCTGCGGCTTCAACGAGTTCGGAGAAGCGGTTGCGCCCCTCGAAAATCCCGACTTCCACGCCGTTGCTCCTAGCCAGATATCTGGCTAGATTATCACAATCCGCATTCCGCAGGCAATCGGCCGATCAAGCGGGCGGACCTGATGACCACCGGCGGCGTCAATTGCTCTTCGGCATCGGCCGGCATGGCCTGGATCGCGCGGGCGATGTCCAGGCCCTCGAGCAACCGTCCGAAGGCGGCGAACCCCTGTCCATCCGGATTGCGCCGGCCGCCGAAATCGAGGCTGGGTGTGTCCTGGGTGACGATGAAGACGCTCGACGTCGCGGTATCCGGGCCATCCCGCGCCAGCGAGATCGTTCCAGCGAGGTGGCGCAGGCCCGTGTCACGCGTGCGCTCCAGCGCGATGGGCCCGAAGCCTGGATCGTCGCTGCCCGCCGGCGTGGCGGCCTGGATCACGTCGATGGGATTCGGATTGGCGTTGGTCGCCGCAACGACGGTGCGAAAGAAGCTGCCGCCGTCGTAGGCCCCCGACGCGACATAGCGCAGGAAGTTGCAGCCCGAGATCGGCGCATGGGCGATGTCCACATCGACGACCATCCGCCCCGCATCGGTCGTCAGGACGGTCAGCACCGGTTCAGACGCGGGCAGGCTGGCGCAGGCGGACAGAACGGACGCCAGACCGATCGCTGTCCCAGCGTGAATTATCCTCATGTCCCGTCTCCGGCCCTGTCGCCTTGCCCGACGACGTCCCCGTGCTACACCGCCGCGCATCCTCCCGCCACGCCCAGACGAGCCTGCCAGACATGACCGCCCACCGCACAGAGACCGACACCTTCGGCCCCATCGAAGTCGCCGCCGACCGATACTGGGGGGCGCAGGCGCAGCGGTCGCTGGGCAACTTCAAGATCGGCTGGGAGAAGCAGCCCCTGCCGATCGTCCGCGCTCTGGGCATCGTCAAGCGCGCCGCGGCCGAGACCAATATGGCGCTGGGCCGGCTGGACCCGGCTATCGGAAGCGCCATCGTCCGCGCCGCCGACGAGGTCATCGAGGGCAAGCTGGACGAGCATTTCCCGCTGGTCGTCTGGCAGACCGGCTCGGGCACCCAGTCCAACATGAACGCCAACGAGGTCATCTCGAACCGGGCCATCGAGATGCTGGGCGGCGAGATGGGGTCGAAGAAGCCGGTCCACCCCAACGACCACGTCAACATGAGCCAGTCGTCCAACGACACCTATCCCACGGCCATGCACGTCGCCTGCGCCGAAGAGGTCACGCACCGCCTGCTGCCGGCGCTGGCCCAGTTGCGCAACGCCCTGAACGACAAGGCCGAAGCCTGGAAGTCGATCATCAAGATCGGCCGGACCCACACCCAGGACGCCACCCCTCTGACGCTCGGCCAGGAATTCAGCGGCTATGTCCAGCAGGTGACCAAGGGCATTGAGCGGATCGAGGCGACCCTGCCCGACCTGATGCAGCTGGCCCAGGGCGGCACCGCCGTCGGCACCGGCCTGAACGCGCCGATCGGGTTCGCCGAGGGCGTGGCCGAGAAGATCGCCCAGATCACCGGCCTGAACTTCACGACGGCCCCGAACAAGTTCGAGGCCCTCGCCGCCCACGACGCCATGGTGTTCAGCCATGGGGCCATCAACACGGTGGCCGCGTCGCTGTTCAAGATCGCCAACGACATCCGCTTCCTGGGCTCCGGCCCGCGATCGGGCTTGGGCGAATTGGCCCTGCCGGAGAACGAGCCGGGTTCGTCGATCATGCCGGGCAAGGTCAATCCGACCCAGTGCGAAGCCCTGACCCAGGTCTGCGTCCAGGTGTTCGGCAACAACGCCGCCGTGACGTTTGCCGGGTCGCAGGGTCATTTCGAGCTGAACGTCTTCAACCCGGTGATGGCCTACAACTTCCTGCAGTCGGTGCGGCTGATGGCCGACGCTGCGGTGTCGTTCACCGAGAACTGCGTCGTCGGGATCGAGCCGCGGATCGACAACATCGAGCGCGGCCTGAACAACTCGCTGATGCTGGTGACGGCCCTGAACGGCAAGCTGGGCTACGACGCCTGCGCCAAGATCGCCAAGACGGCGCACAAGAACGGCACGACGTTGCGCGAGGAAGCTGTCGGCGGGGGCTATTTGACCAATGCCGAGTTCGACGAGGCCGTCAGGCCCGAGAAGATGATCTCACCGGGATGAGGCCTATGGCTTATGCCGGATCGTTGCGCCGACGGGGGCCAACGCCAACTTGGCCAGTTCCAGATCCTTCAGCGCGAACGGAATGCCGATGATGGTGATGGCTTCCGCGAAGGCGATCAGCAGGTGCGAGAGGGCGATGTACCAGCCGGCGAATACGAACCAGATGATGTTCAGTCCGACGCCGAAACAGCCGATGTCCTTGCCTTCGAACTCGCCGGCCCAGACGACCTCGCGGCCGAACGGCCAGAAGGAATAGCTGGCGATGCGCCATGCGGCGAAACTCCAGGGCAGGCCGACGATGGTGATAGCGAGGATCGCGCCGCCCAACAGCCAGAGCAGACCGCTGATCCAGCCGCCGAAGATGAGCCACAGGACGTTCAGGACCAGTCGGATCACGCGAATCTCTCCTCGTCGGCCATCCGCCGATGCTCTTTAGATAAGCGAAGGGCCCCGCCGATATCAGCGGGGCCCTTGTGAATTCGTCGTAAGGCGGGTGGCGAGAATTAGTGCGAGGGTTTCTCGGTCCACTGGGACTTGGCCTGGTCCTCGGTCAGGGACAGCCGCACCTTTTCGTCATCGACATAGTCGACCCAGCTGACCGGGATCATGTGGTGCTTGAAGCCGCCGGCGAGGTCGAGCTTGGCCAGCTCGATCTGGTCGCCGAGGACGTGATCGACACGACCGACATGGCCGCCGTCCGAACCGACGACTTCGAGGTGTTCCTTGATCTGCGTCACGTCTACCATTGGAAATCTCCTTCACGGGGGTGAGCCGTATCAACGCCGACATTGTGGGCCGGTTGCGGACCGCGACAAGAGGACTTCATGGCCGAGATCGTGAACCTGAACCGGGCGCGAAAGTCGCGCGACAAGGCGGTTGCGAAGGCCGATGCCGCACAGAACCGCGTTGCTCACGGGTTGACCAAGACCCAGCGTGATATGGCCAAGGCGGAACGCGAGCGGGTGTCGCGGCTTCTTGATCAGTCGAAGCTGGAGGACTGATCGTGGGCGCGACCTTTACGGGCAAGACCTCGTCCCGCACGCGCGCGGGCTTGATCGCTCTGATTGCCTTGCGTCAGGCGAAGGCCATTCGCGAACGACGCGCTCGAGAAGCGGTTGAGCGTGAGGCAGCGGTCCTCGACCACAACGCCAAGCCTGACAAGAAGCGCGGCTGGTTCGGCTAGGAGACTTTCGGCGCCCGGATCAGGAGGGCCTGACCCGCCAGGACAAGCAGCAGGCCGAGCGCGGCAGACCAGCCGAACCTGGCATCTTCGAACAGGACCGACACCAGCATAGCGATCGGCGGTGTCAGGGCCGAGATGTAGCTGGCCAAGGCATAGCCGCGCGCCCGGGCCACGGCGAAATAGACAACGAAGGCCACGACCGATCCCAGCACCGCCAGATAGGCCAGGGAAATCAGGTAGCCGGGTGACGGATCGATGGTGAAGGCCGCGCCGGTCACCACGCCGTAGATCGCCAGCATCGCCGTGCCGTAGCCCATGGCCCAGGCCGTCTGAGGCAGGATGGCCGAGCCCTTCTCCTGCCCCCGCCAGGAAAAATAGTTGCCGACGGCCGAACTGGTCACCGCAAGGAACGCCAGGCCGATACCGGTCAGCGCGCGCTGATCGAAACCGACCCGAAGCGCCTCTCCGCCCGACAGGACCGCGACGCCGAGAATGCCCAGCCCCGCCCCGATCCACGCCGCGCGCGACGCCTTCTGGCCGACAACAATGCGAAAGAGCACCAGGTTCAGAAAGGCCAGCGCGGCGAACACGACGGCGACGATCGCGGAGGTCACATGGGCCTCCGCCGCATAGGTGAAGGAATAGGAGACGGCGAAGACAAACGCCCCCTGCCCCATGGCCGCCAGATGCTGACCCCGGTTAAGCGCCAGCGATCGACGCGTAAGCGCGCATCCAACGAAGATCACGAGAGCGGCCAACCCGAACCGCCACGTCAGGGAGGCGACATGGTCGACCGCGCCCAACTGCCAGGTGATGGCATACCAGGTCGTGCCCCAGATGATGGCGCACACGGCGACGCCGGCGATCGCCAGGACGTCGGCGGAGGGCCGTCGTAGCTCGGACAGGGTCAAGGCAGGCTCACAGGACAGAAGCGGCGGGAGGCGCCGCAGATGCCGTGCGCATGCCGCGTGCGCAACCGCGATCAGCGCCGAAACCGACAAGCCCGGCTTATACCGAGGCAATCCGCCTCGCGATTTGCCGCAGGTTCATGCATCGCTGGCGCGACGGACCCTTTTGGTCTCTGGATCGTATCTGAGGTGCCGATGTTCGATCGGAGACCAGCGAGCCCGTTTTGCCCCACGCGTCCCCCACCCCTCGCCTCTCCGCCCTCGCGACGGCATGGCCGCCCTACACGCTGAGACAGGAGGACGTGGCCGCAAACGGGGCGGAGATGTTCGCCACGACGCACGGCGGGTTCAAGCGGCTGGAACCGATCTACAGAAACGCGCTGATCGAGACGCGGCACTCCTGCGTGCCGATCGAATGGTACCTGAAGCCCCATAGCTTCGGCGAACGCAACGACCTGTTCCTGGAGAACGCCGTCGCCCTGATGGCCGAAAGCGCGACCAAGGCGCTGGATGAGGCGGGCCTGACGGCCGACCAGATCGACTGCATCGTGACGGTATGCTCCACCGGCATCGCCACGCCGTCGCTGGAGGCGCGGCTGATGCAGGTCATGCCGTTCCGGCCGGACGTCCGGCGCGTGCCGCTGTTCGGCCTGGGCTGCGCCGGCGGGGTCATGGGCCTGGCCCGCGCCTCCGAGATGGCCAAGGCGTATCCCGACAGTCGCGTGTTATTGCTGGTGGTCGAGCTGTGCGCCCTGACGTTTCGGGCGCAGGACCGGTCCAAGTCCAATCTTGTCGCTACCGCACTGTTCGGCGACGGCGCGGCGGCGGCGATCGTCTCGTGCCGCGACGATGCACCTGGGCCCGCGCTGGGCGCCAGTCATGAGCACACATGGCCCAACAGTCTGGACGTCATGGGCTGGGAGGTGGCCGACGACGGGCTCAAGGTCGTGTTCAGTCGTGACATCCCGACCCTGGTTCAAAATGATTTCCAGCCCATCGCCACTGCATTCCTGACCGCGAACGGTCTGACCGCCAGCGATATCGGCGGTTACGTCTGTCATCCCGGCGGGGCCAAGGTGATCGATGCGCTGGAGGGTATCTTCGCCCTGTCGCCTGGCGAGATGCGCCATACCCGAGACGTGCTCCGTGACCATGGCAATATGAGCTCGGCCACCGTGCTGTTCGTCTTGCGAGCGGCGCTGGACGCTAAGGCGCCGGGGCCTTTGCTGCTGACCACGTTGGGGCCGGGGTTCACCTGCGCCCTGATGCTGGTGCATCCCCAATGATGTGGTTCCTGATCGTCCTGGGGTTCGTCGTCGCCCAGCGGCTTGGGGAGCTCTGGTTGGCGGGACGCAACACCCAACGCCTGCTGGCCCAAGGGGCGGTCGAGGTGGGCGCACGGCACTATCCGCTCTTCGTCATCCTGCACACGGCATGGCTTTCCGCCTTGGCGATCTTCACGCCGTGGACCGCCGTGCCGAACCCGTGGCTGCTCGCCCTCTATGTTTTGCTGCAGTTGGGGCGTGTCTGGGTGATCGCCACACTGGGCCGCTTCTGGACCACGCGGATCATCACTCTGCCTGGCGCGCCTCTGGTGAGACGCGGTCCGTTCCGCTTCGTGCGCCATCCCAACTACTGGGTCGCGTCACTGGAGATCGCCATACTGCCCCTGGTGTTCGGCCAGCTCTGGATCGCCGTGGTATTCAGCATCCTGAACGCGATCCTCGTCACCTATCGCATTCGCGTGGAGGAGACGGCGCTCGCGCCCCGCGAGGTTTGATGCTGCAGAAACGCTCCGTCTCCCTGTCCGGCCACGCCACCTCGGTGGCGCTGGAGCCCGAGTTCTGGGCCGTGCTTGACCGCGTCGCGGCAGAGCGGAACCTCAGCCATGCCGGCTTGCTGGCCTGGATCGACCAGACGCGAGGGCGGCGTCCGCTGGCCTCGGCTTGCCGACTGCTCGCTCTGGAGGCCGCCGCGTCAGAAAGGGTCACTGGCGGGCCACCCGAATAAGGCGCAGCTTGGTGGCCTCACCCCAGGAGCCACCGCCGTGCCCGTCGACCGCAGCCTTCTTCCGCCCGCCATTTTTGGGGGCCTCGTCGCCATCGGATTGATCGGCGCCGGGATCGCGGTCGGGACCGGGGTGGTAAACGCCAACACCGGCAACCGCCAGGTCACCGTGCGAGGGGTCGCCGAACGCAATGTCACGGCCGATCTGGCCATCCTGCCCTTGCGGTTCACGGTCGCCGGGGAGGACCTGCCGGCCGTGCAATCCCAGATCGACGCCGACCTGACCAAGGTCCGCACCTTTCTGCGTCAGCAAGGGTATGCCGACACCATCGTCACCGTCGGCAGGCTGGAAGTCACCGACACACAGTCGCAGAGCTATGCGCCATCTCCCGGCACGCCCCACTATATCGTCGCCCAGGCCATCACGGTCCGCACGACAGATGTCGCCCGCGTCGCCCAGACCGAGCGGGCGTTGAACGACCTGGTGCGCCAGGGCGTGCTGCTGGACTTCACCGCCCCGACCTATGTCTTCACCAAGCTGAACGATGTGCGCCCTGCCATGATTGCCGAGGCGACGGCCTCCGCCCGCTCCGGCGCCGAGCAGTTCGCCAAGGACGCTGGAGCGCCGCTGGGACCAATCCGTCAGGCGACTCAGGGCTCGTTCGAGATACTGGCGCGTGAGGACGTGGATACGGAATCGACGTCCCTGGACAAGCGCGTGCGCGTCGTCGCCACGGTCACCTACCAGCTTCGCTAGCAGAGACAGCAAAACGCCCGCCGGAACAATCCGGCGGGCGTTTCTCGATTTGATGGCTCAGTTCGACGGCGCCGGGCCAGGGCTCGGCACGGTCGGCGGCTCGATGTTCGGCAGGCTGGGCGCGTCCGGAAGCTTGGGGGCTTCGGGGAGGGACGGCAGGTTCACGTCGACATCGACGTTGGTGTCCGCGGCGTCCTTCACCGGATTGCCGCCGCCGTTGTAGACGACGAAGGCGATGATCGCGACGACCACGATCAGGCCGCCGATCAGGAAAGCGATGAAGCCGCCGCCTCCGCCGCTACGTTCCCGCTCGACGTTGACAGTGGTCTGACGCGGCGGATCGACGACGACGACCCGCTCGGGCGGTACATTGGGATCCGTCATCTAGTTGGTTCCCGGAACGGCCGGCGCCGACACTTCCGGCAGTTTGACGTCGACGTTCACGTCCTTGGTCTCCGGGGCCATGCCGCCACGCGCGAAGACGAAATAGGCGACGATCGCCAGGACGACGACCACGGCCCCGACGATGAAGGCCAGTCCGGTGTTCCCGCCGCCGCTGTTGCTGTTGGTGTTCTCGGCCATGATCTTCCCTCTCAAGTTTGCTTCCCTGTGGCGCTTGAACACCGGCAGAGCTTCCGAGTTCCGGCGGCGGGTACAGCGATGTCCTTGGACGGGGCCTGACTTTGCCTCATGTGCTCATTATGTTCTCGAATCCCGCTTCGTCGCCGAGTGCCGTCGTTTGACCGATTCCCTGCCCGCCCCGCGTATCTCCGAGTTTGCCCGTTCGCGCGGTCCCGGCGGCGTGGCGCATGACACGCCGGACTATTTGGCAGGCCTCAATCCCGAACAGCGTGCGGCCGTTGAAGCGACCGAAGGACCCGTGCTGGTCCTCGCCGGCGCCGGCACCGGCAAGACCCGCGTCCTGACCACCCGTCTGGCCCACATCCTGGCCACCGGCTGCGCCCGCCCGTGGGAGCTGCTGGTCGTCACCTTCACCAACAAGGCCGCGCGGGAAATGCGGGAACGCATCACCCACCTGATCGGGCCGTCGGCCGAGGGGCTGCGTTGGCTGGGCACGTTCCACTCCGTTGCCGCCCAGATCCTGCGTCGGCACGCCGAGCTGGTCGGGCTGAAGTCGACCTTCACCATCCTGGACACCGACGATCAGGAGCGGCTGCTGAAACAGCTCCTCGAGGCCGCCAACATCGACACCAAGCGCTGGACGCCCAAGTCGCTGTCGGGCCTGATCGATCACTGGAAGAACCGCGGCTGGACGCCCGAGAAACTCCCGCCTGGCGAGGACTTCGCCAACGGCAAGGGCCAGAGCCTATACGCCGCCTACCAGTCACGCCTGGCCACGCTGAACGCCTGCGACTTCGGTGATCTGTTGCTGCACAACCTGACGATCCTGGCCAAACACGCAGATATTGCCGAGGAATATCGCAGGCGGTTTCGATACATCCTGGTCGACGAGTATCAGGACACCAACGTCGCCCAATACCTGTGGCTGCGACTGCTGACCTCCTCGACCGGCAACGTCTGCTGCGTCGGCGACGACGATCAGTCGATCTATGGCTGGCGTGGCGCCGAGGTGGACAACATCCTGCGCTTCGAAAAGGACTTTCCCGGCGCCAAGATCGTCAAGCTGGAGCGCAACTACCGCTCGACCAGCCATATCCTGGGGGCGGCGTCCGGCCTGATCGCCGCCAACCGCGACCGCCTCGGCAAGACCCTGTGGACCGAAGATCAGACCGGCGACAAGGTCCGCGTGCGCGGCGTCTGGGACGGCGAGGCCGAGAGCCGCCTGATCGCCGACGAGATCGAGACGGCCAAACGAGCAGGCATGAATTACAAGGACATGGCCGTCCTTGTTCGCGCCTCGTTTCAGATGCGCGCCTTCGAGGAACGGTTCGTCCTGCTGGCCATCCCCTACACCGTCATCGGCGGGCCGCGCTTCTTCGAGCGCGCGGAGATTCGCGACGCCCACGCCTATCTGCGCCTGATCCAGTCCGAGGACGACGACCTGGCCTTCGAACGCATCGTCAACGTGCCGAAGCGCGGCATCGGCGATACCAGCGTCCAGAAGATCCTTCAGATCGCTCGCCATAACGGCGTCTCGGCCATGACCGCCGTGCGCGACCTGATCACATCGGACGAGCTTCAGGCCCGCACCCGCACGGCGCTGTCGACCTTCGTCCGCGACCTCGACCGCTGGCGCGCACTGGCCGCCGACACCCGCCACTGGCTGCTGACCGAAACGGTGCTGGAGGAGAGCGGCTACACCGACATGCAGAAGGCCGACCGCGTCACCGGCCCGACCCGCCTCGATAACCTCAAGGAACTGACCCAGGCGATGCAGTCGTTCGAGACGCTGGGCGCCTATCTCGAACACGTCTCGTTGGTCATGGATCTGGATCGCGGGCCGTCGTCGGACGCGGTGCAGATCATGACGCTGCACGGCGCCAAGGGGCTGGAGTTCCCGCTGGTCTTCCTGCCGGGCTGGGAGGAAGGCGTCTTCCCCAGTCAGCGCAGCATGGACGAGAAGGGCGAAAAGGGCCTGGAGGAGGAACGCCGCCTCGCCTATGTCGGCGTCACACGCGCCAAGTCCGACGCCCGCATCTCCTTCGCCGCCAATCGCCTCGTCTACGGCCGCTGGACCAGCCAGCTACCCAGCCGCTTCGTCGACGAACTGCCCATCGCCCACGTCGAGGCCGAGAGCGACACCGGCTACTACGGCGCCTCGGCCGGCATGAAGGACGCCAAGTCGCGCTGGGACGATGCGCCCACATTCGGCGCCGGCTACACATCCCCTGGCTGGCAGCGCGCCCAGGCCTTCACGGCGTCAAAGGCCCCCGCGACCCGAACCGCGCGCCAGACCCTGATCGAAGGCGACGGCCGCCTGATCGCCACCGCCGATCCCAAGGCCGGCTCGAACTGGACCAAGGGCGACCGCGTGTTTCACCAGAAGTTCGGCTACGGCTCGGTGCGCATCATCGAGGGCAACAAGCTGACGGTTGAATTTGAGAAGGCGGGGGAGAAGAAGGTGATAGATACGTTCGTGGAGAAGTCGGAGTGAAGCTCCTCTCGGCGTCCTAACGGTTCATTAGCCGCGATGGCCGACGCTTCCTCTCGTGCGTCCCTCAGTCGATCCTTCCGACCTGAACGACCCCGCCCCACCTCTGTGGGAACAGGCGGCGGTGATCTTCGTGGTCGTCATGCTGACCCAGGCCATCGTCGGCCCGGTGTTCGCCCCGACCCAGGTCGAGACCCCGATCCTGCGGCTTGTCTGGCTGCCGGTCTATGCGGTCATCTTCGGCCTGATCGCGTTGCGGCCGCACGCCATGCTGCGCGCCTGGCCCGCGTGGTTGATCCTGGCCATTCTCGTGCTTCACGCCTTCGCCTCGAAATGGTGGTCGATCGATCCGGGGGTGACCCAGAGGCGGG
>JAZKHL010000115.1:0-6525 GCA_040385365.1 Pseudomonadota bacterium | reverse complement strand
AGCACATAGATGACGAACTCCATCGGCGTGTAGTCGTCGTTCAGGATCAGCACCCTGTAGAGCGAGGGTTTCTGAAGTTTAGGCTTGGTCTCGGTGACCGTGGCGGCCCCGAGGCCTCCACCTTGCTGTTCACCTGGCCTGCGGGTCGGCGGCATTCGTAATCCGTGCGGGGGGAGTTAGATGGATCAGATAGGGAATGATGGCCTGAATTGAAGGCGCGTCCAGTCACAGCTTGCGTGACAGATGCGCCATGACCAAAGATTCACGGGACATGGGTCATTCAGGCCCGCAGGTTCGGCCTCGCCGTCAGCCCCGACGGCTGAGGGTATCCGATGATCTCCACCGCGGTTCTGGCTGTCCTGGCCCTGCTACAGGCCCCGCCCGTCGTCCTGCCTGACGGTCCCGCCCTGACAGCCGTGATTGCGGAACGGGATGCCGAGCTGTTCTCGGTGATGTTCGACCGCTGCGAACCGGAGGCCCTCGCGGATATGGTGACAGCCGACCTTGAGTTCTACCACGACAGGGGCGGACTGACGGCGACGCGCGTGGCGTTCGTCGACGACTACGCCAGGGGATGCGTAGCCAAACAGGCCCCTGACGCCTTCCGCTCTCGCCGGGAAATCGTGCCCGGGACCCTGAGGGTCTACCCGATCCCCGGGGTCGGCGCGGTCGAGGAAGGCAGCCACCTGTTCTACGAACGCCAGGGAGACGGACCGGAGCACCTCGTCGGGCGGGCACGCTTCTCGGTTCTGTGGCGGCTCGAGGACGGACACTGGCGACTGGCCCGCGCGTTCAGCATCGATCACGCGTCGGCCGAATAGCAGAAGGGCCCTCCAGATTGCTCTGGAGGGCCCTTCCGTACGCTGACTGAACCGTGGGTCGCCTTAGCGGGCGGCCTGGAACTTTTCGACCGAGGCGGTGACGCGCTCGTTGATCGGCTGGAAGGTGTTCTTGACCGAGGCGGTCACGACGTCCGTCGCGCGGGTGACTTCAGCCAGATAGGCTTCAGTCGCCGACTTGGCCCAGGTCGTCTGCAGCTCGAGGAGCTCCTGGATCGAACGGGCCTGCGACATGGACTTGGCGGCGGCGACGCCGTCTTCCCAGGACTTCTTGGTGAAGGCGACCGACTGGGCCGACAGGGCTTCGACGCCCTTCTGGGCGGCGGCGGCCGAGGCGACCATGGCTTCCAGGTTCTGCTTGCCCTGGACGTTCAGCTCGGTCAGGCCGGCAGCCGATTTGTCGGCGACTTCGCGCAGCGCCTTGGCGCCGGCGGCTTGAGCTTGCTCGGCATTGGCCTGGAACGTGGCCTGAGCCTGTTGAGCGGTCGCCTGAACCTTCTCTGCCTGGGCCTTGACGGTGGCGGCGGCGGCTTCGGTGGTCTTCTTGACGGTTTCGACGGTCGAGTCAGTCATGATGGATCTCCTGAACCATTTGTGCGGTCGGGAGACCGCCTGTGATGTCTTGCGCGAGGAGCCAGTCCATCGCGACAGACGGTCATATGGTGCAAGTGCGAAGGGAGGTCAAGAGGAAATGGTGCGGTGCACAAAAGTTCACAAAATCGTTGACGGGTTGTTTACCCTCACGAAACCCGAATGACGCATGTTAGCCTTTCGTCAGCGTCGCGTGGTGGGGCCGCCGTCGCGCTAATGTCTTGTGAGGCCTGATCTTTGCCGCTCTCCGCCCTGATCCGTCGTGGATTCCTGTCGCTGGTGCTGGCCGTCGCCGTGACGTTGACGCCGACGCGGGCGCCGCTCGCCCAGTCGTCGGACAACTCGCGCTACGCCGCCATCGTGGTGGACGCCGAGACGGGCGAGGTGCTGTTCGCCCGCCACGCCGACAGCCGGCGCTACCCGGCCTCGATCACCAAGGTCATGACCCTCTACCTCGCCTTCGAGGCGCTCGCCGAGGGCAAGATCAAGCTGGACGACGTCATCACCGTCTCTCCCCGCGCCGCCAGCCAGCCGCCGTCGAAGCTCGGCCTCGCAGCGGGTCAGACCATCACCGTGGACGACGCCATGCGCGCCACATCCGTGCGCAGCGCCAACGACATGGCCATGGCGCTGGCCGAGCATATCGGCGGCTCGCAGGACCGGTTCGCGGCCCAGGCGACGCTGAAGGCCCGCGAGCTGGGCATGACCCAGACTCGCTACGTCAATCCAAACGGCCTGCCTGACGCCCGCCAGCTGACTTCGGCGCGTGATCTGGCCATCCTGGCCCGGGCCGTCATGCGCGACTATCCGCAGTACTATCGCTATTTCGGCCTGCACGACTGGGCCTACAACGGTCGCGACTACCGCAACACCAACGGCCTGCTGCGCGGCGGCAACGGCTATGACGGGATGAAGACCGGCTACACCAACGCCTCTGGCTACAATCTGGCGGCCTCTGCCGTGCGCGACGGTCGCCGTCTCATCACCATCGTCCTCGGCGGGCGCTCGACCGCCAGCCGCAACGCCCATGTCGCCGCCCTGATGGACACCGGCTTCGAGGTCGAACGCGCCCGCGCCCGTGGCGAGACCATCCAGGTGGCCCAGACCTTCTTCGAGGCGCGGGGCTTCGGCATCGGCCCCGACAACTCCGGGCCGGTCGAATACGCCTCAGCGGGGGACGACGAGGATGGAGAGACCGGCGTGGGTTCCAGCGCCCCGCCGTCCGGCTCTGTCACCTACGCCGCCCTGCCGGCGAGCCCCGTCCAGCCCGCGCGTGTGACGCCGCCGCCGTCCGAGCGCGCCGCTGTCGAGCGCCCGGCTGATGTGACCGCCATCCTCAACGGCGGTGCTCCGGTCGCCGCGCCGCCGCGGCCCCGTCCACCCGCCGCCCGCGAACCCGCCCGTCAACCCGCCGGCCGCTGGTCCGTGCAGGTCGGCGCCTTCCGTGACGAAAGTGTCGCCCGCGACTGGCTGACCGAGGTCAACCGCCGCTTCCGCAGCCAGTTCACCGCGGCGGAACGAACGGTGCAGAACGCCGAAGGCTGGTACCGCTCGCGCTTCACCGGCATGACCGAACAGGGCGCCCAGTCGGCCTGCGCCGCCCTCGCCGAGCGTCGCGTCACCTGTATGGTCGTGCGTCCGGAGTAGCAGCGGTCCCCGGGCCTGCAGTCCGCACTGGACCGCGCCCGGCTTTTCCCCTATACGCGCCGCCTTTCCAGGACTTCGGTCCCGGTCGCGGAACTCCAAAGGGTTCGGGAAGTCATCCCGGCCGCCGCATCGGGATCCATCGTGGGAGAGGACTTTACCCGGTCCCCTCGCGCCGAGGCTCTACAAGGGAGAATACCGCATGGCTCTTTACGAGCACACGGTCATGTCGCGCCAGGATATCAGCGCGCAACAGGCCGAAGCGCTGAACGACACCATCAAGGGCTTGATCGAAGCCGGCGGCGGCACCGTCGCCAAGATCGAGTACTGGGGTCTGCGCAACCTGACCTATCGGGTCAAAAAGAACCGCAAGGCGCACTATTCGCTGCTCGCCGTCGATTGCCCGCCTGCCGCCATGGCCGAGGTCGAGCGTCAACTGTCGATCAACGAGGACGTCCTTCGCTGGCTGACCGTTCGCGTCGAGGAACTCGACCTGGAACTCTCGCCCCTGCTGGCCCGCCGCGAACGCGAGCGCGAACGTGAGCGTGAGCGCACGCCCCGCGACGACGCCGCCGCCGAAGCCACCGTTTAAGGAACCCGGAACATGACCGACACCACCGCTCCGTCGCCGGGCGCGCCGGCCGGCTCCGGCGCCGCCGGACGCCGTCCCTTCTATCGTCGCCGCAAGGTTTGCCCGTTCACGGGTGAAGGCGCGCCGAAGATCGACTACAAGGACGTCAAACTGCTGCAACGCTACATCAGCGAGCGCGGCAAGATCGTCCCGTCGCGCATCACCGCTGTTTCCCAGATCAAGCAACGCGAACTGGCCAAGGCCATCAAGCGCGCCCGTTATCTGGCCCTCCTGCCTTACGTGGTGAAATAAGATGAAGGTCGTTCTGCTTGAGCGCGTCGATAATCTCGGCGCCATCGGCGACGTCGTGTCCGTCAAGGACGGCTTCGCCCGTAACTTCCTTCTGCCGCGCGACAAGGCCCGTCGGGCCACGTCGGCGAACCTGAAGGCGTTCGAACTCGACCGCGCCGCCATCGAGGCCCGCAACGAGAAGAACAAGGCCGACGCCGGTTCGATCGGCTCCAAGATCGACGGCCAGACCTATGTCATGATCCGGCAAGCCGGTGAGACGGGTCAGCTGTACGGTTCGGTCGCCGCGCGCGACATCGTCGAGGCCGTCACGGCCGAAGGCGGCAAGGTCGAGCGCAGCCAGATCGTGCTCAACACCCCGATCAAGACCCTGGGCGTCCACGAAGTGCTGGTTCGCCTGCACGCCGAGGTCTCGGCCACCGTCAAGATCAACATCGCCCGTTCGGCCGACGAAGCCGAGCGTCAGGCGAAGGGCGAGGACGTGATCAAGGCCGCCTACGACGAGGACCGCGAACTGGCCCTCGAACAGGCCAAGGACATGGTCGCCGGCGGCGCCGGCCAGCAGGACGGCCTCGGTTCGGAAGCCTGAACCGAAGCCTTCTGATAACAAGTCAGTGATCGGGCGCGTCCAGTCGGGCGCGCCCTTTCTCTTGGCCGCTATACCGCCGCAAAGCTGCGGCCAAGCTTGGGTGTTCGGGGAGGTTGACCATGAAGAAGATCGCGCTCGTCATCGGCCTGATGGCCTGTCTGGCCGCCGGCGCCGCCTCGGCCCAGTCGGGCATGACGCTGGACGACTTCGTCACCCGCGCCAATCGCATCCCGCTGAACGCCACGGCCATGCTGCGTCCTGACGCCCATCGGTTGAAGGGCGAGGCGGAGCGCGCGTTCAGGACCGTCGGCAACGAGATTCGGCAGGCCCGGACCGCGGGACGGGCGCCGCCCGCCTGCCCGCCCGAACGCATCAGCCTGGACGTGCGCCAGCTTCTGGCGTTCCTCAACGGCATTCCCGAGGCCCGGCGTCAGCGGATGTCCGTCACCGAGGGCATCCGGTCCTGGATGGGTTCGCGGTACCCCTGCCCGGCCTGAACGGGCTCCAGCTTGACCATTAACTGATCCGGCTACGGAATTCGCCGTCGTCCACAGCGGGCCCAATCTGTCCCCGTCGAAGGCTGCGTCCGAACCTGTCGTAGGCCGCGCGCAGGGGTAAGACATGACCCCCATGAACGCCTTCGCACCGCTTGCCTTCCCCGGCCACGCCGACTCCGGCTCCATCCCGTCGATGCCGCACAATCTGGAGGCCGAACAGGCGCTTCTGGGTTCGCTGATGTTCGACAATGCGGTGTTCGAGCGCCTGTCCGACCGGCTGCGGGGCACGCATTTCTACGAGCCCTTCCACCAGCGCCTGTACGACGCCATCGAGGACCATATCCGCCAAGGCATGCTGGCGGAGCCGACGATCCTGATGGAGCGGTTCAAGCTGGACCCGGCCTTCCAGGAGTTCGGCGGCCTGCGCTATCTCGCCGATCTGGTCGACCGCGCCCCGCCGGCCGCCAACGCCCCCGACTACGCCCGCGTGGTCTACGACCTGGCCCTGCGCCGAGACCTGATCCGCATCGGCGGCGAGATCGTCCGCGAGGCGCCTCAGCCCGAAACCGCCGCCATCGACCAGATCGAACAGGCCGAGCAGCAACTCTACACCCTGGCCGAGACCGGCAAGCCCTCCTCCGGCTTCGTCAGCTTCTCCAGCGCCCTCAGCGGTGCGGTGCAGATGGCGGCCGAGGCCTATCAGCGCGACGGCAAGCTGGCCGGACTGGCGACCCATCTGGACGACCTGGACTCCAAGCTGGGCGGCCTGCACCCGTCCGATCTGCTGGTGCTGGCTGGAAGACCCTCGATGGGCAAGACCGCGCTGGCGACGAACATCGCGTTCAACATCGCCCGCAATTATCGCTGGGAGCCGACGCCCGAGGGCCGCAAGACGGTCAATGGCGGCGTCGTGGCCTTCTATTCGCTGGAAATGAGCGCCGAACAGCTGGCTATGCGCATCCTGGCCGACGCCTCGGGCGTGTCGTCGGACAAGCTGCGCAAGGGCGAGATCGACGCCGCCGACTTCGGCCGTATCCGCGAGGCCGCCGTCGAGATCGGCGAAAGCCCCCTGTTCATCGACGCCACCGGCGGCCTGTCCATCTCCAAGCTCGCCGCCCGCGCCCGCCGGCTGAAGCGGCAGGAGCACGGTCTCGACCTGATCATCGTCGACTACCTCCAACTCATCACCGTCGGCGAGGGCAACAACCAGAAGAACCGGGTGCAGGAGGTGTCCGAGATCACCGGCGCCCTCAAGGCCCTGGCCAAGGAACTGTCCGTGCCGATCCTCGCCCTGTCGCAGCTGTCGCGTCAGGTCGAGCAGCGCGAGGACAAGCGGCCGCAGCTGTCCGACCTGCGCGAATCCGGCTCGATCGAGCAGGACGCCGACTGCGTGATGTTCGTCTATCGTGAGAGCTACTATCTCGGCCGCGCCGAGCCGCGCGAGGGCTCGCCCGAACACCTGCAGTGGCAGGAGGACATGGACCG
>JAZKHL010000114.1:0-22738 GCA_040385365.1 Pseudomonadota bacterium | reverse complement strand
AGATCGTTGATCAGGGTCAGCAGGGAGTAGCCGAGTTCGATCTTCACCTCGTCGATGGTCAGGGCGGTGCCGATGGGTTCTTCGACATCGTCCTTGGGCTTGCCGGCAGAGGCGGTGGCGGCGAGCTCGGCTTCCGTGGGCTTGGGCTTCAGCTTGGCCCGCCCGTGATGCCAGGCCATGTAGCCACAGCCGATCGCCAGGGCGGCGAAGGGAATGATCGGCATGCCGGGGATCAGGGCCAGCAGCGCAGACGCGGCCGCGACCATGCCCAGGCTGACGGGGTTGGTGGCCAGTTGGGCGACCAGGGCCTTGTCGGCCGAGCCTTCGACGCCCGCCTTTGACACCAGGAAGCCCGCGGCGATCGAGATGATGATGGCCGGAACCTGGGTCACCAGACCGTCGCCGATGGTCAGCTGCACATAGGTCGAGGCCGCCTCACCGATCGGCAGGCCGTGCTGCAATGTGCCGATCAGGATGCCGCCGATGGCGTTGATGGCCACGATGATCAGGCCGGCGACGGCATCGCCCCGCACGAACTTCGACGCGCCGTCCATGGCCCCGAAGAAGGTCGATTCCTGCTCCAGCTCCTTGCGGCGCAGCTTGGCCTGGTCCTCGGTGATCAGGCCGGACGACAGGTCGGCGTCGATGGCCATCTGCTTGCCCGGCATCGAGTCCAGGGTGAAGCGGGCCGAGACCTCTGCGATCCGGGTCGAACCCTTTGTAATGACAACGAAGTTCACCACCAGGATGATCGCGAAGATGATGATGCCGATGATGAAGTCCCCGCCCATCATCAACTGACCGAAGGCGTTGATCACCTGACCAGCGGCGTCGTGGCCCTCATGCCCGTGGGTCAGGACCAGGCGGGTCGAAGCCAGGTTCAGACCTAGCCGGAACAGGGTCGAGATCAGCAGCACCGTCGGGAAGATGGCGAAGTCCAGCGGCCGCTTCATCATCAGCGCCGTCATCAGGATCAGCACAGATGACACCAGCGAGATCGCCAGCAGCAGGTCCAGCAGGAATTTCGGAACCGGCAGGATCAGCAGCAGGATGACGCCGATCACGCCGACGGCCATGCCGACCTCGCCGCGCATCAGCCAGCCGCGAACGTCGCCGCCGGTCGGACGGGCCATGCCGTCCTTCATCATGACGGGCGTATCGGTCACGCGCGGCCGAGGGAGGTCAGGGCTAGACGGGTGGCCTCGGCGATTACGCCCTCATTCTTCGGGTCGTCGGTGGCGGCGTGATAGTAGACGGCGATGACGATCGGCTCGCCGGAGGGCGGGTACAGGATGCCGATGTCGTTGGTCGGGCCATAGCCGCCGGTGCCGGTCTTGTGCGCCACCCGCCAGCCCTGGGGGGCGCCGGCCTTGATGCGAGCCGCCCCCGTCAGGGATGCGAACATCCAGTCGAGCAGCCGGCCGCGGTTGTCCCGCGTCAGCGGGCTGGCATCGTCGATGAACAGGCTGTGCAGATTGGCGGCCGACTGGGCCGGCAGGATGGTGTCCTTGTCGCCGTCGAGGCGGTTCATCTCGGGCTCGAAGCGATCGGCGCGCGTCGTCTGGTCGCCGATGCCGCGATAGAAGGCCTGCATGGGGGCGATGCCGCCGAGCGCCTTCAGCAGCAGATTGGCGGCGGGATTGTCGGAGACCTCGACCACGGCCTGCATCATGCGCTGGACGCTGAGGGTCGATCCGATCGCGGGCTCGCTCACCGGGGCATGGTTGATCATGTCGGCGCGGGTGATCGGAATCTGGCGATCGAGCTGTTCTTCGCCGGACTGGACGCGCAGAAGGGTTGCCGCAGCGAGATACATCTTGAAGGTCGAGCAGTAGACGAACCGCTCGTCGCCGCGCCAGGTCAGGGAGCGGTTGGAGTCGAGGTCTCGGGCGAAGACGCCGATGCGGCCGCCCTCGCGCATTTCCAACGCCGACAGGTCGAGGGGTTCGGGCGACGGCGCCGGCGCGATCTGGGGGGCGGAAGCCTCGCCCTGACGCGCGCAGCCTATCAGGCCAAGCGCACTCAATCCGCCGAGCACGACGCGCCGATCCATCAGGCCGCGCTCGCGCCGTAGGCAGACGCCGCGATGCCGGTCTGCGGAGCCATGATCTGGGTGCCCTCGTCGGAGTATTCGTTCAGCTTGTTCCGCAGGGTGCGGATCGAGATGCCCAGGATGTTGGCGGCATGCGTCCGGTTGCCCAGGCAGTGGGTCAGGGTATCCAGGATCAGCGTCTTTTCCATCTGGGCGACGGTCTGGCCGACATAGGCGCGCGACACCGCGTCGGCCGTCTGGGCCGCACGACCGGCGAGGCCGCCGCCGTAGGGACCGGTGTCGGGGCTCGCTCCGCCCATCAGCGGCTGACCATCGGGCAGGCGAATGGCCTCGGCATCGATCTCGGAACCGATAGCCAGCAGCACCGCGCGGTGCATGGCGTTCTCCAGCTCGCGTACGTTGCCGGGCCAGCGATGGGCGGCGAGCGCGCGGCGGGCGTCCTGTGACAGAGGCCGGACCGGCACGCCGTTGGCGGCGGCGTATTTCTTGACGAAGTGATCGGCCAGCACCGCTACATCGCCCGGCCGCTCGCGCAGCGCGGGCAGACGCAGGTTCACGACGTTCAGGCGATACAGGAGGTCCTCGCGGAACGTGCCTTCGCTGACGGCGCGGGCCAGGTCGCGGTTCGAGGTCGCGATGATGCGGATGTTGACCGGGACGGGCTTGGTGCCGCCGACGCGGTCGATGATCCGCTCCTGGATCGCGCGCAGCAGCTTGGCCTGTAGCCGGGCGTCCATCTCCGAGATTTCGTCCAGCAATAGAGTGCCGCCGTCGGCCTCCTCGAACTTGCCGATCCGGCGGGCCACGGCGCCGGTGAAGGCGCCTTTCTCATGCCCGAACAGCTCGGATTCCAGAAGGTTGTCAGGGATGGCGGCGCAGTTGACGCTGATGAACGGCCGTTCGGCTCGCTTGGAATGCTGGTGCAGATAGCGCGCCATGACTTCCTTACCGACGCCGCTTTCGCCGGTGATCAGGATCGAGGCTTCGGACCGCGCGACCTGGTCGGCCAGCTTGATCACGGCCTGCATCGACGGGTCGGCCGAGATCAGCGGGCGCTCGTCGTCGGCGACGGCGGCCAGGACGGCGGCGATCAGGTCGGCGTCGGGCGGAAGCGGGATGAACTCCTTGGCCCCGGCGCGAATGGCGGCGGCGGCCTTGTCCGCATCGTTGTCGACGCCGCAGGCGACCACGGGGACGAAGATGCGTTCGGCCTCGTTGGCGGCGATCAGGGCGCCGATGTCGAGGTTGTAGTCGACCATCAGGAGGTCAGCCCCCTGCCCGCGCCGGAGCTGTTCCGTCGCCTGGTCCGTGCGTTCGACGTGGCTGACCTTGGCGCCGTGCGCCATGGCCATCTTCACCGCCGCCGCGAGCTGGCCCGAGAGCCGTCCAACCACCAGAAGCCGCATGGGTCTTCTCCTCTAATCCGTACGCGAGACCGAACGCCTAGGCGTTCGAGTCCTCGATCTTGATGATTTCCGTCATGGTCACGCCCAGGCGATCCTCGACGACGACGACCTCCCCGCGCGCGACCAGACGGTTGTTGACGAAGATGTCGATGGCCTCGCCGACCTTGCGGTCCAGCTCCAGCACGCTGCCGCGCCCCAGCTTCAGCAGCTGGGCCACCGACATGTGGGCCTTGCCCAGCACGGCCGAGATGTTGACCGGCACGTCGAACACGGGCGCGAGGTCGGACGCCGTTTTTTCATGGCCGTCGTCCACGGTGGCGAGGGCGGTGGAGTCCGCGAACTCCTCGAGCGGCAGGTCGTCGGCCATCAGTGGTTCCCCGTGGGAAGTTGTTCAGCGTGGCCGGCTTCGGCCGCAAGGGCGGAGGCGAGGGCGTCGGCCAGGCGGGCGGCGACGCCGTCGGGATCAAACTCCGCGCGCCCGTCGGCCCATTCCAGGGCGAAGGCGGCGGCGGGGCCGGGCTGTTCGTGGAAGGCGACCACGCCGGTGAAGCCGGCGTCAGCGCAGATGCGGCTGATCAGCTCACGTGTCTCGTCGTCCAGTCCGGCGGTGCGGACCAGCAGACGGGGCGAGGCGTCGATCTCCTGCGCCAGGCTCTCGATGGCGGCCTGCAACGGACCGGCCGGGAAACGCTCGATGGCGGCGGCGGCGATCACGCGGGCGGCGGCCAGGGCCAGGACGGCGGACTGTTCCCGGTGTGCGCGGGCCACCTCGGTCAGGGCCGGCACGCCGGATGCCAGGGCGTGGCCGATGGCGCTGACGGCCATGGCACGGATGCTCTCGACCTCGGCCAGCGCCGCCTCGCGCGCCTCGAGCCGGGCCTGGGCGACCAGAGCCTCAACCTCGGCCGGCAGATAGGCGCGCTTCATCGGGCGGAAGGCGACGGACGACAGCACGCCGCCGCCGGCGTCGAACTCGGTGTCGAAAGCGAAAGGTCGCGAAGGGGCAGTCGTGGCTGTCATGTCAGTAGATCAACTCGTCGTCGCCGCCCTGGCCGGCCAGCATGATCTCGCCCTTGGCGGCGAGGTCCTTGGCGACCTGGACCATGGCCATCTGGGCCTGATCGACGTCGCGCAGGCGCACGGGGCCCATGCTCTCCATGTCCTCGCGCATGATCTTGGCGGCCCGTTCGGACATGTTGGAGAAGAACATCTCGCGCAGGCCGTCCGAGGCGCCCTTGAGCGCCAGGGCCAGCTGGTCCTTCTCGCAGCCGCGCAGCAGCGTCTGGACCCCGCCAGGATCGAGCTTGCTGAGGTCTTCGAAGACGAACATCAGGGCGCGGATGCGCTCGGCGCTCTCGCGGTTGCGCTCCTCCAGGGCGGCGATGAAGCGCGCCTCGGTCTGGCGGTCGAAGGCGTTGAAGATGTCGGCCATCATCTCGTGGCTGTCGCGCTTGGAGGTGCGCGCCAGGTTGGACATGAATTCGGTGCGCAGGGTCTGTTCGATCTTGTCGAGGATCTCGCGCTGCACCGGCTCCATGCGCAGCATGCGCTGGACGCATTCGAGGGCGAAATCCTCGGGCAGGCTGGTCAGGACGCGGGCGGCGTGGTCCGGCTTCACCTTGGACAGGACCACGGCGACGGTCTGGGGGTATTCGTTCTTCAGATAGTTGGCGAGGACGGCCTCGTTCACATTGCCCAGCTTGTCCCACATCGTGCGGCCGGCGGGGCCCCGGATTTCCTCCATCAGCCCGTCGACGCGGTCGCCGGGCATGAAGGAAGCCAGCAGGCGCTGGGTCTGTTCGAAGCTGCCCATGACCGATCCCGAGCCGGACATGCCGGAGACGAACTCGACCATCAGTTCCTCGACGACCTGGGAGGAGACCGTACCCAAGGCCGCCATGGCCTGGGAGATTTCCTTGATCTCGTCATCGTCCAGACTCTGCCACAGGCGGGTATGTTCCTCCCCGAGCGCCAGCAGAATTACGGCCGCCTTCTCGGGGCCGTTCAGCTTCTTGGCGTCATCGACGGACGCCTTCTTGGTGAGCATACGAGCCGCCATCAGCCTTCGTGCACCCAGCTGCGCAGGATGGAGGTCGATTCGTCAGGATGCTTCTCGACGAAGTCGGCGACCTTCTTGACCGAGGAGGCTTTCACCTGTCCCTCGATGCGAGCGATGTCGAGCCTTTGCTCCATGTCCGACGGGCCGGCGATCTGACCCATGGAGCCGCCGACCATCGAAGTCTGTAGCGAGGTCACGCCGATCTGACCGCCGTTCCCGCCAGCTCCAGCCAGCGCCGGCATTCCGCCGCCGCCCGTCGTGGACTTCAGAAGCGGCCGCAGGACGAAGAAGATCAGCAGCAGGGCGGTCACCAGCAGCACCAGCAGTTCGACCCCGCGCATGATGTCGTTCTTGGTGAAGTTCAGCAGCGGCGATCCGCCGTCCGTGCCCCCGGCGGTGACCAACGCATCGCGGTTGAATCGGACATTGGTCACCCGGACCTGGTCGCCACGGGTCTGATCATAGCCCATGGCGGCCTTCACCAGATCCTCGATCTGGGTGATCTCCTCGGCCGAGCGCGGCGCATAGGCGGGCTCGCCACCCGGTTCGGCGGCGGGTGTCAGCTTGCCGTCCACGGCGACCGCGACCGACAGTTTACGAACCTCGCCCGGCTCCTTGGTCGTAGTCGTGGTGACGTTCGAAATCTCGTAGTTGGTCGTCTCGCCGGTGACGCTCTCGGTCGAACCGGCGGGCGTGGTCGTGGGAGCCGCACCGCCTGGGATATTGTTCGTGGCCGTCGCGCCGCCATCGGCGGTGCCCGTCGTGTCCTGCGACTGGCTGCCGTTCGTCGAGGTCGAACGGACGACCTGGCCGTCGGGATCGTATTTCTGCTCCTGGGTCGTGGAGCGGCTCATGTCGATGTCGGCGGTGACCTGGACGCGGGCCGCACCGGGACCGACAACGCCCTCGACCAGATCCTTGATGCGGGTCTGGAGCTGGGCCTCGGTGGAGGTCTTGGCCTGTTCGGCGGTAGCGGAGGTGAAGCCCTCCTCCCCGTCGCCAGCGGCCAGGGTCTGGTTGGTCTCGTCGACGACGGTGACCTTGCCGGGTTTCAGGTTCGGCACCGACGAAGCGACGACGTTGCGGATCGCGCGGACCTGATCAGCGGACAGCGCTCGGCCGCCCAGGCCGACGACGACAGCGGCGGTAGGCTCGGCTGCGTCGGCCTGAAACAGTTCGCGACGGGGCAGCGCGATCTGCACGCGGGCCGAACTGATGCCGCGCATCGACATGATGGTGCGGGCCAGTTCGCCCTGGAGCGCGCGCTGTTCGGAAATCTGCTGCTGGAACTCGGTCTGGCCCAGCACCGACTGATTGTCGAACAGCTCGTAACCGACCGAGCCCGAGCTCACGAGCCCCTTGCCGGCCAGCATCAGCCGGGCGGTGCCGACATCGTCGCGGTTGACCATGATGGTCGAGCCGTCACCGCGCGTGGAGTATTTTATGCCCGCCTGCTCCAGCGAGGAGGTGATTTCGCCGGCTTCACGCAGGTCGAGGTTGGAGTACAGCAGGGCGTCCGGCGCCTGGCCGACGCGCAGCATCAGGGCGACCAGAACGGCGGCGACGCCGGCTCCGACGCCGAGGACCATGGCGAGACGCCCGATCCCAAATCTCTGCAACGCCGCCGTAAAGCCGCCCACGCGTCCCCGCCCAGAATACTGTCGCGAGAGAGCCGACTGCCCCCGCTAGGCAGAAACTGCCGCCCGCGTGGTTAACGGCGGTTTAAGTAGAGCGACATTCTCCCTCCCCTTTATGGGGAGGGACCGCGAGCATCAGCCTGCGCGGGTGGGGCAGTGTGAAGCGTGCGCGGCCCAATGACTTCCCCACCCGGCCTCCGCTACGCTTCGGCATCCCTCCCCATGAAGGGGAGGGAGAAAGCTAACGCAGCGCCTCTCGCACATCGCCTGCCCCCGACGGCAGCGCGGCATCCGGATCGCGCAGCACCGCCTCGACGTCGCGAAACACGACCTCGGCCTGCAAGTCGCGGTTCAGCAGATGCCAGCCATCCGGATACCAGGCGGTTCGCAGGTTCGGCGGCGAACCGGCCCGGATCAGAGCGCGGCGCATCGACCGCCTTTCAATGATCTGATCATGAGCCCCATACATCAGCAGCGTCGGCGCGCTCACCTCACCTAGCTTGATCGTCGCGCTCTCCATCAGATCGACCAGGCCGGACAGGGCGTCGAAACGGGTGGAGCGGATGAAGCCCGGGTCGGTCCCGTTGGCGACCAGTTCGATCAGGTTGTCGGTGGCGCGGATGTGGCGGACGGCCCAGTCGGGCGGCTCCATCGCGCGGTCGCCCAGCAGACGCGCCGCAGTCCAAAGACTGGCGCGGTTGGGCAGGCTCTGGCTCGACCAGCCCCAGACGGCGGGCGCGAGCAGGATCAGTTGATCCGCGGCGGGCGGTCGATCCGAGGCGAAGGCGGAGATGGCGACCGCTCCGCCCATGCTTTCGCCGATCACGCCGATGCGGGCGCCAGGGTGCCGGGCCAGAACCAGGGCGACGACCGTGCGCAGATCCTGGGTCATCCGATCTTCGCCGGCCCAGACGCCCCGACCGGGGGCCGCGCCAAAACCGCGTTGATCATAGGCGTAGGTGGCGATGCCTCGTTCGGCCCACCAAGGGCCCGCCAGACGGAACGCCGCGGCATGGTCGTTCATGCCATGCAGGGCGACGATCACGATCGCGGCGTCGGCCGGCCCCCAGCGCCGATAAGGCAGACGCGCGCCGTCGTCGACAAGGAAGGCGTCGGGCTCGATGCGCGAGCCTGAGAAGTCGGCGGGCGGCGTCAGAGGCGGCTGAACATGAGGCGTAGCGCAGGCGGCAAGAGCCAGCAGCATCAAAGGTAGGAGCAGCGCGCGGATCATCCCGCCAGAATGGCCTGAACCCTCTGGCGAAGATACGGCACGACCTCGGCCTCGAACCAGGGATTGCGCCGCAGCCATGCGGTGTTCCTCCACGACGGATGCGGCATCGGCAGGATCGCGGGGGCATAGTCGCGCCACGCCCTTACCGTCTCGGTCATGTTGGCCTTGGCCCGCTCCTCCAGCGCCCAGGCCTGCGAATAGCCGCCGACCAGCAGGGTCAGCTCCATGTCCGGCAGCGCCTCCAGCAGCCGGGGCCGCCACAGGGTCGCGCAGCGGCGCGGCGGCGGATAGTCCCCGCCCTTCGGCGCGGTGCCGGGATAGCAAAAAGCCTGGGCCGCCACACCCAGCCGGTGGTCGCCATAGAAGGTCTCGTAGTCCACGCCCATCCAGTCGCGGAGCCGATCGCCGGATGCATCGGTGAACGGCAATCCGCTCTCGTGGACGCGCCGGCCGGGAGCCTGACCGCAGATCAGCAGCCGGGTTTCGGGAAACACGCGGACGACAGGGCGCGGCGTGTGGGGCAACTCGCCGAGACAGGCCCGGCAGGCGCGGATGTCCGTAAGTACGGCCTCAAGATCAGGCGAAGTCGTCATCGACCTCGGGTTTGGGTGGCAGCAGGGCCAGCGCGGCGGCGGTCTCGGCTTCGGTCGGCAAGCGCAGACGGGTCACGCCGCGAAAGTTGGTCGGATCGACGACCTTCCCCTTCTTGGTGATGGTCAGCTTGCCCTGACGCATCAGGCCCAGCGCGGTGGCGCGGACCTTGGGCAGGACGCGTTGCCACTGCTCGGTCTGGATATGTTTGGCGACGTCCGCCGGCTCGACGGACTTGCCGCCGACGCCCTTGGGGTCGGCTTTCGCCAGGGTTTCGAAAATTGCCGCTTCGATTGGATCGCTCATCGGTCCTATATGCTGCACTGCGAGATCGAAAAGATGGCGGGGTATATCATGGTTGCGAAGATCACCGTCAGCGAGGGCGAGTTCACCGGTTGGCAGACCTATGATCTGCACGGCACCTTCGACCAGGTCGTGGGCCCGTTCTACTTCAAGCCGGACCCGGACGGCCGCATGCGCTGCGCCTTTCGCGCCGAGCCCAAGCACATGAACGCAGGCGACCGCATGCATGGCGGCTGCCTGATGACCTTCGCCGACATCGCCCTGTTCCAGACCGCCTACCAGGAGATGGAGGGCAAGAACGGCGTGACCGTCCAACTGGACTCCACCCTGATCGACGGCGCCTACGTCGGCGAACTGATCGAGGCGACAGGCGAGGTCGTGCGGGCCGGCGGATCGCTGATCTTCGTGCGGGGCCAGATCACGGCCGGTGCGCGGACGCTGATGACCTATTCCGGCATCATCAAGAAATTCACCCCGCGCGGCTGAAGTCAAAGCGGCCTGCCGCCTCCCAAGGACCGCCGCGATAACGCCACAGCAACAGCGCCTCAGCCGTCGCGGTCCAGGGCGTGAAGTCGGCGGTGAGACGATCGTAGAGGGTGGCCGCGACCTTTGGATCCACCTTGTTCTGGA
Organism: Pseudomonadota bacterium; assembly: GCA_040385365.1. GTDB lineage: Bacteria > Pseudomonadota > Alphaproteobacteria > Caulobacterales > Caulobacteraceae > Brevundimonas. The sequence continues at coordinate 12,828 of JAZKHL010000114.1, read as the reverse complement.
TCGTCACGTGAGGGCGGAAACCCTGGCGATCCTGCGGAGTCAGCCCGTCGGCGAAGCGAGCTGCGATGGCGCCGCGCACGCCGTGAAGTTCTGGACTGGTCACCGACAGGGCGACGCCGCGACCGAGTTTGCGCAGGCCGGTCACAGCGATGGTGAAAGGCGGGTTGCTACGGACCGCCTCGGCCACGACATCCACGACCCTGTCCGCCTGGTCGCCCGGCAGATGGTGGAACAAGGTCAGGTGCGCCGGGATCCTGTTCAGTGCCGGCGGGAAGTGGGCGCGGCGCAGGGCGTCGAGGCGTTCGAACGAGGCGGGATCGAAACCCAGGCTGAGGATCAGCGGGTCGGTGTCCGCGCTCACACGCCGGCCTTGGCTCCCGGACGAGCCCGGCACTCGTCCAGCCAGCGGTGCAGGTGACCAAACTCCTCGGGCGGTCGGTATTTGACCATGCGCGCAAAATCGAGTCCGACCGCTCCGACGATGTCGGCGATGGTGAACCGGTCCAGAGCGATGAAGGGGTGGTCGGCGAGGTGCCGGTCCAGGGTCTTCATGAATCGCTCAGCCGACACCTTGTTGTAGTCGGCGACCTGGGGCTGCTGGTGCGATTCCAGCACCGCCAGCGCCGGGTGGGTCAGGCGGACGTTCAGCATGATCGGGTTGGCGAGATAGAACTCGCAGCGGCGAGTCCACATCTCGACAATGGCCTGTTCGCGGGCGTCGCGACCGAACAGATTGGGTTCGGGGTAGAGGGCCTCCAGATAGCGGCCGATGGCGACGGATTCCGAGATGACCGTTCCGTCGTCCAACTCCAGCGCCGGGACATGGGGGACGCCGACCTTCGCGCGGTATTCCGGCGTCTTGTGATCGCCGACCATGATGTCGACCTGGACGATCTCGACATCCTCGATGCCTTTTTCGGCCATGACCCAGCGGACGCGCCGCGGATTGGGGGCGCGGTGGCTGTCATAAAGTTTCATGGCTCAGGTCTCCGGCTTCAGCGGAATATGGAGGCCGGCATCGCGCCCACAACCGCCGCCGCCATGCAGGTCGCCAGGAAACCGGCGAACAGCGCCTTCCACACCATGCCCAAAACCTCCTCGCGCCGTTCGGGGATCAGAACCGACAGGCCGGTGACGGTGATGCCGACCGAACCGATGTTGGCGAAGCCGCACAGGGCATAGGTCAGCAGCATGCGCGTGCGCTCACTCATCTGGCCGGCGGGAACCTCGCCCAGGCGAATGAAGGCGACGAACTCGGTCAGGGTCAGTTTGACGCCCAGCAGCCAGCCGGCCTTGCCCGCCTCGGCCCAGTCGATGCCGATCAGCCAGGCCAAGGGCATGAACAGCCAGCCCAGCAGGCGCTCGACCGTGAACGGTGCGCCAAAGACCCAGAACCCGCCCAGCATGATGTTGACCAGCGCGACCAGCGCCACGAACACGATCAGCACCGCCGAGATGTTCAGGACCACCATCAAGCCGTCGGCCGTGCCCTTCACGATGGCGTCGATGGCCGAGTCGTACTTCAAGGCCGAGCCGTAGTCGGCGACCTGACCGCCCTCCCCCGGCTTTTCGGGGATGATGACGCGGGCCAGCAGCACCCCCGCCGGGGCCGAGACGATCGAGGCGACCAGGACGTGTCCGGCGGCGTTCGTCAGCGTCGGCGCCAGGATGGTGGCGTAGGCGACCATGGTCGAGCCGGCGACGGTGGCCAGGCCGACGACCATCATCAGGAAGATCTCGGACCGGGTCAGCTTGTCCAGATAGGCGCGGATGACGATCGGGCTCTCGATCATCCCGAGGAAGATGTTGGCCGCGACCGCCAGGGCCGAGGCCCCACCCAGCCCCATGGTCCGTTGGAACAGCAGGCCGAACCCGTGGGTCAGCCATTTCAGGATCTTCCAGTGCCACAGCAGCGCCGACAGGGCCGAGATCACCAGGATCATCGGTAGGACGTTGAACGCGAAGGTGAACAGACCGCCCGCATTGGTCACGGAATACGGTTGGTCGCCGCCGGCGAGGTAGCCGAACACAAACTTGGCCCCTTCGGTCGTCGCCCGCGACAGGCCATCGACCGCGCCGGTGATGGCGGCCAGCACGACCTGCGAGCCTGGGATGGCGAACAGCGCCAGCACCAGCAGCGCCTGCACCCCGATGGCGCCCAGAGTCAGCTTCCACGGGAAGGCGCGCTTGTTTTCCGACAGCCCCCAGCAGGCGGCGACGATGACGACCAGGCCGAGAAGGCTCTGGAGGTTCAGGATGGTGAACATAGTGCGGAAACTCCCCCCGCCTTCCTGTCGAACGGGGAGCGCTTGTGCAAGGCCTCAGCTATCGTGGCGGCTCAGCAGTTCCAGGCGTCGACCGCCCGCCCGAACACGACCCTTTCGCGCATGGCGGGGCTGAACAGGCTCGACAGCATCTGACCGGTCGGCGCGCTGATCGCGTCAAGCGCGGCGCGGTGCTCTTCCGAGAGGACCAGATCGAGCGCGCCGATGTTGTCCTGCAGCTGCGACACGCGGCTGACGCCGATCAGGGTCGAGGCCACGCCCTTGCGATCGATGACCCAGGCGAGCGCCAGACGGGCGGGGCTTTCGCCTGTCGCATCCGCGATCCGGCGCAGCTCGTCGACGATGGCCCAGTTGCGCTCGGTGAACAGGGTGTCGCCGAAGGGATTGGCTCCGTCCAGGCGTTTGTCGTCTTCAGGCCTATGCTCGTTCTTCGAGGCTGCGTCCTGCGGCAGGCCGCCGGCGCGTGGCGAAGCCGCTTCGACTGTGGCCCGGTCATATTTGCCAGCGAGCAGGCCATAGGCCAGCGGGCTCCACGGCACGATCCCCATCCCGAACTCGGCAGCTAGCGGCGCGTGTTCCGCCTCGATGTCGCGACTGGCGAGGGAGTAGAAATACTGGAGGGCGATGGGACCGGGCAGACCCCGCACCGCCGCCAGTGTCGCCAGCTTGGACACGTACCAAGCCGGGGCGTTCGACATGCCCCAGTACCGGATCTTGCCGGAGCGAACGAGCCCAGCCATCGTCCCCAAAAGCTCCTCGGCCGGGGTGACCGAGTCCCAGACGTGGACCCAGTAAAGGTCAACGAAATCGGTGCGGAGCCGCTTCAACGAGCCTTCCACAGCCGCGTGGATGTGCCGGGCCCCATTGCCCCCGGCCAGAGGCGCGGCGCCGGTGGCGAATCCGGATTTGGTGGCGATAACAACCTGATCCCGGACGCCGCGATCGGCGACGAAGTCACCGATCATGCTTTCACTGCGTCCGCCGGAATACACGTCGGCGGTGTCGATGAAGTTGCCGCCCGCTTCCAGGTAGGCGTCGAAGATCGCACGCGATCCAGGCTCGTCGACCCCCCACCGCGCCGTGCCGAACGTCATGGTTCCCAGAGCCAAAGGACTGATCACCAGGCCCGACCGACCGAGGGTGCGGTAGTGTGAGATTGGCATTGCGGGTTTCCTCGGGAACGCTATGAAAGCTCTCTAGCCAGACTTGATCCACAACGTCAATCGTTTCATAATGGTCGCTATGGAAATGACGAGGCAGGTGCGGAAAAAGACCGGGCGGCCGCTGTCCTTCGACCGGGACGCAGCGCTACACGAGGCGATGCTGCTGTTTTGGCGGCACGGCTACGAGGCGACATCGCTAAGCGATCTCACCGCCAAACTGGGCGTGACGCCGCCCAGCATTTATGGCGCTTTCGGGAACAAGAAAGCGCTCTTCCTGGAGGCGGTCAGTCTCTACCTCTCCGATGATTCATCCCCGACCGGCATCATTGATGCGGCAGCTTCGGCGCGGGAGGCGGCCCATGCCTTGATGGCCGGGGCGGCGGTTGCGTTTACCGGCGCCGACACCCCTCCGGGCTGCATGCTGGCGACATCGGCAATCAGCGTATCTGCGGGCGCGGTCGACGTGCAGGCGGAGCTGTCAGCGATCCGAAACGGGGTAGAGGCGCATCTGAGGGCGCGGATCGAAACCGATATCGTCGCCGGCGTCCTGACCGCTGGAGCCGACGCGGAGGCGCTTGCGGCGCACACCACGGCGGTCATCCAGGGAATGTCGACCTTGGCGCGCGATGGAGCGCCGCGCGGCAGGCTTCAACGCGTGGTCGAACTGGCGATGACTGTCTGGCCTCAGGCCTGACGGCGCACCAGCTTGCCGTAATCGTCCATCAGGGTCAGCGACAGGTCGCCCGGGGTGAAGGTGTATTCGCCGATCTCCGACACCGGGGTCACCTCGGCGGCCGAGCCGGTCAGGAAGCACTCGCTGAACGTCGACAGCTCTTCCGGAAGGATGTTGCGCACCACCACCTCGATGCCCTTGGCGCGGGCGATGTCGATGACGGTCTGGCGGGTGATGCCGTTCAAAATGTGGGTCACGTCGGGCGTGTGGATCACACCGTCCTGCACGAAGAAGACATTGGCGCCGGTCGCCTCGGCGACATAGCCGCGCCAGTCCAGCATCATGGCGTCGGCGAAGCCGCGCTTCTCGGCCGCGTTCTTGGACATGGTGCAGATCATGTAGAGGCCGGCGGCCTTGGCCGTCGTCGGGGCCGTCATCGGGTCGGGGCGGCGCCATTTGGCCCACTCGAGCCTGATGCCCTTCTTCTTGACCTCGGGGTCGAAATAGCTGGGCCAGTCCCACACGGCGATGGCGACGTGGAATTTGTTGTTCAGGGCCGAAACGGACGTCTGTTCCGGGCCCAGATAGGCGACGGGACGGATATAGGCATCCTCCATCCCCATCTTGGCGCAGGTGTCCTTGCAGGCCTGGTCGATCTCGGCGACGCTGTAGGGCACGGTGAAGTCCAGAAGCTCGGCGGACCGGGCCAGACGCTCGGAATGCTCTGTCAGCTTGAAGATTTCCCCGCCATACATACGCTCACCCTCGAACACCGACGAGCCGTAGTGAAGGGCATGGGTCAAAATATGCGTTTTCGCTTCCCGCCAGGGCACGAAATCACCATCCACCCACAGCCAGCCATCACGATCGTCGAAAGGAACCAAGGCCATTGAACAACGTCTCCTGCGCAGATTTGCCGTTTAGAACGCCCGAAGCGCCCGAGGTCAACGCCGCGCGTCCGGGAATGTTCGCATGAGCAGCAGTCGTTCAGGCCCCGTGGCGGGCGCCGGCGTCGGTCGCCACCTACTGATCGTCGATGACGACGACCGCATCCGCGAGCTGCTGAAGGAATATCTGGCGCGCGAGGGCTATCGCGTGACCGGGGCGGCGCACGCGGCGGCGGCGCGAAGGCTGATGGAGTTGATCGAGTTCGACCTCGTGGTGCTGGACGTGATGATGCCGGGCGAGACGGGTCTGGAGTTGACCACCTGGGTGCGGTCGAAGGCCCAGCTGTCGAAGACGCCGGTGCTGCTGCTGACCGCGAGGGGCGAGGCGGCGGATAGGATCGACGGTCTGTCGCGAGGGGCCGACGACTATATGTCCAAGCCCTTCGACCCCAAGGAGCTGGCGCTCCGGATCGATGCGATCCTGAGGCGGACAGGGGTCAAGCCGATCATGCCGCGCGAAGTTCGCCTGGGAACGGCGATGTTCGACCTGGAACGGCTGGAACTGACCCGCGACGGGGCGCCGATGCGGCTGACAGAGGCCGAGGCGCAATTGCTGAAGACGCTGGCGCTGCATGCCCATGCGCCGGTCGAGCGCATGGACCTGTCGCCGGACACGGCCGACATCACCGGCCGTGCGGTCGATGTTCAGGTGACGCGTCTGCGCCGCAAGCTGGAAGCGGACCCCAAGAACCCGCGCTACCTGCAGACCGTGCGGGGCGTGGGCTATATGCTGGCGCCGGATTGATGACTGAGGCGCGTTCAAATCCTTCCCCCATTCTTCATGGGGGAAGTGTCGCGTCGTCGAGCGAAGCAAGACGCGTGACGATGGGGGAAGTGTGGAGCTTCACCGTCGATAGGAAAATTCCCCCATCGGTCCTGGATCGCTGCGCGATCGACGGACCGCTTTCCCCCGCAAGCGGGGGAAGGGCTTAGCGCAATGCGCCCCCTCCCCTTTCCCGTTGTGGCGCGGTTCCTGAAGCGCCAGCTGCCGACGACGCTGTGGGGGCGGTCGCTGCTGATCATCGTGCTGCCGATCCTGATCATGCAGGGGGCGGTGACCTGGGCCTTTTTCGACATGCACTGGCAGACGGTGACGGCGCGGCTATCCGAAGGGCTGGCCGGCGACGTGGCCTGGGCGGCGGAGAGCTACCGCGACGAGCCGACGGCGGCGAATCTGGCGGTCATCGCCGACCGGGGCGAGCGGTCGATGCAGCTGTCGATCGCGCTACGGCCCGATGCGAAGTTGCCTGAGGAACAGCGCCGTGGCCCGATCGGGGTGGTGGACCGGACGCTGGAGGCGGCGCTGGCGGGGCGGCTGGACCAGCCGTTCTGGTTCGATACGACCCGCTATCCCGCGTATGTCGACATCCAGGTGCAGCAACCGAACGGGGTGCTGCGGATCATCGCGCCGCGCGAACGGGCGGTGGCGACCCAGGCGCACATCTTCGTTCTGTGGCTGATGCTGGCGACGGTGCTGCTGATGGGGGTGGCGATCCTGTTCATCCGCAATCAGGTGCGGGCCATCGAACGACTGGCGGAGGCGGCGGAAGCGTTCGGGCGGGGCGAAATGTCGCCGAAGTTCAAGCCGCATGGAGCCCGCGAGGTGCGTCAGGCGGCGGTCGCCTTCCTGGCCATGCGCGACCGGATCCAGCGGCATATCGAACAGCGAACCGCGCTGCTGGCCTCCGTCAGCCATGACCTGCGCACGCCGTTGACCCGGCTGCGGTTGGAGCTCGCCCTGGCCCCGCAGTTCAAGCGTCAGGCCGCCATGAAGGGCGACCTGGACGAGATGGAGCATATGATCGACGAATACCTGGCCTTCGCGAAGGGCGAGGCCGGCGAGGCGCCGCAGTCGGTGGATGTGTCGGCCTTGCTGAAGGCTGCGGGCGAGGACGTGAAGCGCGCTGGGGCGGAGGTCGAGATCGTGGGGCCCGCAGCCTTGACGGCCTCCCTGCGTCCGATGGCGTTCAAGCGGGCCCTGACCAATCTGGCGGGGAACGCGGCGGCGCATGGCGAGCATGTCCGACTGTCGGCGCGGGCGCTGGCGTCAGGGGGCCTCGAGATCGCCATCGAGGACGACGGCCCGGGCATACCCGACGACATGCACGAGGAAGCCTTCCGGCCGTTCAGCCGGCTGGACGAAAGCCGCAACCAGAACCGCAAGGGCGTGGGCCTGGGCCTCGCCATCGCGCGGGATGTGGCGCGCGGTCATGGCGGCGACATCACCCTGGCGCGGAGCGATCTCGGCGGGCTGCGGGCTCTGATCCGCCTGCCCGGCTGATCACGTTCGTGCGCGCCGCACTGGCGAAAACGCCTGGGCGAGCGCATCTTTGCCGGGACAAGGATCACCGGAGTCCGTCATGCGCCCGCTCGCCTTCCTCGCCCCCCTCGCTCTCACTGCGGCGCTCGCCGCGCCTGCCATGGCCCAGCAGGTCACCGTCAGCGTCGGCGGCGACCTGATCGAACAGGTCGATGACCTTGGCCAGCGCGACGTGGATCGACAACTGGCCCGGCTGCAGAGCTTGGTCGAGCGCCAGTTGGCCGAGGACGGAGCGCTCCAGGGAGCCCGGATCAACCTGGTCGTCACCGACCTGAAACCGAACCGCCCGACCTTCGAACAGGCGAGGGATCGGCCGGGCTTGTCGATCATCGACAGTATCTCGATCGGCGGGGCGACCATCGAGGGCGAGGTGATCACCGCCAGCGGAGAGCGCCTGCCCGTCCGGTATTCGCGCTATTCGACCACGCTGGCGGACGTCTACGGCTATTCGACCTGGCAGGACGCCGACCGCGCCTATGGCCGCCTGGCGGATAATCTGGCGTCAGGCCGGCTGGTCTCCCGCTAGGGCTTTCGCCCGCGCGATGGCGGCCTCGACGGCCGCGCCGGCCGCTGCATCGAGACCCGCCGCGTGAAGCGCATCGAGCCCGGCGCGGGTCGTTCCCCCGGGCGAGGCGATGCGGGCGATCAACGCGTCAAGATCGTCAGGGGTGGAGGTCCCCGCCCCTGCCGATCCAAGCGCGCCGCGCGTCAGCCGGGCGGCGGCATCGGGCGTCAGGCCTGCCGCGATACCCGCCGCAGCAAGACCTTGCGCCAGGGCGTAGAAGAAGGCTGGCGCGGACCCCGCCACAGCCGTGGCTGCGTCGATCAGGGCCTCGTCATTTAGATCGACGGTGTCGGCGATGGGATCGAACAGTTCGTGCGCCATTGCCCGGGCCGAAACGTCGGCGGACCAGATGGCGGCGACGCCCTTGCCCTGCGAGACCGCCGTCGTGGGCATGACGCGGACGACAGGGCGGTTCGGAAGCGCTGTGGCGATGTCAGCGGCTCGAACCCCGGCCATGACGGAGACGATGACGGCCGTGGACGGCAGGGTTGATGCCAGGGGGCCGACGGCCTCGCGCCAGGCGGCGGGCTTGACCGCGATGACCAGCGCCTCGGTGTCCGGCGAGCAGACCGGCGGTACGGAGCGGGTCAGGATCGTTGGCTCGGTCACCGCCCCGGTCAGTCGCCAGCCTTCCGCGATCGCGGAGCCGAGACGGCCGTGGCCGAGGAGGGTTACCCGCATCGGTTGGACTAGGCCGTGCCGACGGTCTCGAACAGGCAGCTGTCGATCGCGTCCTGGGGCTTCTTGTGGCCGCGGATCATGAAGTCGAAGGCGGGGTAGTAGCGGTCGGCGGCCTCGACGGCGGCGTCGATCATCGACGCGGCCTGGGCCAGGGTCGGGCGTTCGCCGTGCGGCAGGGCCAGGGAGTGACGGAAGACGATCTCGCCATCCTCGGCCCAGACCTCGAAATGGCCCATCCAGGTCCGCTGGTTGACCATGGACACAAGTTCGTAGGCGGCGTTGCGACGGCTCTTGGTCGCGCGCAGGTCGAGGGCGCAGCACAACTGGAGACAGTCACCCTCGGGACGCCAGGCGAACCACAGCTCGTAGTCCTTCCAGTCCCCGGCCAGCGCGAAAGCAAGGTCGCCGTCGTCGGTGCGATCGAAAGGCAGATTCTCCGCATTCAGCACGTGCTCGACCACGTCCAGCGGATCGTAGGGCACGTCGACCTCTTCGGGTCCGGCGGTGTTCATCTGGAAAACTCGATCTCGCGGGAGGTCGGCCGCGACTCAGCGACCTTGAAAAGACGGTAGGCGTGTTCGCGGATTCGGCTCAACCGGCTGCGTCCGGGAGACGAGTTCCGTCTGTGGACGTTCCCGTTTTCGGCGCTTTCGGCTTGGCGACGGCCGCCTTTTGCAGTTCGGCGACCTCGGCCCGCAGGGCGGTGATCTGGGCTTTCAGGATGTCGAACTCGTCCCGACGGACCAGGTCCATCTCGGCGGCGACGCGGTCGGTCTGGGCGCGGAAGGCGGCCTTGGCCTCTTCGCCAGCGGCCTGGGCCAGGCCCATGGCGCTGGTCGACATCTTGGAGAGTTCGTCCAGGAAGGGGTTGCGAGTCTGCATGGTCGGCTCCGGCCCGCGGCGGCGAGCGTCGTTAAGGGAAGGTTGCCTGATATGGTGAACGAAACCTTACCTGGCCACTCCCTGCATACGGGAAATGGGGGCCGAAACGTGTCACGCTCGCGCGAGGCGGCGGCGCTTGCTAAACGCGATGCGAAACGCCGCAGGAGCTTCGATTGCCCTTTCCCGAGTTCGACCCGGTCCTGATCCACCTGGGGCCGTTACCGATCCGCTGGTACGCCCTGGCCTATGTGATGGGCATTGTCCTGGGGTGGGTCTATGCGGCGAAGATCATCAAGACCGAGCGGCTGTGGGCGCCGGGCCGTCCGCCCATCACGGGCCCGCAGCTGGACGATCTGGTGCTGTGGATCACCCTCGGCATCATCCTGGGCGGCCGGTTCGGATACGCCCTGTTCTACAAGCCCGAGATGTTCGGCCAGTTGTTCACCGGCGAGAGTTGGGGCGAACGGCTGGAGCTGTTCCAGCTGTGGACCGGCGGGATGTCTTTCCACGGCGGCTTCCTGGGAGTCTGTCTGGCTGTCGCCCTGTTCGGTCGAAAGCACGACGCGAACCTGCTGAGCCTTGGCGACGCGGTCGCGCCCGTGGCGACCATCGGCCTGTTCTTCGGGCGGCTGGCGAACTTCATCAATGGAGAGCTGTGGGGCAGGGTCACGGACGCGCCGTGGGCTATCCGGTTCTGCAACGCGCGGATCGAGCAGCTGTATGGCTTTTGCCCCGCGGGCAACGAACCGCGCCACCCCAGCCAGCTGTATGAGGCGGGTCTGGAAGGCGTCATGCTGTTCACCCTGCTGTCGGTGGCGGTGTGGAAGTGGCGGCTGCTGCGCAAGCCCGGCTATGTGACCGGTCTGTTCCTGGTCGGCTACGGCCTGTCGCGGGCGCTGCTCGAGAATGTCCGCCAGCCGGACTTCGGGATGGATAACTTCCCGCTGGGGCTGACCATGGGAATGATGCTGTCGATCCCGATGATCCTGGTCGGCGCTTGGCTGATCTGGCGGGCGTGGAAGCGTCCGCCCCTCGCCGAGACGCCCGCTCCGGTCTGAGATCGCCATGTCGCTCCGGGACAGACTGGTTCGCGAGATCGCCCTGACCGGGCCGATGACCGTGGCGGACTATGTCGTGCGCTGCCTGCATGACCCGAAGGATGGCTATTACGCCACGCGACCGGCCCTGGGCGAGGGCGGAGACTTCATCACGGCCCCGCTGGTCAGCCAGATGTTCGGCGAGCTGATCGGGCTGTGGGCGGTCGAAACCTGGCAGCGGCTGGGCGCGCCCGAGCGGTTCCGCTTCGTCGAGGTGGGGCCGGGCGACGGCACGCTGATGGACGACGCGCTGAGGGCCGCGCGGGTTGCGTCAGGATTCCTGGAGGCTTGCGATCTGGTGCTGATCGAGCCGTCGGGGCCGTTGAGCGAGGTGCAGGCGCGGCGCCTTTCGCAGGCGGATGTGTCGCCGCGCTGGGTGAAGACCTTGGGCCAGATCGACACCGACGCGCCGGTCATCCTGATCGCCAACGAGGTGCTGGACTGCTTTCCGGCTCGCCAGTTCGTGCGGACCGATGGCGGGTGGGCCGAGCGGCGGGTCGGGGTGACGGATGACGGGGGTCTGACCTTCGGGCTGGTGGGGATCACCGGCGGGTTCCAGAAGCCGGGCTTTGAGGTCGAGCCGGGTCAGGTGGTCGAGATGTCGGAGCAGCAGGCGGCCTTCGGGCGCGATCTGGCGGTGATGGTGGCCGAGACCTCGGGCGCGGCGCTGCTGATCGACTATGGGCGCGACCATCCTGGCGTCGGCGATACGCTGCAGGCGTTACGGCGTCATGCCAAGGTCGATCCGCTGGCCGCGCCCGGCGAGGCCGACGTGACCCAATGGGCGGACTTCCCGACGGTGATGGAGGCGGCTGTGCGGGGGGGGGCGGACGTCACGGGCTGTGTCGATCAAGGCGCCTTCTTGCGTCGATTGGGGATCGAAGCGAGAGCCGAGCGGTTGAGTTCGGGACGGCCCGAGGCGGCGCCGGTGATCGCGCGGCAGCTGGCGCGGCTGACGGCGAGCGATCAGATGGGCGACCTGTTCAAGGCGGCGGCGATCTTTTCACCGCGCAGTCTCAGCGTTCCGGGGTTCGAGGCATGACCGATCCGACGCCCATCACACATCCGCTGCTGGAGCGCGCGGGGGTTCGACACGGCTTCTTCACGCGTCAGGGCGGGGTCTCGACCGGACTATATGCGGGGCTGAACACGGGCCTGGGCTCGTCGGACGATCCCGTAGCGGTCGCCGAGAACCGGCGGCGGGTCGCGGCGACGCTGGGCGGCGAAACGGACGATCTGGCGGCCTGCTATCAGATCCATTCAACCCTGACGCGGGTGGCGACAGGCCCATGGAGGGGCGACCGGCCCGAGGGGGACGCCGTGGTCACGGCGACGCGGGGCGTCATACCGGCGGTGCTGACGGCCGACTGCGCGCCGGTGCTGCTGGCCGACGCGGAGGCCGGAGTGGTCTCGGCGATTCACGCCGGCTGGAAGGGGGCGCTGGGGGGCGTTGTCCATTCGGCCGTGACGGCGATGGAGGCGCTTGGGGCGAGACCGGGACGGATCGTGGCCGTGGTCGGACCCTGCATCGCGCAAGACAGCTATGAGGTCGGGGCCGACTTCCAGGACCGGTTCGAGCATCACGATCCTGGCGCGGCGCGGTTCTTCGCGGCGGGGGCTGCGGCGGACAAACGGATGTTCGACCTGCCCGGCTTCGTGTTGTGGAGGCTGGAACAGGCGGGTGTCGGCGAGGCCGTGTGGACGGGGCACGACACCTGTGCGGACGAGGCGCTGTTCTACTCCAACCGACGGGCGTTCCAGCGGGGGGAGCCGGACTTCGGGCGGCTGATGTCGGCGATCACCCTGGTCTGAGGGTGGCGACCTGCCTCGGATTGGACTCGGAGAGCACCGAGTCCAACGAGTGCAACGTCGAAAGATCAAAGGCTTATAGTCGCCTTCTCACTGCAGGGTGTGACACTTCCCAGTCATCGTCATCCTCGGGCCTGTCCCGAGGATCCATGGGTCAGCGGGCCGATAGCTGGGTGGGTTCGGCGGGGGCGGACGGATAGCCCCTCGGGACAGGTCCGAGTGTGACGGGTTGAAGCCTAGGCCTCCGCCTGGTCCTCGGCGGCCTCGCTCTGGAAATAGGGTTCGACCGGGCCCTGGAGCTTGACGGTCAGGGCGTTGCCCTTGCGGTCGACGGCCTTGCCGACGGCGAGACGGACCCAGCCTTCGGAGACGCAGTATTCGTCGACGTTGGTCTTTTCCTCGCCCT
>JAZKHL010000113.1:0-15271 GCA_040385365.1 Pseudomonadota bacterium | reverse complement strand
TGGCGATATTCTGCAGCATCACCGTCTTGCCGACGCGCGGCGGGGCGACGATCAGGCAGCGCTGGCCCTTGCCCAGAGGCGCGACGATGTCGATGACCCGGCCGGAACGGTCCCGCAGGGTGGGATCCTGGATTTCCATGATCAGCCGCTCGTTGGGATAGAGCGGCGTCAGGTTGTCGAAATTGACCTTGGTGCGGACCGTTTCCGGGTCCTCGTAGTTGATCGTGTCGACCTTCAGCAGGGCGAAGTAGCGCTCGCCCTCGCGGGGGCCGCGCACCGCCCCGTGGACCGTGTCGCCCGAGCGTAAGCCGAAGCGGCGGATCTGGGACGGCGACACATAGATATCGTCCGGGCCCGGAAGATAATTGGCGTCGGGCGAGCGCAGGAAGCCGAAGCCATCGGGCAGCATCTCCAGCGTGCCGGAGGCGATGATCTCGACCTCTTCATCCGCCAGGGTCTTCAGAATCGCGAACAGCAGATCCTGCTTGCGCAGGTTCGAGGCGTTCTCGATCTCCAGCTGTTCGGCGAAGGCGACCAGTTCGACGGGGGTCTTGTCGTTCAGCTCCTGCAGCGTGATCCGGCCGGACGGGACGACGGGATCGCCCTCTTCCTCGGCATCGTCGCCAATGTCCGCGGCCACGTCGGCGTCATTGGCGCCATCGGCCTGGGAGGTGTCTTCAACAGCCGGAGCCTCGCCTTCGACGGCGTCGGTCTCGGGGTTTTCGTCGGGGGTGTCGTTGACGTCGGTCATGTCGAAACTCGGGATTCAAGCCGTCGGAGCCTGACGCCAAGAGACGTCAGGTCGGGACGGATGGAGGTTTGGCCTCTCGGCCGAGGGAAAGCGTCGGGTCCGAAGGCGGCGCACTTCTCATGAGGAGAGGGGCCAGCGATCGGTCAACGCGAAGAGAAGGGCAGCGCCGCGAACGACGCCTCACCGCCAGCGGAACCACGGACTGGGGGTCCGGGTCAAGCGTCGCAGAAAGTCTCCTCCCTGTTCGCGGAGCGAATGGGGAGGTGGCGCGGCGCGGCTTCGCGACGTGACCGAGGGGTTCTTGCCCCCACGAAGAACCCCTCCGTCTGCTCGCCAAGGCTCGCATCCACCTCCCCATCGCCAAGCAGCGACGGGGAGGAGACGGATCAGCCGAACGTCCACTCCGTCGTCACCGACAGCACCATGACGATCGCCAGCACGAACGGCACCTCATTGGTCATCCGCCAGAATTTCGAGGTCCGCACCGATGTCCCGGCCAGGATCTTCTTGCGCTCGGCCGTAATGTAGAAATGCCAGCCAAGCAGTAGGACCACCCCGATCAGCTTGGCGATCATCCAGGGCTCGGCCAGGAACGCCGCGCCGCGCATCTGCACGTCGAGATGGATCAGCCACAGGCCGAAGATCAGGGCCAGTCCCATGGCGGGATGAAGGATGATCTTCAGCATCCGCCCCTGCCACAGCCGCAGCAGGGTCCGCATCTCGGTCTTCAGCGGCTCGGGCTTGTCGGCCTGTTCGGCGTCATAGGCATAGAGGCGCGGCAGGAACAGCAGCCCGGCCATCCAGGCGATGACGGCGAGGATATGCAGGCCACGGGCCAGATCGTACCAGTTCATCACACCAAGCCCCTCAGGCCGCCTGTTTCTGGAAGGGACAGGCCTTCCAGCGCGCCTGGCATCCCGGTCCCGCCGGCGCGGTGCCGGTTCGGTTCAGGCTCTCGACCACGGCCTGGCCCAGGGCGGCAATGAAGGGCTCGGACACGCCGACGGCGGGCACGCGCAGATAGGGATGGACGCCGGCCTCGTGGGCCAGTTCGCCGTATTCGATGTCCAGCTCGACCAGCGTCTCGATATGCTCGGAAACGAAGGCGATCGGCGTCACCACCAACCCCACACCGTCCGCCCCGGCCGCCAGGATCGCCTCCGGCGTCGAGGGCCCCAGCCATTTCAGCGGCCCGACCCGGCTCTGGTAGCACAGCAGCCAATCCGAAAGACCGGCGGCCTCGGCCACGGCCGCGACGGTGGCCTCGACCTGTTCCTGATAGGGATCGCCCTTCTCCACCAGTTTCTCGGGAATGCCGTGGGCCGAAAACAGGACGCGGATCGGCCGGTCGGGATAGTCGCGGGACGCCTCGGCCAGCTTGTCCTGAATGCCTTTGGCCTGGGCCTGGACCCAGCCTTCGGCACGGGGATAGCAGCAGATGGCCCGCACGCGGCCCGAGCCCCCGTAGGCGGCCTTCCAGGCTTTCAGCGAGGACTGGGTCGTGGTGGTCGAAAACTGGGGATAGAGCGGCAGCAGGACCACTTCGTCCGGGCCGAATGCGGCGACGTCGACGGCAGTTTCCTCGGTCAGGGGATGCCAATAGCGCATGGCCATGAAGCTCCTGACCTCGTCGCCGGGCAGGAGCTGAGCCAGCCGAGCGTCCAGCGCGGTCATCTGAGCCTGGGTCTCACCCTTCAGCGGCGATCCGCCGTTGGAATCCATCTGGGCGTAGTTGGCTTGGGCGCTGGCCTCGCGTCGCGACGAGATCAGCCTGGCCAGGGGCGTGCGGAACAGGCCCGGCAGGCCGATGATGGCCGGATCGTTGAACAGGTTGAACAGGAACGGCTTGACCGATCCCGCGTCGTCGGGACCGCCCAGGTTGAACAGGACCACGGCAATCCGCCGTCCAGACGTCAAGCTGCCGGACGTCGGGCCTCCGGTCATGCGCCTATTGGGCTCCCAATCGCTTCAGGACCTGTTCGACGTGGGCGATCGGCACGTCCGGCAGGATGCCGTGGCCCAGGTTGAAGATCCATGGGCCGGAACCCCAGGCTTCGACAAGCTGATCCACCCTGCGGTCCAGCGCCGCACCGCCGACGCGCAGCAGCAACGGATCGAGCGCGCCCTGGATCGGCTTGATCTTCTGAACCTCGCGGCCCCGCTCCAGCGAACAGGCCGTATCCAGCGCCACGCCCTGGACATCGACCTCGCGGGCATAGCGTTCGGCATGCAGCGCCGAGCCGCGCGGAAAGCCGATCAGGGGAACGGTGACGCCCAGCTCGCGCACGCGCGCCACCAGCTTCTGATGCGGTTTCAGCACCAGCCGTTCGAACAGGTCGTCGGGCAGACCCTCGGCCCAGCTCTCGAAGATCTTCAGCGCGTTGGCCCCTGCGTCGGCCTGCATCTTCAGATACCGCGCCGTCGCCTCGATCAGGACGTCCAGCACGGCGTCGACCTTCTCGGGCTCGGCATAGGCGTAGGACCGGGCCGTGGCGCGCTCGCCCTTGCCGATCGTGTTGTGATGGCCGTCCAGCATATAGGTGGCCACGGTCCAGGGCGCGCCGGCGAACCCGATCAGGGCGCGTTCCGGCTCCAGCTGGCTGCGAACCAGGCTCAGGGTCTGGCCGACCTGGTGCAGATGCTGACCCGCGCCCTCGGCGAGCTCCTGCATCCGACCAACCGATGGCAGCAGGCCCAGGCGCGGTCCCTCGCCAGTCTCGAACCAGACGTCCTGGCCCAAGGCCTGCGGGATCAACAGGATGTCGGCGAAGACGATGGCCGCGTCGAAGCCGAACCGGCGCATCGGCTGAAGCGTGGCTTCGGCCGCCATCTCCGGGTTCAGGCAGAAGGCGATGAAGTCCGGCGCCTCGGCCCGCAAGGCGCGGTATTCGGGCAGATAACGCCCGGCCTGGCGCATGAACCAGACGGGCGGACGCTCAAGGGTCTCGCCCTGGAGGACACGGATCAGCGACGGCGTGATGCTCATGACCTTGGCTTTACGGAGAGACGCGTCTCCCCTCAAGCCCGCGCTTCTCCTCTTATCCTGATCAAGAATTAGAAAAGGATTGGAAGTGGTCAGCAGGGGGCGGGACGGCGGGGATGAAACCGGCCTGATCCCCGCTCGAAACGCGCTTTTCCAGCCCGAGAACGCGACGACCGGACGCGCCCAATCCGCCCTGTAGAAACCGGGGATAATCCTTAACGAATCCTTAAGGGCCGGGCGCCCGGCTGGGCGTTTGACCTGAGGTTGGGGTGGGCGCCGTTTACCTCTTGTTAAGGATTTCCCCAGCCGAAGCGATGGGCGGCGGTCGGGCGGGGATCGTCCGGGGTCGGACGAGGCGGACGTCCACCTTCGTCCCGGCTCGCAGGCGATGCGGACGCGCGCTATAGGGAACGGCGCCTGTAGCCCTGCTGTCCGGCGCCCAGCTCGATCCACAGGAAACATCGCCATCAACCCGCATTCGATCTTGGTTATCCCTCGCCGGGGTCCGGCGTGAACGCGGCGAGGCCTGCGGGGGCGTCGCGGCTGGCGACCTATTTCCATGTTCACCTGGTGTCGGATTCGACCGGTGAGACGCTAAACGCCATGGCCAAGGCGGTGACGGCGCGGTTCGACGGGGTCATTCCGATCGAGCACATCTATGCCCTGGTCCGCTCCGACAAGCAGATGGAGCGGGTGCTGGCCGAGATCGCCATGGCGCCCGGCGTGGTGCTGCACACCATCGTCGACCGCGAACTGAGGGCGCAGCTGGAAGAGGGGTGTCGCAAGCTGGACATGCCCCATATCGGCGCGCTGGATCCCTTGGTGGGCGCCCTGTCGCGCTACCTGGGCGCGGCCCTGTCGACCCGCGTGGGGGCCCAGCACGCGCTGGACCACGACTATTTCAACCGCATCGGCGCGCTGGATTACGCCATGGCCCATGACGACGGGCAGGGGACGGCCGAGCAGCTGGAGGGGGCCGACGTGGTGCTGGTGGGCGTCAGCCGGACGTCCAAGACCCCGACCTGCATCTACCTGGCCCACCGGGGGGTCCGGGCGGCCAATGTGCCTCTGGTGCCGGGCCAGGAGGACGGGGAACGGCTGGTCAGCCTGAAGAACCCGCTGGTGGTCGGCCTGACGGTCTCCCCCGACCGGCTGATCCAAATCCGCAGGAACCGCCTGGACGGACTGAACGCAACCCACGCCTCCTCCTACGTCGAGCCGGATGCCGTCAGGGACGAGACGATCAAGGCCAAGCGGGCGTTCGAGCGGCGCGGCTGGCCCACCATCGACGTGACCCGCCGCTCGGTCGAAGAAACGGCGGCGGCGATCCTGAACCTGCTGACCGAGCGTCGGTCCAGCCGCGTGGGCGCCTCGTGGTAGGCGGAGAACGCCTGATCCTGGCGTCCCGCAGCGCCGCCCGTCGCGCCATGCTGACCGGCGCCGGCGTATCCTATGTGGCCGAGGACGCTGGGGTGGACGAGGACGCGATCAAGACGTCGCTCGCCGGAATGGACCCGGTCGAACTGGCGCTGGAGCTGGCCCGGGCCAAAGCGCTGGCGGTGTCACGGCGAGATCCGGCGGCCTGGGTGCTGGGGTCGGACCAGACCCTGGCCTTCGACGGCGGCATGATGTCGAAGGCGTCCGATCTGACGGCGGCCAGCGAGCATCTCAAAAGCCTGCGTGGCCACACCCACCAGCTGCATTCGGCGGCGGCCCTGGCCACGAACGGCGCGGTGGTCTGGTCGGGCGTCGACATGGCTCGGATGACGATGCGGGATTTTTCCGACGACTTCCTCGCGGCCTATCTGGCGGCCGAGGGCGAGGGACTGCTCGGCTCGGTCGGTTGTTACCGGCTGGAAGGAATGGGGGCCCAGCTGTTCGAGCGGGTCGAGGGCGACTACTTCACCGTTCTGGGCATGCCTTTATGGCCGGTGCTGGCCGAGCTGCGTCGCGCGGGCGTGATCACCACATGAGCCGGGCCAGGATCACAGGCGCGGCGGTGGTCGGCGGCATCGCCGGCAATCCGATCGCCCATTCGCTCAGCCCCGTCATCCACAACGCCTGGATCGCGGCGGCCGGGATGGACGCGGTCTACGCCCCCTTCGCGCCCAGGGACGCCGCCGGGTTCGACGCCCTGGTCGCCGCCGGCCGGGCCGGTCTGCTGGTCGGCATCAACGTCACCGCGCCGTTCAAGGAACAGGCCTATACCTTGGCGGACGAGGCCTCGGACACGGCGCGTGACAGCGGCTCGGCCAACATCCTCGTCTTTCGCGAAGGCCATGTCCGCGCCGACAGCACCGACGGACTGGGCCTGCTGCTGGCCCTGAAGGCGCAGGCCCCGGCCTTGACCCTGGCCGGCTCGGCGGTGGTCATGCTGGGCGCGGGCGGGGCGGCGCGGGCGGCCGCGGCGACTTTGGCCGGCGCCGGCGCCCAGGTCCGGATCGTCAACCGCACGCGCGAGCGGGCCGAGGCGCTCGCGGCCGACCTGGGCGGATCGGTGACGGTCGCCGAGGGTCCGGCGGCGTTCGACGGCGCGGCCCTGATCGTCAATGCGCTCACCGTGGGGCCGGAGATCGATTTCGCCGCGCTCGACCCGTCCACCACCGTGATGGACATGACCTATAAGCCGGTCGTCACGCCCTTCCTCCAGGCCGCACGCGAGGCCTGTCTGGTCACTGTGGACGGCCTTGCCATGTTGATCGGCCAGGCCGGGCCGTCGTTCCAGGCGATCTTCGGCGTGTCTCCGCCCGATCTGGACCCTCGGCCGATGCTGCTGGCGCATCTCGGAGAGGCCGAGTGATCGTGCTGGGCCTGACCGGCTCGATCGGCATGGGCAAGTCGACGACGACCACGATGTTCGCCGAGCAGGGCGGGATGGTCTGGAACGCCGACGACGCGGTCCATGCCCTCTATGCACCCGGCGGGGCGGCGGTCGCGCCAGTCGGAGAGGCCTTTCCCGGCGTGGTGGTCGATGGCGCGATCGATCGGACGCGGCTGGCCGAGGCGCTGGGCCGCGACGACACCGCGTTTCGTCGGCTGGAGGCCCTCGTCCATCCCTTGGTCGCCATGGGGCGTCAGGGCGATCTGGAGGCGGCGCGGGCGGCGGGCGTGCGGTTGGCCGTGCTCGACATCCCTCTGTTGTTCGAGACCGGCGGCGACCGGGCCGTGGACGCGGTCGTGGTGGTCACCGCCGACGCCGCGACCCAGCGAGAGCGGGTGCTGGCCCGGCCCGGCATGACGCGCGAGCGGTTCGAAGCCATTCTGGCCCGCCAGATGCCCGACGCCGAGAAACGCCGCCGCGCCGACTTCGTCATCGACACCAGCCGGGGCTTGGACGTCGCCCGGACACGGGTCGTCGAAATCGTGGGGATGGTTCTGGCGCCGGGCTGGAAACCCCGCCGCCGGACACTTTCGTCCGGCGACGAAGCGGCCCACTAATAGGGGATGGCCCGCGAAATCGTCCTCGACACCGAAACCACCGGCTTCGACCCCAAGACGGGCGACCGGCTGATCGAGGTCGGCTGTATCGAGATCATGGACCTGTTGCCGACGGGGCGGACCTTTCACCGCCTGGTCAATCCCGAACGGCTGATCCCGCCCGACGCGATCCGGGTGCACGGCATCACCGACGACAAGGTCAAGGACGCCCCGAAATTCCACGCCATCGTCGTCGATCTGATGGAGTTCATCGGCGATGCCCAGGTCATCGCCCACAACGCCCAGTTCGACCGCAACTTCATCGACCACGAATGCGGCCGCTGCGGCCACGCCCTGCTGCATGAGACGCGCTGGATCGATACCCTGCAACTGGCCCAAAAGCGGTTTCCGGGCATGCCCAACTCGCTGGACGCCCTGTGCAAACGCTACAAGATTTCGCTCGTCGATCGCGCCCTGCACGGCGCCCTGATCGATGCGCGGCTTCTGGCCGAGGTCTATCTGGAGCTCAAGGGCGGCAAGGAGCGGGTGCTGGACCTGTCCAGCCGTCGCGAGAGCCAGGCCGCCGCCGCTCATGCGGCCGCAGGCGGCTATGCCCCGCGTCCGCGTCCGCTGGGTTCGCGCATCCGCCCCGAGGAGGCGCAGGCCCACAGCGCCTTCCTTACGGCGACGCTGAAGGACCTGTCCCTGTGGCAGGGCTATGGGCTCGAGGCGGAGCCCACCGCGTAGAGGCTATGCCGCGCCGCCCGGCTGGCCCTGCTGTTGCATCCGCGCCGTATAGATGCCGGCGAAGTCGATCGGATCCAGCATGAAGGGCGGATAGAAGCCGCCGTCCGAGGTCGCGCGGGCGATGATCTCGCGGGCATAGGGGAACAGGTAGCGCGGGCATTCGATCAGCAGCATCGGCTCGATGTCCTGCTCGGGAATGCCGGTCAGCTGGAACAGGCCGCCGTAGAGCAGTTCGACGTGGAATACCGCCGTGGCATCGGTCGAGGCCTTGATCGACAGTTTCAGGTCGACTTCGAACAGGCCGTCGGGGCGGCCCTGCGCGTTCATCTCGACGCCCATGTCGATCTGCGGCTTGCCGTCGATGCGCAGGCTGTCGGGCGCCTTGGGGTTCTCGAACGACAGGTCGCGCACATACTGGGCCAGGATGCGGAAGCCCGGAGCCGGCGGCTGGGTGTTCAAGGCGGCGCCGTTGGCGTCGGAGGGCGAAACGTCGGTCATGAAAACAGAGCCGTTCAAGCTGGCGAAGGGATAAGGGCGGGCGACTAGCATCCGACACCCCCCATCGCAACACGGGCACAGTTGTCGCGCAGGGTGCGCCCCGCCTTGCGCGCGCCTATATCAGACCGTAATCGTCCACACCGACTGCGCTTGGCCCGACATGGGCCGGGCCAGGCCGTCTTTCAGGGATACTCCGTGCCGGTTCAGGTCTCGATCGTCATTTTCGCCGTCATCGCGGCCTTCGTGCTGTTCCAGCTGTACAATGTGCTGGGCAAGAAGGTCGGCCGCCAGCCGCAGGAGGACGCCAAGTCTACGGCCCTGCCCGCGCCCGGCGCAGAGGCCCCAGTTCGCACACCCGGCGTGGACGCGACGACGCTCGCCGCCGCCGCCTCCCTTCGGGCCCGCGATCCGGCCTTCGATCCGGCCAAATTCGTCGACGGCGCCCGTCAGGCCTATGAGACCATCGTGCGCGGCTACGCCTCGGGCGACCGCACCGTCCTGAAGCCCCTGCTGACCCCCGCCGTCCTCGCCTCGTTCGAGACCGGGATCGCGGCCCGCGAGGTTCGGGGCGAGACCGAGCAGGTCGAGTTCCTGCATCCGCCCCGGGCCGATCTGGAACTGGCCTCGGCCGAGGGCGATCGCGCCGTGGCCAAGGTCAGGTTCCTGGCGGAAATCCGCTCCAAGATCCAACCGCCCGAAGCCGAGGCCACCCCGGGCGCGACGGCCGAGCCTCGCATCGAGGAACGCCGCACCGCCGAACACTGGACCTTCGAGCGTTCGCTGGGCGCGTCCGACCCCAACTGGGTCCTCGCCCGCGTCGAACCCGCCAACGCCTAGTCGGGCGACCGGCCGATGGGGAGCGTTCGGCGGTCTGTCCTCATAGCGGCGCTGCTGCTTGTGGCGGGGTGTGCGACCTCGACGGTCACGCCGACGACGTCGCCGGTTGTTTCACCTCCGGTGACAGGCCCTGCGACGCCACCCCCGCAGACGTCGAACCTCGACGGACCTCAGACCCTGCCGGGCTGGGCCGACGAGGATCACCTGTCCGCCTTCCATGCCTATGCCGACACCTGTCGCATCGCCCGTGATCCGGCCGGTGCGCGTCAGTGCGAGCGGGCTCAGGACATCAAGCGGTTGTCCAAGCCGGTCACCCCCTCGGCCGCACGCGCCTTCTTCGAGGCGGGCTTCGCCGTGGTGGAGGCCGAGACGGCGGACGGCGCGCCGGGTCGGCTGACCGCCTATTTCGCGCCGGAGTATGCCGCCCGCCGCCAGCCGGACGCGGTGTTCGACACGCCGGTGCTGGCCCGTCCCGCCGGCTGGACGCGTGGCTGGGTCGGGCCGGAGCGGGCGACGATCGAGGCGGGCGCGCCGCCGTCTGCGCCTCTGGCCTGGATGCGGGCCGAAGACCTGTTCTTCCTCCAGATCCAGGGCTCGGGCTATCTGACCTTCGGGGATGGATCCAAGGCGCGCGCCGCCTATGCCGCCGACAACGGCCGGCCCTTCACCGGCATCGCCCGGCCGATGGCGGAGCGGGGTCTGCTTCCCGCGAACGGAACCTCGGGCGAGGCCATCCGCGCCTGGCTCGCCGCCCATCGCGGGCCGGCAGCGCGGGCGATCACGGCCCTGAACCCCCGCTACATCTATTTCGCCCTCGATCCCGACGACGGCGGCGACCCGGCCGGAGCCGCCGGCGTGCCCCTGCCCGCCCGACGCGCCATCGCCGTCGATCCGGCCAGCTGGACCTATGGCGACCTGGTGTGGATCTCGGCCGGAGCCGGCAATCTGACGGGGGCCCGCCACGGCTACACCGGCCTGGTGATGGCGCTGGACACCGGCTCTGCGATCCGGGGTCCCGTGCGGGCCGATCTCTACATGGGGCGCGGAGACGCGGCGGGTGACGAAGCAGGCTCGGTTCGCCATCCCTTGCGCATGTGGCGACTGATCCCTCGCTGAGACGATCGCTGTCAATTCGCGGCCGAAGCGCCTAGATGGACGGCGGATTCGCCGCCCAGGCTATCCAACTCCATGACATCTTCCACCGAGCGCGCCCCTCTTGAGCGAGGGCTGGAGCGTCTCGTCTATCGCAGCGACGCCGTCAGCGCCTCCGACGGCCCTCTGGACCTGTCGGAGATCGTTTCGGTCTCGGTGCGCAACAACGGCCGTCGGCGGATCACCGGCGCCCTGGCCCAGCAGGCCGGAATCTTCGTCCAGGTCCTGGAGGGCGATCCTGAAGCCTTGACCGCCCTGATGGAGACGATCGAAGCGGACCCGCGCCACCGCAACGTCCGCGTCCTGGCGCGCTGGCCGGTGCAGGCGCAGCTGTTCCTGGGCTGGGCCATGGTTCTGGTCGATACGCGCAAACTGTCGCCGCACCTGGCCAAGCTGCTGTCCCAGACCGGATCGGGCGCACAGGTCACCGGCGTGCTGATCGACCTGGCCAACGCCCGGCTGGGATCAGTGGTCTAGCGCCGCCTCAGGCTGCCCAGGACGCCCCTGAGCAGCTCCCGCGTCAGGGTCGACCCTGCTGTCCTCAACACCGACTTTGTCAGAGCTTCCATCGGACTTTGGCGGGTGGATTTCCGCGGCGCCTTCGGCGCGGCCGGAGCCCTGGGGGCAGGGGTCGCGCGACCTCTGGGGGCCTCGCGAGACGCAGGCGCAGTCTCTGCATCATCCCTCGCGTGGCGGGCGGCGAGCATTTCCTCGGCGGATTCGCGGTCGATCACGGTGTCATAGACGCCCTTGACCGGGCTGGCGGCCATGACGGCGGCGCGTTCGGCGTCGGTGGCGGGACCCAGGCGGCTGTCGGGCGGGCGGATCAGGGTGCGGGCGACGACGCGGGGCGCGCCCTTTTCGTCGAGCGTCGAGACCAGGGCCTCGCCGGTGCCCAGCGCCTGGATGGCCTCGGCCGTGTCGAAGGCGGGGTTGACCCGGAAGCTCTGGGAAGCGGCCTTCAGGCCGCGCTGATCCGATGGCGTATAGGCCCTGAGCGCATGCTGGATGCGGTTGCCCAGCTGGGCCAGGACGCTGTCGGGGATATCGGCCGGGTTCTGGGTGATGAAATAGACCCCCACGCCCTTGGAGCGGATCAGGCGCACGACCTGTTCGACCTTTTCCAACAGCGGCTTGGGCGCGTCCCTGAACAGCAGGTGCGCCTCGTCGAAGAAGAAGACCAGCCGAGGCTTTTCGGGGTCGCCGATCTCGGGCAGCTGTTCGAACAGCTCCGACATCAGCCACAGCAGGAAGGCGCCATACAGGCGCGGGCTATTCATCAGCCGGGTCGAGTCGAGCACATTGACCTGGCCGCGCCCATCCAGGCCGGTGCGCATCATGTCCGTCAGCCTCAGCGCCGGCTCGCCGAAGAAGGCGTCGCCGCCGTCCTGTTCCAGCTGGAGCAAAGCGCGCTGGATCGAGGCGATCGAGGCGGGGGCGACATTGCCGACCTCACGCCCGATCCGGGCGGCGTTCTCGGCGACATAGACCAGCATGGATCTGAGATCGTCGAGGTCCAGCAACAGCAGGCCCTCCTTGTCGGCGACGTGGAAGGCGACGGTCAGGACGCCCTCCTGCACCTCGTTCAGGTCCAGCATCCGGGCCATCAAGAGCGGCCCGATCTCCGACACCGTGGCTCGGACCGGGTGGCCTTTCTGGCCGTAAAGGTCCCAGAACACCGTCGGCGCGGCCTTGGGCGTCAGGGTCAGACCCATGCCGGCGGCGCGGGCCAGCAGCTTTTCATTGGGCGCGCCGACTTGGCTGATGCCGGAGAGGTCGCCCTTCACGTCGGCGCAGAAGACGGGCACGCCCATCTCGGAAAAGCCCTGCGCCATGATCTGAAGCGTCACGGTCTTGCCGGTGCCCGTCGCGCCGGCGATCACCCCGTGCCGGTTGGCCCTGTTCCACAACAGGATTTCGGCCTGGGGCGACGGCCCGTCCGAAGACTGGCCGAGGAAGAGGCCGGGGGAAGGGGCGGTGTCGGTCATGGCGAGGCTCCGTGCCAACGTTGCTTAGCCTGACCGTTCGCCGACCTCCAGCCAATCGCTGATTGACCGGGATGGCGACGCCCCCGACAAGTCGAGACATGAAGACACCGATCACCGTTCCGACATCGACCGTGGCCCGCAATGCCCTGGTCACCCTGGCCGTCGTCGCCGGCGGGGCGGCTCTCTATTGGCTGCGGGACATCCTGACGCCCCTGGCCATGGCGATCTTCCTGCTGATTATGATCGACGGCGTGAAGCGGTTCATCGAGACGCGGACGCGCCTGCCCCGCCATTGGGCGGGCACGGCGGCCCTGACGCTCGTGGTCATCGGCTTTCTGGCCGCCATCGCCTTCATCGTGAACGGCGCGGCGGGGTTCTTCACGGACGCCTCGGGGGTCTCCAGGAACATCGGACCACGGATCGACGCCATCATCGCCGATGGCGCAAGCCTGTTCGGCATGGCCACGCCGCCGACGGCTCAGGAGCTGATCGGCGGCCTCGACGTTCGAGGCGCCCTGACCACCCTGGCGCTTCAGATGCAGGGCGTGGTGTCGGGCGCCTTTTTCGTCATGGTCTATCTGGGCTTCCTGCTGGCGGCCCAGGTGGGTTTCCGCAGGAAGCTGGTCACTCTGTTCCCCCACCGCGAGGCGCGCTCCGAGGCCAGCGAAGTGTTCGAACGCGTTCGCAGCGGGGTCGAGGGCTATCTGTGGGTTCAGACCGTGACCGGAGCCATCATCTGCGCCGCCGCCTGGATCCTGATGCGGCTGGTCGGTCTGCAGAACGCAGAGTTCTGGACCTTCGTCATCTTCGTGGTCGGCTTTATCCCGGTGCTGGGGGGAGCCATCGCAGGTCTGGCCCCACCGCTGTTCGCCCTGGTGCAGTTTCCGACCTACTGGCCCGCCATCATCCTGCTGGTCGGCCTGCAGCTGATCCTGTTCGTCGTCGGCAACGCCATCCAGCCGCGCATGCAGGGCGACAACCAGAATATCGACCCGGTCGCCGTGCTCCTGGCCCTGGCGCTGTGGGGCAAGCTGTGGGGCGTGGTCGGCATGTTCTTGTCGACGCCGTTGGCGGTCATGGCCATGGCGATCCTGGCCGAGTTCAAGGGCTCGATGTGGATCGCCATCCTGCTGTCGGGCGATGGCCGGCCCTATGCGGAGGAAGAGGAGCCGGTGTCGAAAGAAACGACCCCGCCAGAGAAGGCCCGCGTCAAACCGCCGCGGACGAGAACGGCCAAATCCTAGCCGTTAAGGCTGCAAGTCGATCCTGTCACCAAATGGCCCCGTTTCGGCCCATCGCCGGACAGATCAGGACGCGAGATACAGACCGTCGGCCTGACGGAGTTCGGACGCGTTCCGGATCCTGAACAGCCCCCCCAGCCCCCCTGGGACGAGTCCCCGAAGGACTTCGCCAGGCCGACGCTTCCTCCAAAGCGAGACGCCCGCCCTGCCCCCCCTCCCCCCCAATGGCACGGCGGGCGTTTTGCTGTCTGGCCCTCAGTCGACGGAGGCGATGGTCACGGTGACGGGGGCGTCTTCCCGCGTGACGGTCAGCTCCAGCGCGTCGCCCGAGGTCAGCAGCGGCCCCAGATCAGCCAGCGATGCGACCGGGGCGCCGCCCACCGCGGTGATCACGTCTCCCGCCATCAGGCCCGACTGAGCCGCGCGCGATCCGCCCTCGACCGCCTGGACCAGAGCGCCCGACGCCCCGTCCGACAGGGTCGCGCCGTAAGCCTGGATCGCGCTGACTCCGATCTCCACGTCCTTGTCATCCGGCAGTTCGACCCGGGCCTCGGTCGTCGTCGTGACCCCGTCTCGCTGATAGACGATGGCCATCAGGGTTCCCGGCGGCGCGATGCCGATCGTGGCCTGGACCGAGCCTGCGTTCGACACCGGTCGGTTCTGGATGCGGGTGATGATGTCGCCGCGCATCAGGCCCGCGCGCTCGGCCGGGCTGCCTGGGACCACGTCCTCGACCAGTGCGCCGCGCACGAAGCTCAGGCCCTTCTCGACGGCGCGGTCGGCCGTCAGCGAGCCCAGGATCGCGCCGATCCGCCCGCGCGTGACCTCGCCGTTGGCGCGCAGCTGCTCGACCACGAACAGCAGGATGCGGGTCGGCACGGCGAAGGCGATGCCGTCATTGCCGCCGCCGATATCGCCCGACAGGATCGATGTATTGATTCCGATCAAACGCCCCCGGCTGTCCAGCAGCGGCCCGCCGGAGTTGCCCGAGTTCACCGCCGCGTCGGTCTGGATATAGTCCTCCACCGCATCGCCCATGCCCGAGCGCCCCAGGCCGGAGATCACGCCCATGGTCAGGGTCTGGTCCAGGCCCAGCGGATAGCCGACTGCGAAGGCCAGATCGCCCGTGCGTAGGGTGTCGGAATCGACCACCTCGACCTGCGACAGGCCCGGGGCCGTGATCTGCAGCACGGCGATGTCGGTGGCCTTGTCCGCGCCGATCAGGACGGCGTCGACCAGCCGGCCGTCCGTCATGTCCACCCGGAATTTCGAGCCGCCCTCGATGACATGGTTGTTGGTGACGATGATGCCCTGGGCTGCGTCGATGATGACGCCCGATCCGGTGGACATCGGCGTGGGTTCGGTCTGGCCCGTCGTCGGTCCCTCGGAGACGCCCAGGGTCGTGACCTGGACCACCGCGGGCAGCGACCGCTCCAGCCCGGTGGCGAAGCTGAACACGCCGCGACGGCTGTCGTACGGGATCGGATACTGGGACGTCTGGGCCTGGGCGCCGGCGGCCGCTCCCAGCAGGGTCAGGGCCAGAGCGGTTCCGGTCAGGAAATGCGAGCGCGTCATCAGCCTATGTCCCTTGAATGTAAGGCAAGCCTAGCGTGAGAACCGGGCCGTGACGATGGCTCCCGGCTTCGCGTCATCAATC